>NZ_NPDL01000005.1:0-52812 GCF_002811475.1 Leptospira hartskeerlii
ATGCACCGGGAAAATTGAATCCGTCAAAGACACTGGAGACGGTAAAATTTTTAAGGTTTCCACTACTTGGAAAGATCCTGATCTAAAAAATGGAGACTCCATTTCGGTCAATGGCGCTTGTCACACTGTTACTTCTTTCCAAGAGAAAGGAAACGAATTCGAATTTTATTCTTCTTATAAAACTTTGGAGCTAACGAATTTTGGAAATTTCCAAATCGGAACTAAGATTAATTTAGAAAGATCCGTTCTTCCTCATACTAGAATGGGTGGTCATTTTGTGACCGGCCACGTAGACTTGACTGGGACTATTTCAATTTCAGAAGAAAAAGATTCTGGAAAAGTAAGAAGGTTTGTAATTTCACATGATCCTTCTTTCACCAAATATTTTGCGGTCCGGGGTAGTGTGACTGTGGACGGAATTTCACTCACTATTGTAGATTCCAGACCTGGAGAGTTTGAGCTAGTTTTGATCCCGGAAACTCTTATTGTTACCAACGCCTCCGAAGCATGGAAAATAGGAGCCAAGGTAAACTTAGAAGTGGACCTGATCGCCAGATATTTAGAGCAACTCGGCAAATATAAATAGGGCCTGGCTCGTTCCTGAAATAGTATCCTTGGTTCGAATTACCAACTATCAGTCTCACTTTTCCGAACTGGTTAGGATTTATCATGGAAAAAAAACAGTCCAAGAAATGAGGTGGAATCATGATCGGCTCCATTGAACAGGCAATCGAAGATATAAAAGCGGGGAAGATGATCATTCTCGTGGATTCCGAAGACCGGGAAAACGAGGGGGATCTGGTTTGTGCCGCCCAATTCACTGACAAAGAAAAGGTGAATTTTATGGCCACCTATGGAAGGGGCTTAATTTGTTTTCCTATGGAGGGAGACAGGCTCAGACAACTCGGTCTGAATAGAATGGTGGACGACCTGAGTTTGGGTGACAAACACGGGACCGCATTCACAGTTTCCGTAGACGCAAAGCACGGAACCACTACCGGGATTTCCGCTCAGGACAGGGCGACCACCATCCAAGTACTTATAGATCCTAAAACTACTCCGGGTGACCTGATGAAGCCTGGTCATTTGTTTCCTCTCCAAGCGGTTTCTGGCGGAGTGCTCAGAAGAGCGGGCCATACTGAGGCGTCTGTTGATCTATCAAAACTCGCGGGACTTTATCCTGCTGCCGTCATTTGCGAGATCATGAACGACGATGGAACCATGTCCCGTCTTCCTGATCTGGAAAAATTCGCAGAAAAACACGGACTCAATATTTACACAATCGAAGATCTGATCCGTTACAGAAGGAAAAAAGAAAATCTCATCCATCTGGAAGTTGAAACTAGTCTTCCTACTGAGTATGGGGATTTTACTGTCAGAGCCTATTCTACCATCATCGACGATAAAGTCCATGTTGCATTAGTAAAAGGTAAAATTGATAAGAACGAACCTATAATGGTCCGCGTACATTCCGAGTGTTTTACCGGGGATATTTTCGGAAGCGGGCGTTGTGATTGTGGACCTCAACTCCATTCTGCTCTTTCTATGATCGCTCAAGAAGGGAAGGGTATCCTTCTCTATATGAGGCAAGAAGGTAGAGGGATCGGTCTCATCAATAAACTCAAGGCTTATAATATGCAGGACCAAGGTTTGGATACTGTAGAAGCTAACGAGAAATTAGGATTTGCTCCCGACCTAAGAGAGTATGGAGTCGGCGCTCAAATCCTGAAGGACATAGGAGTTGGGAAGATGAAACTTCTTACCAATAACCCTCGTAAGATCGTAGGTCTGGAAGGTTATGGTTTGGAAGTTACAGATCGTATTCCTATAGAGATAAAACCTACAGGGAATAACCATCACTATCTATTCACTAAAAAAATGAGAATGGGGCATTTACTCGGACTGAACTAAGGTTGTAGTCTGGTTTTTGCCCAGGAGCCGCTTTCTTTTCGGAACAAGATCCGATCGTGTAAGCGGCTTCTTCGTCCCTGCCAAAATTCTATTTCAGAAGCTTCTAATATATATCCTCCCCAATTTTCCGGTAGAGGAACAGTCTTGCCTTCGTATTTTAGTTTTAGTTCTTCATAATGTTTATCTAAAATAGATCTGTCGGCTACAGGATCGCTTTGGGAAGAAGCGAGCGCACCTATTTGGCTTGCGAACGGTCTGGAATGAAAATAGTCTTCGGAACTTTTTCTGGAAACTTTGGAGATCTTTCCTCTAACGCGGACCTGTCTTTCTAATTCTGCCCAGAAAAATACCAGGCAGGCATTCGGATTCGAGTCTAATTCTTTTCCCTTGGCGCTTGCGTAATTCGTATAAAATTGGAATCCTTCATTTTCGATTCCTTTGAGTAGAACGATCCTTGCGTCCGGCATTCCGTCTTTTCGAACAGTCGCCAATGTCATCGCAGTCGGTTCTGTTACTTCAGAATGGACAGCCTGATCGAACCAGATTTTGAAAAAATCGATGGGAGAATCTCCGATATCTTTTTCGTCCAGAGAAGCTTTGCTATATTCGTTACGGATATCAGAGATATTTTTTTGCATATTGCTTATAGAATGAGATCTGCCCAGTTGGGAAGTAAACCTGAATTTGAGAGCATTCTAGCTATAAATGTCAATGCCAGACCGATCGAGAAATATACTCCCATCGGGATCGGAACTTGTCGTAAGCTTTCTCCTTTTTTTCTTTTTAGTACTGTGACTATGACCGCAATCCCATAAGAAGAATTTAAGAAGAAGATCCACCAAGGATGCATGCATAAAAATGCAAAGGCGGGAGCGAATATTGCGTCTGCAAATCCCATACTCGCAGGAAATATAAAATATATTAAGAAAAATACGGCGGAAAAAGAAACATAAACGATCAACTCGGCTTTACCCGGGATAGAATCGAATAATAGATAATTCGCCAATGCTCCAAACAGAAGAATGAAAGGCAAATTTTCGTAGTCCAAAGAAAACTTTTTGAAGTCAGTGCTTGCGGCGACTAACAAATGCCCGCATAAAGCTACGAATGCAAAACTTCCGAGTAATTTTCCGGAAAGAAGAAAGGAGACTACAAATAGTAATCCGAATACAGCCTCACATAGTGAGTAGATTGGATTGATCTGGGCTTTGCAGTTCGAGCATTCTTTTTTAGAGATCCAGTATCCGAATACTGGAATGATCGCGATACCTTTGATCGGTGCTCCGCAGGATTCGCAGGCAGAAGGTTCTATTAAGATTTTTTTAAGTCTGAAAAGTTTGGAGCCGATCTTTCTTTCCTTTCCGTAATAGAATCTGAGGATTCTATAAGCCAAGGTAGAATAAAAACTTCCCATGGAAAAGGAGACTAACACGCCTCCTATCCATATAATGAAGACCAAACTTGGGAATTCGGAATAGTACTCCGCCAAAATTTTCTCTTAAGACGCCAGTTCTTTTAAGGCTTGAACGCCTCGTTTCAGATTCTCCCATTCGGAAGCAAAACTGATACGGATATATTCTTTGGAATCTACGAATATATAGCCTGGGACTAAGATCAGACCTTTTTCTTTTACAGCTCTTACGACAAAATCATCGTCCTTCTCTTTTATTTTTAAGAAGAAGTAGAATGCGCCCCCGCTTTTTTTCAGTTGATAATGGTCTTTCAGATTTTCGTAAACAAAATCCCTCTTTTCCTTATAATCATCTATATAAGGTTGCATCTCGGTTTTTAGAGCTTCTATTCCCATCCACTGGGTGACGGAAGGCGCACAAACCAAAGTGTATTGTTGTAAGGTAGTTAATGTTTTTATAATGGGAGCGGGAGCAACAATCGAAGCAAGTCTAAGCCCGGTCATACTATACGTTTTGGAGAATCCTGAAAGAGTGATTGCTCTTTCATAAAAAGATCCTACAGATAAGAAGGATTTATCGTAATCAAACTTCTCATAGATCTCGTCGGAGATCAGATAAGCTCCCGTTTTTTCCGCAAGTTCCGCAAGCGCAGTCAGTTGTTTTTTGGTTAAAACTGTTCCGGTAGGATTGGAAGGAGTGGAGAAGATAATGATCTTGAGTTTCTTATCCTTGAACGCATTCAGATCTTCCGGTTGAAAATCTTCAGACACTGTATGCATCTTCCCACCGTAAATTTTGATATAAGCAGGATACATTAAGAAGTGAGGAGTTACTACAAGACACTCGTCTCCTTCGTCCAAAAGAGAATTGAAAAGTAATAAAAACGCAGAGCTGATCCCTGAAGTGACCAAAATACGATCAGGACTTGCATAATCGATCTGGTTTTCCTGTTTGTATTTTTGGGAAAGAGCTTCTTTCAGTTCGGGAATTCCTGCAGTTAAGGTATAAGCAGTTTTTCCGTCACGTAGCGCTTTTACTCCAGCTTCTACAATATTTGGAGGACAAGGAAAATGAGGTTGTCCAATGGAAAGATTGATCGGGTCTTTTAAGGTCCCGGCAAGTTCGAATGCTTTTCGGATGGCTGAGGAATCCAAACCTTGGATTCTTTGCGCTAGTACATAATCAAGGGTACTTTGGCTCATATAAATACGCTAATGTGAAAGCCATTTGTTCGTCAAACTGGTTTCGCCAGAACTGTTGGAGTTCCTACATCATACTCATGCATACCTCCGCTGAACAGTTGGAGTTCCCAACCAATCGTTCTCAGAAATAACGAAATGAGATTGCCTCGGAATTCCACTTTCCGGATCTTGGGGACATGGATACAATTTCAATCGCCGGCATCAAAGTACCTAAGTCTAAATTAGGAAATAACTCCGGCTCTTTAGGTTCTGATCTGGTGGAAACGGATTCCACGATTCGGAATTTGCAAAATATTCTGTATCCTCTTTTGGAATCTCGTCCAGTGCTTCTTGTTGGAGATGCTGGGGTCGGTAAAAACGCACTTATCTATTATATCAACTTCAAGAGAAATCATCCTACTGCAAGATTCAGTTTTAACGAAGATACTCTTCCGGAAGATCTGATCGGTTCTTATCGTTTACTTTTGGATGGAAAAGGATTCGCTTGGGGTGACGGTCCGTTGACTTCGGCAGTTAGAACTGGTGCGAGTTTTGTGGCGGATGAGATGAACCTTTGTCCTCCACATATCATCAAACGTTTTTCTACAGTCTACGAATCCAATTATCTGGAATTGATAGAAGGTGATGGAACTCGTATCCATGGTGCGGAAGGTTTCAATTTTATAGGGACCCAAAATCCTTCGGAAGGATTCGAGGGACGTAAACCTCTTCCTTTCGATATCACCAGATATTACTCTACTGTATTTATAGATCCACATACTCCTGACGAGATCTTGTTCATCTTGGGTAAATTGTATCCGAACATGAACGCTGATATTCTGAAATCCTGTATCCGTATTTCGCTCGAGACCGAGAACAAAGTAGTTTCCGGTAATTTAGGAAAAGGTGATTTAGAAAAATATCACTTCAATATCCGAAATCTTAAAAAACTTTGTAATCGTATCCTTGCTTTAAAAGCGGATCAACCTGAGCTTAGATTCAGAGAACTCTGGAATTTTTACGTGGAACCATTCCGCAAAGAAGATGATCGAAATTCTCAAATAGAACTTCTACTTAAAGAAACCGGACTAAAATCCAAACCGAATCTTCCAGAGCCTAAATTTGAAATACATAAGGGCTCCTTATTCTGTAACGATAAAGAAATCCATGTTACCAACGAAAATACTGCAAAAGAAATTCTATCTTCTGTTCCAATGCCTTTAAAACTAAGAGAGTTTGCGGAGAAGGTTTATTCTGCAGTTCAATTCAAAGAAAACGTTCTGATCGAGTATTCTGAAGAACAAGATCCTCAGCTCATTCTGCCATTGTTTACTGAGATCAGTGGTGTTCCTTTGGAAGCTGTGCATCTGTGTAAAGGAATCCATACTGCTGATATTATTGGTGCTCTAAAGCCGATCGCCGGTTCTCAAGTAGGTTGGGTAGATGGCCCTCTTACAAAAGGGATCCGAGAAGGTGGGAATATCCTGATCACTAATCTGGAAGCGGCAGGCGCGGAACTCGTAGAAAAATTAAATATGCTTACCGATGATGCAAGAGCACTTGTTCTTCCTCCGGAAAGTTCAGAAGATAAACCTCTTTCTTTGAAGGAAGATTCTAGGATTTTCGCACTCAAATTATTCAGAAAAACAAAGTCTACTCCTACAATTTCGAGGGCGTTCCGTAACAGGTTTACTTCCGTTCTATTTCCTGAACTGGAAGATAACGCAACACTTCAAGAAATTCTAAACTTCTATCTGCCCGAAGGAGATCTTGTCTCTAAAATGGCGGAGTTCCATATTAAGATTAAGGATCTTTCCAAAAAGAGAACGATCGGTTCTGCAAATCTGATGCCTTATACATTCGGACTTTCTAATCTTCTGCAATGGAAGGATCATATCTTGCGTTATGCGGATGAATCACTCGGAAAAGAAGGATTGAGAGAGATCGCTCTCCGAGGCGGAAAGATCGCTTATTCCAATCAGGTTTCAGATCCTGGAGAAAGAAAAGAATTAGAGAGAATTTTAGAATTCTCCTTATCAGGAATCGAGATTGTATCCGACTTCTTCCAAACCTTGGAGGATAAGAAAAAAAAAACTCTGACCCCTTCTACCGAAATCGAAAAGAAACGTTGGTGGGATCCCGAACTTCATAAGAGAGAACCTCTTACCGGAAAGGCAGAACTTAAAAATTCAGGAAGAGAATTAAGAGAAGGCCTGGAGATCAATACTCCAGAAACGGGCGGTCAAAGAAAAGAAGGACCCGACGCCTGGTACGGACAAGAGACCAGAGGAAACATGGGCCAAGGCGAACCTGCAGGCGGAGGCGGAGCCTGGGGTTATCGCACTGAAGAATTATACAAAGCATTCTTAGCAAAACGCAGGATACTTTGGGAATACACAATCCAAACAAGCATCAAAGAATTTAAGGAAGTATTCGGACGCAGTTTAGAAGAAGTAGAACTGAATTTGGAAAGACTTTTTGATCCGGAGATAGATATCAACCGGATGTATAGAAGTGAAGGTTCACGTATCGACACTCGAAAATATATATCCTTCCTCTCCGGAAAAGGGGACTCTAAGGTATTCGATAAGACCACAATCGATAAGGACGAAGAAAAACTGAAAGGTGTAGAAGTCGCCTTTCTCGTCTCGAAATCTCGTAGGATCTTCAACTTCGAATATTCCGTTGCTACATTATCCGCAATGCTTTCTAGCGCCCATATCCTGGACGAACATGACGTAAACTTCTCCGTAACGGCTTATTCGGATAGAATGAACCGAAAAGATAGGATCGATCTGGTCCAAGTGAAACGAATGGACGAATACTTTGATTCCAAAAAGGAAGAAGAGATGTTCGATTCTCTGCGTTCCGACTGGCAAGGGGATTCAATTGAAGAATACCAGCTCCTTGAGCAGATAGAATCCTACTTTTCCCCGGAGGCCCAGACGAAAATACTGGTTATGATTTCGGACTTTAGGGGACAAAGGGGTAAAACGGAGATCGAACAGGAGATCCAATCCCGAGATAATAAACGTCTAAAGGCAGAGATCTTAAAACATTCGAATAAAAATTACGTGTTTTTGGGCGTGGGACTAGGACGCAGATATATTGCGGAGCATTTATTTCCGGATTCTATCCAAATCACTTCCGAAAACTTTTATAATATGCCGAATTTAATCGGAGCAGAACTGGGAAGATTGATCCTCACTCACCATTCTTCTCGATAACGGCAAGCGGGACAAACCCCGCTCCTTGGGAACTATGGCAACTAAAAAGGAAAAAGACAATAGCCCTCAACCTCTGGTGAATAAAAAAGCCAAGTTTAACTTCGAGTTGATCTCATTCATCGAAGCAGGCATCGTTTTGTCCGGATCGGAAGTCAAAAGTCTCCGAGAAAAAAAAGCAAATCTGACTGACGCGTTTGCTAAGATAAAGAACGGAGAAGTTTACCTGGATAGTTTTTCCATTACTCCGTACAAGAACGGGGGATATTCAAACCATCCGGATATCCGCCCGCGTAAACTTCTACTGAATAGAAAAGAGATAGATAAGTTAGATAAACAGATCAAAGAAAAGGGATTGGTGCTTGTCGCTACTAAAGTATATTTTAAAGACAACCGTTGGGCCAAGGTGGAGTTAGCATTAGGAAAACCTAAAAAACTCTACGATAAACGGGAAGATATGAAAAAAAGCGACGCAAAACTGGAAATCGCGAGAGCGATGAAGACCAAGAATTACTCCTAAATGTCCTCTAAAAAAAGAGTTCCAATTATTAGCATCGTAGGACGCCAGAATGTTGGTAAGTCCACATTATTCAACGCACTTCTTAAAAAGAAATTAGCGATCACCGAGGATTATCCAGGTGTGACGCGCGATGTCCTTCGTGCTCGTGTTTTAAATCCGGAGAAGGGACTGGACTTTATTCTATGCGATACTCCTGGCTTGGATATAGAAAGACCGGAAAGTCTAGAAGAAGCAGTTCTCGAAAATGCTTTCAGACAAGTAGCCGAATCCGACCTTGTAGTTTTTCTTTTAGATCTTCATGAGGTCACTTCATACGATTCCAGACTGATCGATAAATTTAGAAAAGATCCGGAATTGAATCAGATCCCAGTATTATACTGTGTAAACAAAGTGGATCATCCGGAAGACGAAGAAGATCTGGATTCTTTTTATAAAATGGGTTTGTCGGAGATCCTACCGATTTCCGCTATTGGAAGAAGGAATCTTCCTCTTCTTTTGGAAAAGATCGCATTCTTACTTCCAAATGCAAAAAGAAGAAACCAAACCACGGAAGAAGGGGAAACTCCTTCTGTTTCTAACGAGGACTTCAGTCTCGCAATCGTAGGAAAACCGAATGCTGGAAAATCCAGTTTATTAAATGCACTTTGCGGATATGATAGAGCTGTCGTGAGCGAAGTTGCCGGAACAACTCGAGATTCCGTGGATACAACCGTTACCTTTGACGGCAAAAAAATCCGTATCACTGACACTGCAGGCATCCGAAGGAAATCGGATAAGGCAGAAGCCTTGGAATTTTATTCCTACCAAAGAACAAAAAGAACCATCCAAAATTCCGATGTAGTCATTCATCTTTTGGATGCACTTAAAGGTTTTGGAGAATTCGATAAAAAGATCGTTGGAATGCTCCAGGAAGAAGGGAAACCATTCTTACTCGCTGTAAATAAATGGGACGCAATAGAAGATAAGGATAATGATTCCTTTAAAAACTACCAAGAGCGTTTGTATTCCAGATTTCCTCTCTTAAAAGAGATACAAATCATCACTTTAAGTGCTAAGGAAAAACAGAGGATCCATAAGATGATGGAGATGACCATCGATCTTGCGTCCCGTTCTAAGAAAAAGATCTCCACTTCCGAATTGAATCAATCTCTTAGAGCTTGGATGGCGGAAGCGGGTAGGTCCTTCTCCGCAAACAAACCTCCTAAGATGTTGTATTGTACACAAGTTTCTGTTTCTCCGTTTCATTTGATCTTATTCGTAAATCATGTAGATTATTTTAAATCCAACCTATTAACATTCATTAAGAAGAAATTGACTGAAAAGTATAATTTGAAAGGGATCCCGATCCGTTTGGAATTGAGATCTGATCGAAAATGAACGAGCTGTATCCATACTTCTTGCCTGCATCTTTTCTATTAGGTTCTATTCCTTTTGGTTTTTTGGCAGCGAAATTAAAAGGGATAGATATTCGACAAAAAGGAAGCGGGAATATCGGTGCTACCAACGTAACCCGTTTACTTGGATGGAAGATTGGACTACCTGTTTTACTTTTAGATATCGCTAAGGGTGCAGTTTTTCCGCTCACTGTCAGATTGGTATATGGGGATTCCCAAGAATTACTTTCCCTTTTTTGCGGAGTTGTCGCGGTTCTAGGTCATATGTTTTCTCCCTTCTTAAAATTTAAAGGGGGCAAAGGAGTGGCGACTAGTTTCGGAGTATTTGCAGTGCTTGCTCCAGGCCCAACTCTAATTACATTAATTGTATTCTTAAGTTTGAAAAAGATTTTTGGTTTCGTATCTATTGGTTCTATAGGAGGAGCGGTCACCCTACCTATTTCGTATTATCTACTTTCTTTAATAGAAGGCAAAAGTTTTAATACACCTATCTTTTGGGCAATCATATGTATCAGTTCTACGATCTTGGTTTTACACAGAACCAATTTGATCCGGTTGATCAAAGGCCAAGAGTTTGCTTCCGATAAAGAGAAGTATAAAGACCAAGAATAAACTTTTTCTAAAATTTCCAAATTTCAGTTTTAGGCTTGAACTGAAAGAGAGTCCGATCTAAAAATCTTCCTTAAGGTTTATGATTCACAAGGAGATAGACGAAAATCGTACCAGGGAAGAGAAGATCGAGAGTCTGAATCGATTCTTGCAAGCTCATCCTTTGGCGGAAATCCAAGATCTGTACAAATGGCTCTATTACGGAGAATTCGGAGAGATCGCCATCCAAGAATTTTATACCGAAAAAAAGAATGCTCCTGCTCTTCACTCTATGTTGGAAGAGTTAAGATTCGACGCGGACAATAATATTTCTCCTGAAAATGTTTGGGAACCTCTTGGTTTTTCGCAAAGATATCTTATGGTCTATCTTACACCATATTACAATATGGAATATCCTCTGATGAGAGTGGTTAATCTAATCCAAAGGTCTTCTGCTTTCCAAGGATATAGAATGAGATTCAAACTAGATTGGATCTTACTCAAGGACGAGATAGTCTCCCGCAATATTGGCTTCTCCAAACAAGACTTTATCAATTTTGAAGATAGGATCCAGTTCCATCAATTGCCTGAGCTGGACTTCTCGGATACATTCAAACAAAATTATCCGGCAGCCAAAAGGATTATCGCAGGCAAATTATTCTTCGAATATTTCCCGGAATTTATAGGAGAACCGAGGGGATTTACGTTACTCGAGGACGAGGCTGGTTCTTCTATTCCGGAAGAGGAGGAAGAAATGGTTTATCCGCGCTGGGAAGGTGAGGCATTGTAGTGAAACCTACAATCCTCTTTGACCCGTCTGTTGGAGTTCCTACCACGCGACACAAAAGACGCTTTTTTCCCAGAAATTTCTTTCTTTACAAAACTTGCTGAATAGTCTAAATTTTGTAAAAATAGGATTCGCAGTTATGTTACAAGAAATCAATGCAGCTGGAAGCAATAACCGAGCAGCTCAACAATTCTCCCAATCCGAATTCACTATCCGCAATATGCCGGATCGTCTTCACCCGCTGAGCAACATGGATACAGTTGTTACAGCACCGAAGAGTCTCGCCAAGGTAGGCGTAAATACCGACGATCAAATGACACGCAGGGGTTATCTAATCGATCTAAATGCATGATCTTTCAGATACAGGCTAAATCGAAAGGAAAACCCGGCACTAAGGCCGGGTTTTTTATTATACTCCTCTTCAAGGAGAAAACAAAAAAACTGGTAATGAGGCAGAACTAGGAATGTTCCAAAATCAATCTATAAAATTCTTTATCCTTCTTGTAATCGCCATGGTGAGTTGGGGATTCGCTTGGCCTTCTGCAAAATCGATTGTGGGCACTGAACCTCCTATCGTAATCGTGTTCTGGAGATTTTTAGCGACTGCACTTTCTTTGGTTCCGATCTTGATCTTGAGAAAAGAATCAATCGCTTTGCCTGATAAAAAAGGATTAGTACAGGTTGCAACAGGCGCCGTATTATACACAATCTACAATCAATTCTTCTTATTGGGACTTACGCAAGGATTAGCCGGAGCCGGTGGGGTTTTAGTCACCACAATGAATCCGATCTTTACCTATATCTTGGTCCACACCTTCCAAAGAAAACTCCCTTCCGGAAAAGAATTTATAGGTTTGTTCATCGGATTAACTGGCGGATTTTTACTCTTAAAAATTTGGGAAGGAGATTGGACGCAACTGTTCCAATCGGGAAACGTTTACTTTTTACTTTGCGCGTTCAGTTGGGCAATTCTAAGCATGAACAGCCATAGCACCGGACAAAGAATTTCTCCTATGGTATACAGCTTTTATGTGTTTAGTATCGGAACAGTGCTTGATCTATTTCTTGCATTTCCATATGACTTAAGCGGAGTAATGGATAATAATTGGAATTTTTGGGCTCAACTACTTTATCTTTCCGTAATATCTACAACGTTCGGTACCACAGTGTATTTTTACGCTTCAAGTAGATTAGGTTCCAGGACGGCGAGTTCCTTTATATTCTTAGTTCCAGTCACGGCACTTTTTGGAAGTTGGATCTTTCTGGGAGAAGAGCCTAAATTGAGCACATTACTAGGTGGGATGTTTGCGATCTCTTCAGTGATCATACTGAATAGAACTCAAGGAAAAAAAGAAGAAGTTTCGGAGACGGAGGAAGAGTTAGAAGTCCCGAATTAACCCCAATTACTTTTATAAAAATGTCTGCCTTTAGGAGCCACCTGGAAACCTTCCGGGTGCTCCACGATCAGACTTGCTTCTTTTAGATCCTCTAAATGAGGTCTCAGCTTCCATTCGGTAAAGGAAGTATTCAGTTCCAAATCCCTCATCGTAAGAAATCCTCCTTCGGAAGACGCCCTATAAATATCTTGTAGGATTTGATTTTCAATACCGCTCATTGAAACCGTTTTTTAATACAGTCGAGGAGCGGTCACGTCCAAAAATACATAAGCCCCTGACTCTACTTCTCTACTAAAAACGATCAGATCTTTGACCGCGTCGCTATCAAAGTAACGCTCACTCATTCCCCAATCATCAGGCTTTCTCATAGAGTCCCTAAGCTGCCTATAGAAATACGGAAGATAAGACCAATTTTTACCGATCCCATGGCTTGTTTCCCTAAAGGAATCCTCACCTGTTCTCATGTAATATGGAGACAATTGAGTTCCCTTAGAATCGGTGATATACACTCTATGGATCTCTTTGGAAGATTGGAAAACTGTATAAGCATCTATCAAATACCTATTAGCTATTTTTAATATAGGGAAAGGATTCAGAAGTTCTCCTAAAGTCAATCTGATCTTATTTTCGAAATTTAATTCCTGGCGAAGTGCTTCCATTTTTTTCTGATGAAAAAATTTCACCATTTCTTTGATGGAGAGAGAAGGTTCCTTGCCTGTGGAAAGTTCTGCTCCCGGTTTCAAAAGTAAAAATCCCTGTAGGAATCTCGCCCCTCCTTCTAATGCAAAGTATAATTCCTCTTGGGTTTCCAGCCCTTCGTATAAGACGGAAGCGCCTAAAGAGAATGCTAGGTCTCTTATGTGTTCCAAAACTTTCCTGACAGAAGGAGAACGAGAAGAGGCTCTGATCAATCTGAGATCTAATTTTAAAAAGTCCGGGCGGAGAAGTCCCACTCTTTCTATTCCGGAAGCCTCCGATCCTAAATCGTCCAATGCGATCTTAAATCCGTATGCACGGAGAAGGTCCACTGCGATCCTTAAGGAATCCAAACTACCGGAAAATTCTTCTTCGGTGACTTCTAGTATGATACGATTCGGCTCTATTCCGTATTCTCTAGTTAAGCGTAATAATCTGAAAGAGTCTATCCTTTCATTCTCCAATTCCCTATAAAGACGGTTCGGAGAGATATTTAGGAACAATTTAGAATGGTCTGGATGAACTTTAAGTTTTTCTAATGCTTTTCTCCAGATCTCATCTTCTAATTTTCCCAGTTCAGAATCGGATAAACCGGTTTCCGAAGAGAATAAATACCCAGCAGAAACGATACCGTCTGCTGTCTTTTTGCGAGCCAAAACTTCATGAGCGAAAATTCGCCCGTCTTCAACCGATAAGATTGGTTGGAAGAATGGTATAATTTCCGTTTCTTCGGCTTGGAGGATCACCTTTCGTTATATCGAATGATATTATCGTTATAGCAAACATAAATCCCGAAATGAGTTTGTTTTAGAAGGAAATTAGTTAATATTATTAAATTAGTTTAATATAATTAACGAGAGGCATGATGAATCGAATATTTAATGATCTCGGCTAAGGCCTTTTCATCAGAGAATGCAAAAGCTGGTCCCCATAATACAAAAGGCCATCCAAACCAATTTTTTATTTCTATAGCTGGGATCTGTATTTGTTGGGTTTTGTTCTTTTGATCTACGTTTGAAATCTCCATATTCCATTCTTCTTTAAAAAATCCAGGGAATAATAAAAGAGAAAACGAAGATAGATACAGAGACCAATGTATTTTGCGATGAAAACTACCGATTTTAATGATTATTGCAGATGAGAAATTTTGATCGTTAGATGGGCCAATGGAATCATAAAAACAATTCCAGCTCTTTCTATCTTTGCATAACTCAGAAGCAATGAGTGAAATTTGCTCTATAAATTTCCTTTTTCTTGGAGGGTAATATTTGAATGCAGAGCTTACTCCGTTCTCTGATGCAAAGTCAGCGGGCATCCAATCTTTTATCCAAAGCTTGCATGTGTTCGTCTTATCATTATCTACACAAAAAGAAGATGGATCTCCTTTTTTACAAAATTCTACACATCGATCTCCAACTAAGAAAATTTGTAATTTGATCGGCTTAAGTGATTTGGTTTGATCCGGTTTTGGACTGACAGAGAGGGGAGATACCATGGACCTATAAATGCATCCATGATTCATAAATATAATTAGAAAGATTAAGGAATGAAATCCTTTAACAAACATTCGATGAGATCTTAATTCTTCATTTTCTACTAAATAATCTATTCATTTAGTTTGGCTTTCTATTTTTTCCTTTCGGTGTAATAGGTTGAGGATCCGGATTATCTGTTTCATTCATTCTAAATGGTGCAGGAAAGGTAGTATGAAATTCATCCATTTGTTTTTCATTATATCTATCAGCTGCATTAATAACCCTATATAAATGATCTTCTTGCTCTCTATTAAAGTAAATCGAACCAGTAGTGGCAAAATCATCTCCCATAAAATCGACGAGAAAGAATCCTGCTAAGAAATCTGCTACCTCTGCATAATGACATTCTAGTTCCGCACCTATTAAGACTACTCCTAGTTTAGCCCCGGTACTCCAATAATCACGATAATTTACGTAAAGCGGATTACTCGGCATATGTACAAAGAAACCGTCCCAAATTCCTGCATAGGCTCTTCTTCCCGTTCCAATCCTTCTTCCATGAATTGCGGATCCACCAAATCCTAAAAATGCATATTCGGCCGAAGATTCTTCCGTTATTCCTAGATTTCTTTTTTGGGACCATCCCGCAGATACTGTTTTTCCAGCGTATAAGGTTACCTGAACAGCGCGTGTATACCAAGCGCTTGCTCCGATTTGAGGGCCTATCATTACGTTAATGCTATATATATCTAGTAAATCTAATATACGATCCGGAATATACCATGCTAATTTCTCCCAAAAACTATTCTCTTCCGGAGATCTCTTAGAAAATCCTTGCCCGAGCGCATTATCATATTTAGTCCTTTTTTGCCAAATATCCGGTAATTGTTCCCAGAGAAGCTCCGCTTTTTCATTTTCCGGATAAATCCTAAAAACTGCTCTTAAGGATTCAGAAGCTTCTCCATATTTTTTCCCTTCAATCAAACGTTCTGCGTCGTTTAATAAATATTTCACAGATGTATTTACATCTTTATATGCCGGTACAGATGCACAATTTAAAATGGAGGTGGTCAGATAGAAGAATATTATAATTATAAAATATGCCTGAATCTTTTTGGGATTCATTTTGTTTGCTTTCATATTAAATTTGAAGCAGCTTTTTGGTGATTTATAAAATTTTCCAGATTCCAAAACTTAATAACTCCGCTTTTAATATTTGTATCCGAATTCGATCCCAATTTGGGATCTAGTGTCTCTTGCAGTTGGAAAAGGACCCATAGGAGGAATTACAGTGGAAACAAATTGCAAAGCATTATTAGAAAGGAAACCACTCGAATCAGGTAAATTCGTTTCTTTAATTTTTTGAACAGATTCTTGATACGCGAATGATATTCTAAAGAACGTAATTTCACTAAAATCGTATCTATATCCTAAAGAAGTCCTAAAACCTTCTAATTCGCTTTTTACTATGCCGCCAATTTTACTGCCTCCGGGAAAACTGATAGATGGAGAGATATATAAGGTAATAGAGCGGTTCTCATATCTAGAATCATTTGCAAAACTCTGAAAATATTCTAAACCAAAATCTAAACTAGATAAGGGAGTAAGATTGAATTTATAGTTTAGCCCAATGACAGCATTCCCGAAAACTTCAGAAAATTTAACTTTTTCTAAATAGGTCGAATCAATTCCCGAATAAGGAGTCCCGTTCGAAGTTCCTACATAAGGATACGGCTTTGATGAGGCAGTGAATGTGTTTCCATAAGTCTCAAATCCGATACGCAAAGCTAAATTTTCTAGAAGTTTATTTGAGGAATTTTCAAAAAAGAAAAAATCCGTCAAGAATGCGATCCTGGAAGTTATAAGTGTATTATTCGAAAAAGTTTTGAACGATAGATCGTTCAGACTTACTGGAGAGCCGGAAGCGCTATAATTCAAAGTCGATAGATCATTTAGTTTATTATTCCCGGAGCTTAAACTAGCGTGAGAAAGGAAATAATTCGTACGAATGAAATTACTATGCCTAATATCCGTTTCCCATTCCAAACCTTGCCCTTGGAAATTAGAAATAGAAGATTTTACAATTTCTTTCGAATCGGAGCCTATCTGATTTAATCCTCTTGAATTCACAATATTCATCGCATTACTAGCAGTGGCCGAATGGATAGATATATTTGTAATTCTAATTTTAGAGATTGTATATCCTTCTGTCGTTTGGTCCTTATCTTTTGAATATAAGGAAGTGCTCAGTAAGAGTAGGCTGAGTAAGATCCAAATATTAATATATTTCAAAAGAAACACCTCAGATCGTCTTCTTGAAAGCGAATGACGTTATACTATGAAATTAATTTCAGAATTCGATTTTTACCTCAATCATTTATATGAAAATCAGCGTAAAAAAATCTAAATTACCTCAAACGGGATATGTTGGGCATCTTCAATTTAGGTAAGGCTGCTATATAAATACTTTCTATTTAAGAACTTCCAAAAATTTCGCAGGACCTTCCGTCTCAGATCTATAAGATCCAATCAATGCTTGCTTAGCAGGCAATCTTATCATTCGACAAAAGTATTTTCCGTTTGAAGACTGCTCTTGTGGAAGAAGTTAAAACCAAGTTCAACTCGTTCCATCTTGTCTTTTTTCTTTCTCTAAAATTTTAGATAATAGGGGAAGGGTGCCTAAAACCAGGAGAACCTCCAAGGTTCCATACAAGATCCCTGTAAATTCCAAGCCCAAGGTTTTGTCGTAAAGATAACTAAAAAATTCCTGAGAGGAGATTGAAACTAAAGGTCCCAAAAGAAATCCCAAAGATCCAATACCTGTAAATACAGTCATAACCACTGCATTAAAACCTCCGGGTGCAAGCGAAGAAGCGAGTCTCATTGCAGGGACATACATGATCCCAGCGCCTATTCCACACGCAATCATAGACAAATATAGTCCGGAAGAAGTGTTTAAAAAACCAGTGCTTGCCTGTGCCACCCCGTAAATGAAGGAACCGATCCAAACTAAAGAGATAGAATTCCATTTTCTGGAAAGAAGTGCGGAAGGTAGAGATAACACGCTCATGAGTAGGAACATGACCCCGAAAAGTCCACCTACTTGTCCCGGAGAAAATCCAAGATCTTCTCTCAAATGTAAATTTAAGGAACTTAGAAAATAACCTACAGTAAATCGATCCACAAAGTGAAAAGCGATGGGCACGAGTAACAAAGGAGAAAGTGATAGAGCAGTTTTAGTTTTTTGCCAACCTTCCCATTCTATTTTTTTGAGATTACCTTCTTTCAGAAAGAAAAAAGATAAAATTCCCAAAGCCAAAAGAATGAATCCTCCTACAAAAAAAGGAAAGAGTGGATTTTTGTTTCCTAAAAAGCCGAGAGATTGGCCTACACCTCCTCCTAATGTGAGAAGAGTTCCGCCTAATCCGAACAAAATTCCTTTATTATAAAAACTAGATGTTTGGTCTTTCTCCTTATCCGAAATACAAGTGAGAAGCAGGCCGATCACAAAAATATGCGCTCCTCCTTCTAAAAACCGAATCAAGAAAAGAAAAAAAATATTCGGTATAAATGGAAGTGCAACTAGTAAGAATGCATCTATAATAGCAAAGATCCCGATCAGTTTTTTTCTGGTCCCTAATTTATCGGAAATCCAACCGGCAATCGGAGAAAATAAAAAAGAGCCGAGCATAGCCGAACTTTGGAACCAAGCGACTCCATATCCGGTGCCTCCCAATCTATCTTTAACGATTTCTTTATATACCGGTACAATCATAGTAACCGGAAGCATAGCTAAAAAGATGAAGGATAATATGATCCAGGGAAAAGAATCCACCCCAAAGGAGGAGGAGGATTCTTTTTGGGTAGATACTTCTAACAAAAATTAGTGCCTCGCGGGACTTGCCAGAACTTCATCGAACTTGGCTTTACCTATAGAGGAGACCAACGTTTCTTCCAACTCATCGAAAATTTTTCCGTTCAATTTGAATACTTCGTTTGCCTCTTTTACGATTTTTTCTTTTTCGGAATCGGA
Organism: Leptospira hartskeerlii; assembly: GCF_002811475.1. NCBI lineage: Bacteria > Pseudomonadati > Spirochaetota > Leptospiria > Leptospirales > Leptospiraceae > Leptospira > Leptospira hartskeerlii. The sequence goes on from NZ_NPDL01000005.1 coordinate 18,619, forward strand.
GAGAGAAAGGGAATCCAACGTGTTTCTGTATTTATCTTTAAAATCTTTCGGACTGGAAATTTCAGGGAATTTATAAAAGTCCAGGCCTAATGTTCCTTCTATCCCCAAAGCTTTAGCGGCTACTCTTTTCAGGATCTGACCGCCGGAAAGATCTCCCAAATAACGAACATAACTGTGGGCTACCAATAATTCAGGGAAAGTATTTGCAATTTCTCTAATATGTTTTACGTAAGCTTCTGTTGCGGGGGTAATATTCGGAGAATGTCCTGGTTGGAAAAAATGTGCCAGGTCTTTTTCGATCATCCCTTTTCTGTATAATTCAGGGAATCTGATCTTTCCTACGACTGGATGGTCTTTCTTATTTTCCAACTCTTCTTCCATTGCTCCATATACGAAATAAAAAGATTCCAAATGTTTGGCGTAACTTTTGGGTTCCAATACTCCTTTCATAAAGCAGCGAATGAATGCGTTGTTTTCCGCGATGGTATGAGATTCGGAGGTTCCGTCTCTTAATAATTGGGCAAGGCTCATGGGGGTTCTCCTGACAATACTGTGACAAATCTGTGATTCTAGGGCTGAGAGTCAATCTCAAAAATATAATTTTGGAAAAGATTGGCAATCTTGAAATTTGGGGATTTTTGTAGTATCTTCGACAAAAGGGGAGAAGGCGGAGAATTATCTGGTTCGAATGCCTGGGACTAGTCTTCCATATCCCAGAAAAAGTCCTTATTTGTAAGTTCAGAATCTTCTGTTTTTTGAAAGGAGTTCCTACCATCCGGCTCGGAAGAGATCGGAAGATCCGAGCCAAGCCTTTCCAAATCCTGGGTTTCTCTTTCCCAATATTCTTCCGTCCCGAAGTGAGGAAACGCATTCGGGAATGAAGGATCTTCCCAACGTTTAGCGATCCATGCAGAATAATGAATATAGCGCAAGCCCCGCAATGGTTCTACCAAATCGAACCAAGAATTGCGAAATTCACGGAACTCTCTATAACCTTCTAAAAAAATCTCTCTTTCATACTCCGACGCAGAATCGCCAAAGGGGAGAAGCATCCAAAAATCTTGGACTGCAGGTCCGGTCACAAAATCATCAAAGTCTATAAAACAAAGTCCGTCTGCTGTTTGTATTAAATTTCCTTTATGGCAATCTCCATGGATCCGATGGAATGGCATATCTTTGGATGCTTCGGAGAATGAGTTAAAAATTCTGGTTGCCGCTTCTTCGTATCTTTTCCAAAGATGAGTGGGTAGGAACTCCTTCTCTTTCAAAAATCGCAAAGGGTCCTCTCCGAAATTTTTCAGATTGTATTGTATCCTATGTTTTGCTGGTTTAGAGGCCCCTATATTGTGGATCCTGGCGAGTAGTCTTCCTGTTTGGACTAAATTGTTTTTGTCTAATTCTTCTACTAATCTTCCTTTTTGAAGAGGCCAGATCGTATAATAAATTCCTTTTGTTTCTCTGACAGTGATTCCGTTTTCCAAAGCTAAAGGAGCAACAACCGGGATCTCTCCTTCTTCTAACTCTTTAAGAAAAGAATGTTCTTCTAATATTTGATCGAGAGTCCAGCGTCCTGGGCGGTAGAATTTTACTACGAGTCTTCCACCTTCTTCTAAGCCAACATCATAGACCCTGTTCTCTAAACTGTTTAATGCAAGACAATGTCCTGAAACTGAGAATCCTGCGTCTTCTACGGCTGATAGGACCGAATCTATATCGAGTCTGTTATAGAATTCTTTACCTGGAATTTCCATGATTGCTAATCTCCCGCGAGGAGCTTTCTTCTCAAGCCGGTAAATTCTTTTAGGATTGCTCCTAAGAATAATTCCCTTTTGCGGGCCTCGTCCAGTTTATCTTTATGGCGAAGAATATACACTTCCGTTTTTCGGATCAAATATCTTAGATCTTCCCATTTGCCGAGTGTATCTCGAAAGAGAGAAAGTAGATCTGCATAAGCTTCTTCTTTTTTTTCCGATTTAGAAAATTCGTCTTTGATCTTATCTATTGTTTCTAAGAGTTCTTTTTTGAAATCTGCTGGAGATCCTACCAGGGTCTCTTGGATCAATTCAGGTTTCCAGGCTGGGAATTCTTTCCAGAAGTATTGGTGGCTCTGGAATTCGTTTAGGATCTGAGTGGCTTCTTCCGGTCCTATGTTTCGGGCATTTTCTATTTTTGCACCTTGTGTGTTTACATTATATACAGGAAAGTCCAAGGATTTGGAAGATTCTTCAAACCAATGTCTGTATAAGTCTAATACATAATCGGTTAATACTTCTCCGCCTGTGATAGATGGAACATATCTTGTGTCCCTTTTTCGGACTACAGCTTCATTAATTTTTTCTAAACTTGTTTTTCTGGTAAGTAGTGTAAGCCATTTTTCATTATGGTGTGTTCCGGTAGAATGGATCTCTCTTCCTGAATAGGCAAGGTCTTGGCCTACTAAAAAGCAAGGTTTGCACCCTAGGCTTCTGAGTAGGTCGAACGCCGTTGTAGCAACACTTCCCCCGGATTGAACGTCTCCGATCGGGCCGAGCAATGATTCTGCACTGGAACTTCCTGCAGTTGCTTCTCTTTTTAATTCTCCTGAGGCATCAACCAGATACTTTGCCGTGATACTATGGACCACTGACTTAAATTTCAAATTTCTTAATATAGGAGGAGAACTGACCAGGTCTGCGAATAATGGTATTTCGGAAGTATCTTCTCCTAAAAAATGGAATACTGAATGTGTTTGTGCATCTAACGTCATTACTCCATCAGGTATGATCTCGTATTTGAGTAAGACTTTAAGGGAAGTATCGCATGACATTACAAAAACCTTGTCTCTGATACTTTTGATCCATTCGCATTGTCTACGCAGATTTGGCCCCGCGGATACAAGCAAGGAAGGTGTTCCGTTAAATTTTTCCTTTAAGGATTCTATTTTGGTCCGAGGACTTGGAGGTGATAAAAAATTTGCAGTGTTTACAAGTGAGTTTCTCACCCAAATTCTTTCGAATTCGAATTTGGTAAGTAGATCGCTCATTTTAGAGGATAAAATTTTCCGAAGTCTTATATCGGTCTCTGCATAAAACATCTCTTCTAAGGAGACACTTGCCGCGTTCCTTAGTATTCTGATGCCGGAAACTCTTTCTACAGGAAGCGACTCCAAATAATTCCAGAGAAGAGAAAGTGAATTTTCCCCTAAGAATAAATGTCTTCCTGGGATTTCCATCACAGGTTCCAACCATTCTTCCCAAAGTGGAAAAAGTAGATCTTTGTCCTTGTCTATAAGGATTAAAATTTGCCCAGGTTCTAATTTGGATTCTACTTCCCGGATCAAATGTGGATTTCCGAGACCTAAAACTGCTACGAGATCCGTGGATTGTATGGATACCGAATCTAATTGTCGTTTTGCTTGGGTAAAAGGAGAAACCGAACTTGCTAATGCTCTTCCTTTTTTGGAGAGAAAGAACTCATTTTGGTTTTTAGCCGCTTCCAGTCGGAACTCCAACATTTCGGTTGGAGGATTTTGGAAATACAGGCTGAGATAGGGTTTTTTCCCGAATATTTCTCTTGTCTTTTCCGGGAGATCGTGCGACATAATACTCCTAAGCATTCCAGAGTCCGCCCGATTCTGGTCACTTGCAATCAATTTCCCAAAGAAACACAAAAATACATATGTATCTCAAAAGCCTGAATATTGTTGGATTCAAGACCTTTGCGGACGAGACAGAAGTTCTTCTCGATCCGGGATTTACCGCAGTTGTAGGACCTAACGGTTCCGGAAAATCGAATATAGTCGACGCTTTAAAATGGGTCTTCGGCGAAAAATCAGCCAAGGGTCTTCGCGGTGATAAGATGGATGATGTCATCTTCCACGGTTCTGAAGCTCGTAAGCCTGCTGGTTTCGCGGAAGTCAGCGTAGTTTTCGATAATTCTTCCAAACTGATCAAGATGGATTATCCAACCATCAAATTGACCCGTAGATTATATGCGGATGGAAATAACGAATATCTAATAAACGATTCTCGTGTACAACGTAAAGAGATCGAAAAGATCTTACTCGATACCGGTATCGGAAAATCAAGTTACTCTATCATGGAACAGGGAAAGGTAGATCGTATCCTTCACTCTAAACCGGAAGAGAGAAGGCTGATCTTCGAAGAGGCCGCAGGTATTTCCAGATTCAAGATGGAAAGACAAGAAGCACTCAAAAAACTTTCCGACACAAACCAGAACCTTCTTCGTATCCAAGATATCATGAACACCATGAAGAAGGAAATGGAAGTTAAGGAAAAACAGGCGGAGAAGGCGGAAGAATATTTTAAACTCAAACAAGAGTTGGATGAGACTGATAAGATCATCCGATATATCAAATTCTCCACTTTGACTAAGAAACATGAAACTTCTGAAAATGAATTAAAAGAAATCAAAGAAAAGAATCAGGTACTACTTGAAAGAATCTCGGCAGAGACCGGAAGGATCGAAGAGTTAGATCATCAAAAATCCGATTTGGAAAAAAAGGTCGCAGAGATTGACAAAAAACTTTTGGACCATCTCACCCAGACCCAAATCCAGAAAGACAAGGTAGAAAGTAATAAAGGTATCATCCTAGATTATTCTGATCGTATTTCCGATATTAGAGAATCCTTAACTAAGGAAGAATCCGCTCAAAGCCTTCTACAGATCGATAGGGAAAAGTTAGAAAAAGAAGCGATCGATCTGGATGGAGAAAGTAAATCTCTGGAACTCGGAATTGAAGATCTTCGTAAAAATAAGACAGAGATCGAAGCCAAGATAGAAGCGGAGAATACTTCCATCCAAGAGAAGGAAGCAAAGATCCAATCCAATGACAAACGACATGTGGAACTCAGAGAAAGACTAAAAGAAGTCATCTTCGATCTGATCTCTCAATTAGAGTCCCGCAAAAAAGAAGCTCAATCTACCGAAGCCGAAAGAAACCGTCTGAAGGAACTCTTACTCGGAGAAGCGGATAGGATCCTTTCTGTAGAAACAGAACTCAAAATCGCCTTGGATTCTTATCACGGAGAAGAAACCAAAGATAAGATCTCTTACTTGGCCGGGAAACTCGAGACTGAAAAGTTCAGATCTCAACTGGGAGAATATTTTTCCTTAGAAGATAGCATCCGTAGTTTATTATTCGATAGAGATGGATTTTTATCCCAAAAAGAAGGTTTAGACCAAGAGATTGAAGATCTGATCTTGGAGAATGAAAATCTAACCCGTTCTATCAAAGAATCCGGATTGGCTATCGAATCTTTGAGAGAAGAAGCGGAGAATATTCGTGAGAAGATCGTTTATTTAGAAAAACGTATCTTAGAATTAAATTCCGAGAAGAACGCTAAATTAGAATCTGCAAAATCACTTTCCGTACGGATAGAAGAGACCCAAAAAAGGATCTTGGCTGCTCAAGAATCCATCAAAACTTTAGGTGCCAAAAAAACTGAATTCGAAAAAGAAGTGATCGAACTGGAACAACAGATCGAGAACAGATATAACGAATTTTTGGAAATGAGCCGCGCACTTGATTCCGAAAAAGAAGCTCTTCGAAATATTGTAAAAGAGATCCAAGGTCTTAAAAACGAGATCCAGAAAAACCAAGAAGATTATAAGAACTTATTCCCAATCTTAACCGAAAAGGAAAAGGCAGTTTCTGTTTATAAGGTCCAACTGGAATCTTTCTCGGAAGAATTGTACAATGATTATTCTATCTCCGAGCAGGAACTTGCGGACGAATTCAAGGATAGGAAACCTGAAAAAGGGGAGAGTGAGACAAAACTCAAACGTTTGAAATCTGATATCCAGATGTTAGGTTCCATCAATCCTCTCTCGATCGAAGAATACAGAAACGTTAAAGAGATCTACGAACATCATCGCACTCAAAAAGAAGATATCGAAAGATCGAAAAACGATATCACTGAGATCCTGAAAAATATCAACGAAGAGTCTGAAAAACTTTTCAGAGAAACATTCGAAAGGATCCGAGAAAATTTCCAGGAGACATTCTCCACTTTGTTCAATGGGGGAAAAGCGATACTCGAACTGGTGGATGGAGAAGACAGCTTAAACGCCGGTATCGAAATTATGGCAGAACCTCCCGGTAAACATGTCCAAAACTTGAGACTACTGTCCGGTGGCGAAAAGTCCTTAACCGCAATCGCGCTACTATTCGCGATCTATATGGTAAAACCTTCTCCATTCTGTTTCTTGGATGAGATAGATGCCGCACTTGACGAAGCGAATAAACTTCGTTTCTGTCAGATCTTAGATAAGTTCAAGGACAAGTCCCAGTTTGTAGTGATCACTCACGCCCAGTCTACGATACACAGGGCAAATTCCATTTTCGGAGTCACAAACGAAGAACCTGGAATTTCCAAAATTATTAGTCTGAGACTGGATGAAGCCAGAGATTTTGCTGGAAGAGCGATCGAAGCAGTATAATCTGGAATTGTGACAGAATCAGACGATCTAATCATCGCAGGCAGAAGGTTCAAATCCAGGCTGTTTTTGGGTACTGGCAAGTTCTCTTCCGGTGCCGCTTTGGGGCAGGCGATCCATTCTTCCGAAACGGAAGTAGTGACTGTGGCTCTACGCAGAGTGGATCTGAATTCTGGGGAAGACGATATTCTTACCAGGATAGACAGGGAAAGAATATTGCTTTTGCCTAATACAAGTGGCGCAAGAGACGCAGAAGAAGCAATCCGCCTTGCGAGACTTTCCAGAGAACTAGGCGGAGGTGATTGGGTAAAATTAGAGGTAACTCCTGATCCGGTTTACCTTCTTCCTGACCCGATCGAAACTTTGAAGGCAGCAGAGATCCTCGTAAAAGAAGGATTTCATGTACTTCCTTATATAAACGCAGACCCTATTCTTTGTAAACATTTAGAAGAAGTCGGCTGTGCTACTGTGATGCCTTTAGGTTCTCCGATCGGGACTAACCAAGGGATCCGTACCTTGGCAAATTTAGAAATTATCATAGAACAATCCAATATTCCGGTTGTCGTGGATGCAGGGCTCGGGCTTCCTTCTCATGCTGCGCAAGCGATGGAATTAGGAGCCGATGCAGTTCTTGTAAATACTGCGATTGCGATCGCAAAAGATCCTGCAAAAACCGCATATGCATTCAAGCTCGCGACAGAAGCAGGAAGGATTTCCAGATTGTATTCTAATTCTGGAACTTCCACATCAAAAAAAGCATCCGCTTCCAGTCCTCTCACAGGATTTTTAGAAGAAGAATCTAGAAATGTACACGGAGTTATTTGATAAAATCTCTTTCTCAGAAGCGAAGGACAGAGTATTATCTAAATCTAAATTAGATATAGAATCTGCTCTTCATACTTCGCATTCCGGAAAAGCGGTAAATTTCGAGGAGTACCTCTCTTTATTACATCCTTCTGCTGATACTTATTTAGAAGAAATGGCAGAATATTCTTTGGGTTGGACCAAAAAAAGATTCGGCAATACGATTTCTCTTTATATGCCGATGTATCTTTCGAACGAATGCAGATCTTCCTGCGTTTATTGTGGATTCAGTTTCGAAAATAAGATTCCAAGAAAAACATTAAATAGGTCTGAGATCCAAGCAGAGTCGGAAGTCCTACATTCGAAAGGGATCAGACATGTTCTCATTCTAACAGGCGAAGATTATTCTATCACAAATTTAGAATATTTGAGATCCGCAGTCCGTATCTTAAAATCCTATTTCGATTCTATCTCCATAGAAATTTATCCAATGGATAAAGAAAAATACGAAGTATTGATCGAAGAAGGAGTAGAAGGTCTGGTAGTTTACCAAGAAACCTATGATCCGGAAACATATTCCAAGTATCATCTACGCGGGATGAAAAAGAATATGAGATACAGACTAGATGCTCCTGATAGAGGGGGACTGGCCGGTTTCAGACGTATCGGAGTAGGTGCACTTCTTGGACTTTCCGATCCGTATGGAGAAATGTTCCGATTAGGAGAACATGCGCATTATCTTTCTAAAAAATATTGGAGAACTACGGTCCAAATCTCTCTTCCTCGCATGAGACCGGCAGAAGGTGAGTTCGATAAGGCCATCTATGTTTCTGACAGAGAGTATGTTCGATTCTTATTTGCGCTTCGTCTTTTTCTAACGGATAGCGGACTTGTGCAATCCACAAGAGAATCTACACAGATGAGAAATCATCTGGCTGGAATGCCGATTACTCATATGTCTGTGGAATCCAGGACAGATCCCGGAGGATATTCGGGTGGAGAAGAATTAAAACAATTCGAGATAGAAGATACTAGAAAGATCGAAGAATTTACGGAGATGTTAAAGAAGAAGGGACTGGATCCAGTCTTTAAGGATTTCGACCGGGCATTTTTTCAGGTGCCCGATCGAATGAGTTAAAATTACTTTTTACCTTTATAACTGTCCATCAAGCAGCTATTAAAAGCTGTACATTGACCTGAATGAGTCTCATAACAAGAAGTAACTGCTGCGTAATTTTTACGGCAGGTATTTAAACAACCGGCTCCCACTTTTTGTTTTTCTGCAGCACTAAGCTTTTTTTGACCTTCTACACAAGTTGTGTAAAAATCACAGATCTGATTGCATGCTTGGCTTTGAGCGGAAACGGAGGAGAATCCGGCGAAAACCGTGGCGAGCAAGATTAGGGTTGCGAGGATTGTTTTTTTCATGGGTGTGTTTTCTCCAAAGGACCTAGCGACGCAGGGATTCGAACCCCGGACCTGCGGATTATGATTCCGTTGCTCTAACCAGCTGAGCTACGTCGCCGTTATTCCTAGGAAATACCTTAAAAGGTATTTACCGGTCATTTTTTTTGAAATACCGGCCTTGTCAAAGATTTCTCTCCGGGTGATTCGAAACCTTTCCTAGAATAAACTGGGCCTATATTCTTTAATCTGACCTATGCCCGATTAGAATGTTCCAGCTTTCGGGCGTTTTTCCGTTCCCTTTTTGTTCCGGATTTGGTAAATTTTTTCTTTCTAAGAGAAGATTTTCTAGACGATACTGTAATGTTTTTCCTAAATTTTCCCACTCTGTTTTTAATTCTTCCGGAAAGGAAAATTTAGAATGAGATTCTACTTGAGAGAGAAGGTCTGGGATCAATTTTTCTTCTATCTCCTTCTTCCTGAGTTGGAAATGCAGAGATAAGTCCTTCTGAGAATTTTGGTATTCTTCTTCTAATCTTTTAAGAAGGAATCTATCCGTTCTATCCGAATATTTATCCAATAAATGGATGACCTTTTCTTCAAAGATCGCGTCCATTCCGGCGTCCGTTTTAGGATGAAATTCCTTTTCAGTCCATTCTTCCAATTTGTCGATCGCGTCTTTGAGCACCGGTCTTTCTTCTATCCATCTAGAAACTAATTCATCGTAGGCTTCTGCAAGAACGCATGAAAGGATCAGAAGTTGTAGTCCGAATGAAAAATAGATCTTAGGTTTGAATACGGATCCATTTTCAGATCCACTTTTTCCTAAAGCGGATAAAAGGGAGAAGTATTTGGAATCTGCTCTCTTGTATAAAAACTTTTGGATTGCAGCTTCTAAATCGGAAGAAGATCCAAAGACTAATTCGTATTCGTCTATCTCTCTGATATCCGTCAAAGATCCTACAAAAAACGCCTTAGCTAAGGAGAAGGAAGAAGAATATCTTTTTCCATTTTCCTTTCTTCCCCATAATTTTCTTTCCAGTAGAAGAGAATTTGAATGTTTCTCTTCTTCTTTCCAAATGATCTCAGGAATAGAACGGATCTTTGTCTCGAAAATTTTGCTAAGTTGTTCTTCGGATCTTTCCATTTTTCCTAAAACACGAATATATGAATCAGTTAAGCTATTTCCTTCAGAGGTCCAGAAGCAAAGTTTATTCCCGAATAATACAGGTGGGATTGCATAGGAGAAGGTCACTGAATCCGGAATGTCCATTTGTGTGCGGACAGGATAAGAGGGAAGGGAGGAGAGAACCTCGGAAGAAGGGACCCATTCTTCCAACGGAACTAGAAAGTATTCTTCCGCTCCATTCTCCTTTGCCCATGCCAATACGGATTGAAAATATTCCTTGGAGTTTGGAATTTCTGATTGGGCATCTCTTCCGTCTGAAAAAGAAAGCTCTGATGGACTAGGCCATTTGGCAAGGGTCTGCATGGTTTCTCCCATGATTATATTTTGAGCGTAGTGTACCAAACTAGCGCATGGCAAATGACAGATAGATCCAAAACCTTGGGGTTTAAAATTCTATCGAATCCATTCAATCGGAGTTTTTTACTGATTGCCTCAGGTTCAAGGATTTTTAGCCTGAGCATGGACTGCTTTTCTAGGGGCTCCTTCTTTTTTTATAGGGAGGGACGATACTTGCAAGATGGGTATTAGGATTTGGCACATCTCTTGCATAAACATAAGCAGGACACGCTTTTCGCGTGCGAATTAGAGACCCCTAGTACAAACATATAGGAGATAAGTATCAATGGCGAAAAATGCCGCAGAAGTGATCGCTTTCGCGAAAGCGAACAAGGTTCTTTTCTATGATTTCCGTTTTACGGATATTAAAGGAGCTTGGCACCACGTTTCTTACCACGTAGATTCCGTAGACGAAACTACTCTTAAAGGACTTCCTTTCGACGGTTCTTCCATCCCTGCTTGGCAGCCGATCCATAAATCGGACATGCAGTTGATCCCTGACCCGACTTCCATCTTTTTGGATCCGTTCACTGCAGATCCTACTCTTGTAGTATTCTGCGATGTTTGGGACATCTATAAAAACCAAGCTTACGAAAAATGCCCTCGTTCCATCGCTAAAAATGCGGTGAAATACCTGAAAGATACCGGGATCGGCGATACCGTATATTTTGGACCAGAAAATGAATTCTTCCTTTTCGATGGTTTGAAAGTAAGAGACGCGATCAATATCCAATATTATGAGTTAGAATCTTCCGAAGGTATTTGGAACTCTCACACTGATATGCCAGGTTCCATCAACACCGGACACCGTCCAGGAACCAAAGGTGGTTACTTCCCAGTAGCTCCTGTGGATTCACAAGTGGATCTTCGTGCAGATATCGTTAAAACCCTTCACAAGATCGGAATGGAAACTTTCGTGGTTCACCACGAGGTTGCTCAGGCTCAAGGAGAGATCGGAGTTAAATTCGGAACTCTTATTGAAGCAGCAGATAACGTTCAAAAACTGAAATATGTTGTTAAGAACGTTGCTCATAAATGGGGAAAAACTGCAACCTTTATGCCTAAACCTCTTTACGGAGACAACGGTAACGGTATGCACTGCCACCAATCCATTTGGAAAGACGGCAAAAACTTATTTGCTGGAAACGGATACCAAGGTTTAAGCGAGCTTGCTCTTAACTATACCGGTGGTGTATTGAAGCACGGAAAAACTGTAGCTGCTTTCACTAACGCTTCCACTAACTCTTATAAAAGACTTCTTCCAGGATTCGAAGCTCCTGCGATCTTAGCTTACTCTGCTCAGAACCGTTCCGCTTGCGCGAGAATTCCGTTCGTTAGCGGTGAAAAAGCTAAACGTGTTGAGTTCCGCTTCCCAGATTCTTCTGCGAACCCTTATCTTGCATTTGCAGCGTTGCTTATGGCAGGACTTGACGGGATCCAAAACAAAATCGATCCGGGACCTCCTCGGGAAGAAGACTTGTTCGAACTTTCTCTAGATGAGATCCGTGAGAAGGGAATCCAACAAATGCCTCACACTCTTAGAGAAGCAGTTGAGCATATGTTGGCTGGTAAAGAAATTTTCAAAAAAGGAAATGTATTTACTGAAGACTTCATCCAAACCTACAAAGCATACAAATTTGAAACCGAAATTTGGCCTTGGGAAGGACGTCCTCACCCATTCGAGTTCCTTACTACTTATTCTTGCTAATCGTAAGATTGCAGTATGGATTAAAAAACCCCGAGATTTTCTCGGGGTTTTTTTATGGGATCTGATCTAGATTCGGCTTATCCGCCTCAGGGTATTTAGCCAGATATGCGCCAACGGTTTCTCTCTTTTTAGTTAGCCTTTCTCTATGGTCCGAAATGATCTGCCCGAAGTCCAGCTTACCTGTGATAATCTCGTATCTTTCCGTTTCTATAGTGCCTAGATCCAGATCGTAATCTATCTCAGAAGCCTGATCGGCGTATTTTCTGGAGGCTTCCCAATAAGGAATAGCTTCCTTGTAGAATGAATCAGCTACTTCGAAGGATTGCTTTAGCTCGTGAGCAAAATCTAAATTATAAAAATATAAATGCCTTTTATCGAATTGAGAAGCGATCCTCATATAGGATCTCATGATCTGCAGATTCATATGCATGAAGATCAGAAGTCTGTATTTATGATATTCTTCTTCGTTCGTTACCCTGCAGAGCGCGTTTCTAGGATGTCTGAATCTTTTTTGTAAGCCTGCTTTTAGGAAGAATATATTCCTTCTGAGTTCATTCTCTTTGTAATGAAGTTTGAGCCCATACATCTCATAATAGTCTTCTAAAAACTTCGGCTCCCATTTATGGAGTTTATAAGGTACCCAGTCGGAGAACTTGGTATATACACCATTCTTCTCATATTCGTAATTATAATCCAAGTCCGGCTCTGTGCTGATAGAGACTGGGATTGGATTCAATTTTTGTAATGTAGGAGAAAATAGTAGAAAGACTAGGATACTCGCTCTGGCTATGCATTTTGTCTTTCTAAGCATTCTATTTTAATCATCGGCCTTTCCGCGCAATCCTGGATGGAAAAGAAGCTTAGCATATTCTACTTTAGCAGAGATAATGACGATTTGTCAGGCTTATCGGGTAATTTAAGGTTCAAAAAAGCGACTGAAGGTCGAAAAATCTAAGAAAATATCAAATAAATTGTTTACAAAATCTGCTAAACTCTGATTTATATCCGCTATATTGGATTTTAATCCAAAATAAGGGACTCCCTATTATGTTAAAAAATACAATTATGAGCCGACCGAGTCGGAACAAAAAATATTCACTCTTACCAGTCCGACTCTTTTTGTTTTTCGGATTTTTTGGAATGGGGACTCTTTGGGCCCAAGGCGTAGAGCCTCCTAAGCAAGAAACAGTGACTCAGGCAGAAACAACTCCAGCTAAGCCTCCGGCTTCCGAGGAGAAAACTGTTACTCCTTCTGCCCAAACTCCTGCAGCCACTGCTACTACTAATGCGGAAGTTAAGGAAAAAGATAAGGCTCCTGCGGTTCCTTATAAAAGTCCTTGGAAAGCTAAGTTAGATGGGGAATTGCTCGGAACTTTGTTATTAACTCCGGAACACCAAGATACGGTTAGAAAAAGTCCCAATCTTTGGATCACTGATAACCTTCGTTTCGGTTTGCAGATCCGTCCTAGATTCGAAAATTTTAATAATCAAGATTTCGATAAATCTACGAGCGATTCTAAAAACTACGTTACGCAAAATAGCCAATTCTGGACTCTTTTGGATATCAACGAATCCTTCGCCGTAAAATTGACCATCCAAGACACTCGTCTGTACGGGCAGTATAAAGATCCAAGTGGAACAGGATATGGGCCTACTTCTTTTACGAATTCTATCGGGACTGCGTATGCGCCCGGAAGCACGATCCCGGTAAAAAATAATACGGATATCCGAGAAGCTTATGTGATCTGGAAGGATTTTCTTCCTTATACAAAAATGTATTTAGGCCGTCAGACTTTCTCTTACGGAGATTCCAGGATCATTGGTGCTCGTAATGATAGCCAGATCGGTAACTCTTTTGACGGAATTAGAGTAGCGTTCGATACTAAAACCTGGTCCACTCATGCCGGTTATACTGTTCTCGCAGAAGAAAGTAATGGTCCGAACGGATTTGTAACTGCAAACAACCAGAAAGTCGGTGGAGCAAAAGCTCTTAACGATACATACCTGGCTTTCTTATACAATACTTGGAAACCTTCGGAAGAGTTAGTAGTAGATCTTTACGAGATCGGTGTTATCAAAAAGTATAATACTACTACGGCAACGGGCGCTCTTGTGGATCCGAACGAAAGAACGAACGGCAGAGATAATCTATTCACCACAGGTATTCGTTTGAGCAACAGGACTGCCTCGGGAAGAAGTCTTCCCGCAGGAAAATCTTGGGACTGGGGATTAGAATACGCAGCCCAAACAGGAAGTACTGGCCAAACAATAGATGCCTCTTGGGATACTTTGAATACTCAAATCGGATCCGGAACAAACAAACATGCTGCTTACAAGGAAACTGTCCAGCATGACGCTTCCTTCTTTCTGGCTCAAACAGGTTATACATATAAAGGTTTCCGTGTGGGAGCTCAATTCGCGAGAGCTTCCGGTGACCCGAACAGAGCTGACGGAAAATCTGCAACCTGGGATCCTTTATTTGCTACAAGATCCGGTGGATTCCCTTATTTCGATTCAGGGAATGGTATCGCAAACGCTGCCTTCTGGGCGAACGTAAGAACTTCTTCTATTCATATCCAATACTATGATGATACTTGGGGAAGATTCATTTTCGCTGTTTACGATATTCGCAAGGATAAAGTCCAAGATGCTTGGTATGACGGTAACAGAAACGCAGTTACTGGAAATACTGGATTCGACGCTAATGGAGATTTTCTCGCGAACAAGACTGTTACAGGAAGCACCGAAAACTATGCCAACAATCCTTTCCTGAAAAATTGGCAACCTGGACACAGACTTTTATTAGAATATGATCTGATATATATCAAGAAGATTAACGATTACTTCTCGATCTGGGCGGGAGCTACCGTTCTTTATGCGGGAGACGCGATCAAAAACCAAAAACAATTCAATATCGATAGAAATAGTACCTATTTCTCACTCACACTTCAGTTCGCCATCTAAAGTGTAAAAGCTTCAGGCCCGGTCTTTTTTTAGAAAAGGATCGGGCTTTTTCTTTCCTTTCTCTCGTTCCGCCTCGTCCAAACAAGTACGGACCAAATCCAAGGTGTCACCGATCTGGGAATTCAGGATTGACCATAGTTTTAGAAATCGCAATTTGGTTTCGAGATTATGGAGCCGATAATGAAACTTAGGAGAAAGACAAATCCTGTTAGGGTCTAATCGTCCATCTCATGAAGAAAATTCGGAACCTTCTCTCCTCAATGTTTGGCCAAAGAGCCGGACTTCTAATATTCTTCCTTTTTCTTACTAGTTCCTTACAAGCTCAATCCCAGGTAGTTTCGGAATCCTGGATTTCTTCCATCAACAGATGGTTGGAGACGGGAATTTCCGGTTCAGAGTTTGGATTTCACTCCGCGATCTTTCTGGTTTTGGGAGGACTTTGTGCGAGCCTTCTTCCCTGCGTTTACCCTTTGTACCCGATCACCGTTGGGATCATTAAGGCAAGGGGAGAAACTGCCACGAACAAAATGTTCCATCCTCTTGTGTATTATGCCGGGCTCGCATCCATGTATTTTTGCTTCGGACTCGTGGCAGGGATTTCGGGTGGAGCATTCAATACTGTTTTAAGATATCCTGGAACCAATCTATTCTTAGCCGTAATTATTTTTTTATTGGGACTTGCTTCATTAGGAATTTTGCATCTACCGATTTTTCCTGTGAAAGAGTGGAAAGGTTGCCAAGGTTGGAAAGGGACTTTCCTTTTGGGAATGGGAGCGGGTTTTCTTTCTTCTCCTTGCGTTGGCCCGATCGTAGTTGCGATCTTGATCCAAGTGACGGCTGGGGTCCAAAGTATTAGCGGTTATTCTTTAGCGGTTTCCGCATTCAAGATGGCATTGTTCGGACTTGGTTTAGGGTTACCGTTTTTATTTTTAGGAGTGTTCGGACTTTCTCTTCCTCGTGGCGGGAGATGGACCAGATGGATACAGATCGTTCTGGGATTTGTGGTCTTCTACTTTGCTTGGTCTTATTACAACAAGGCAATGCAATTATGGTCTGTTCCGTTTGATCTGAGTCTTGGAATTTTGGCCGCTGCACTTGGAGTTTTGATCACTGCTTATTTTTACCAGCCGACATCACTTCTACGTACGGAAAGAATGAAGAAGGCATTACTTCTGACAGGACTTATTTGTTCTAGCGCGATCCTTATCAGACTCGCGGGATGGGGGACTGTTCCGGGAGGTATAAAGAAGGATGTGGTAGAGGAACACGGAAATCTAGAGTGGCATCGAATTTCCGATACTGCATTCGAGACAGCTCGTACTGAAGATCGTTTGGTGTTTGCGGATTTTTATGCGGATTGGTGTTCTAACTGTAAAGCATTCGAAGATCTGACTTTATCCGATACGGACTTGAACCAGGCACTCGGAAAAACTATTCTTTTAAAAATCAGGGACGATGATAAGGATTTTCTAATATATGAGAACGATCCTAGATTTCCTGAACTGAAAATTGGACTTCCATTCTTTGTGATCTTCTCACCCGATGGGAAGGTTCTTTTTAAAACTACGAATTACCTAAATACTGCGGATATGATCCGGACGATCAAAGGGGAGAAGTTCCACGCCTCCGGAGAATGAGGCGCGCGAATTAAATTTTCTTTAAGCTGGGACCGGTTCCTTTTTCCAGAGTTTCCATTTCACTACAAAGTATATACCAACCAGAATGATCGCGATCGATACATACTGAGATTGAGAGAATCCGTGCCAGTAGTATCCGTTTAAGAAGGTAGTGGTTTCTCCACTCGCTCCAGGAATGTTTGATTGAACCGGTGGATCGAAGAATGGGATCACTGCCTTGTTCACTCTCAAGAACTCTATTCCTAATCTTGCAAGCCCGTGCAATACTAGATACTGAGCTCCCAAGCTAAATCTTTTGAAGTTCTGGAACCTTGCCCATTTCTGGAAGTAGATGAAGAATAGAAAAGATATAGCTGATTCCATAACCGGTGTATTCCAAACCGGAACACCACTTGGAACTGCACTCGTTGGCCAATAGGTGAATGTTAAAAGTGGAATGTCCGCATGAGTCGCAAATCCGTAACAACCGTCTCCGGAAACAAAGCATCCTAATCTACCGATCGCATAACCCAATGCCATACTCGGAACTGCCGCGTCCAAGTATGCCTTTACATCCAATTTGTTTTGGATCATGTATAAGCTGATGAATAAGATCCCGAAAAGGAACCCTCCGTAAAATACCAGACCGCTTCCGGAAAATAAACTGGACCAAAGTCCTGGACGACCTGGAAAACCATCGAAGTGGGTGAGCGGGTATAAATACTTTCCATCAAAACCGGGAGTATCCACGAATACTTGGTCCCAAATTTCGAAGATAAAAAATACCTTAGCGCCTACGAATGTTCCGAAAACACCTAAGATCAAAAGCCAATCCGCATGGGTTGGATCCAGATGTTTTCTTTCTAATTCTTTAGGTAAAAAATAAGAAGCCGCCAAAAAGGCGATCACTACTAAAATACTGAATGTGGAAATTCCTTCCCAGCCGCTGCTGATGTATTTCTGGACGAAAGGTACTAGTCCGGGAATATCTATGACTTTATACATGGTTCCTTCTGTTGGATCTTTTTTCCCTTATATTCGTTCCCCGAATCGGGAAAGTTTCGGAGAGATTAAAATTTATTCCATATTCACAAATTCTGCAGGGTCCATAGGAGGATCATAACCTATATGGACCTCGTAATGCACGTGAGGTCCTGTGGCCTTTCCTGTGGAGCCTACATTGCCTATATGTTGGCCTCTTGTTACTAACTGTCCCTTTTCTACAAAGACGACTGAGCAGTGTCCGTACACTGTATAAAATCCGTTCAAGTGATTGATACGAATACTTTTTCCAAGCCCACCCGCTGATTGTCCATTATCTTCTATCACGCCAGGAGCTGTAGCATAGATCGGAATTCCTTCGCCAGCAGCAAAGTCAATACCTGAGTGAAACTCTCCCATCTCCACTAGACCGAATGGATCCACCCTTCCTCCAAAGGTAGAAGTCACAAATCCTACTCCAGGTTTTAAGGGGCGACCTCTTGGCATTGCGTATAAAATGGATTCTCTTTCCTCCAAGTAATCGAATGCGTTTTGGAAGGCATGTTTGATCTTGTATAATTCAATATTTCTTTCTGCGAAACCTTCGACTGTATCAGAATATAGATCCATGTTAGTCGAAGATTCCGGAACATTCTTCTTTAAGCTGAACTCAGGTACATAATCGAAGGTGAGAATTCTTTTCCAGGGAACTTCTTCCCAAGCGACTAGGTTTAACTGTTCCGTCTTTTTTTCTAGACCGGAAATTTCTTTCTTAGCATCTTTGAGAAGAGAGTTATAATAAAGAAATAGCCCAACATTATTGTCAGTTTCTCGGATCAACTCTCGATTTGGTACAAAGAAGAAGTTCATGTAGACCACAAATGCGCTCGCGAGCAGAAAAAGAAGAACCGAGAGCACTCCTAAAAACGCGGCCATAAAAACACTTAGCTCTACATTCAGCACAGCTTCGTGATCATGAGGTACGAGTAGGAAAGAAATTTTGCGAGAGCCTTTTTCTTTGATTTTTAGCCAGGAAGAACGGAAGCGAAGATACTTGATCTTCAGCCTTTCTGTGGCTCTGGGGCGGTCTTCGAACTTTGCCTCGTTGTTCATAGATTTTTACTTGCAGGTAGGGGTCCGACGGGGATTATAGGACTTAACTATCCCATCATATGAAATTTCTGTCCAATCTCTTCAAGAAAAAAATAGGATCCGTCGACGACATTCTTATTTATCCGGAGGGACGGAGATTTTACCGGGATGCGCACCCGATCCGCAAGACAATGATCGACGAGGATGCTGTAAAGATCATCCATCGTCTTCACAAATTCGGATACAAGGCCTACATCGTAGGCGGGGGAGTGCGAGATCTTCTTTTGGGGCGCAAACCGAAAGATTTCGACGTAGTCACCAACGCAACTCCGAATCAAATTAAGAAAATCTTTAATAATTGTCGTATCATCGGTCGCAGATTTAAGATCGTTCATATTCTCTTCAAAGGAAAAGTGATCGAGGTCAGCACTTTTCGTTCTCTTCCTGAACATCGTTTCGGAAAACCTGTAGAAGATCAGGATTATCTGATCAAAAGAGACAACAAATTCGGAACACCACAAGAAGACGCCGCCAGAAGAGACTTCACCATCAACGCGTTATACTATGATATTCGTAACGATTCCATCGTGGATTATGTGGGCGGATACGAAGATATCCAGAGCAGACAACTCAGAGTGATCGGAAATCCGGATATTTCCTTTAGAGAAGATCCGGTCAGAATGTTGCGTGCAGTAAAGTTTGCCGTACTTTTAGGTCTAAAAATAGACAAGGGAACTTCCAAATCTATTAAGAAGAATGTACATGAGCTTGAAAAAGCTTCTTCTTCTCGTATGCTGGAAGAATATAATAAAATTTTCCGCACCTGGAGAACTTCTCTTATTTTCCAGGGAATGGCCCAAAATTCTCTTTTGGAAGTTCTGTTCAAAGAAGCATTCGAAAAAGAACGCCGTAAAAATCCGGACTTCGGCGACAAGTTTCTGGAAACCGGAGTCGGAAAACGTTTAGTAATCGCAGACAAACTTCTTTCCGAAAGAGAAGAGCTTACTCCTCAAATATTTTATGCGCTTTTATTTTCCGACCTTGCAGAAGAATCTTTAACTAAGAAGAGTGGGGGGCACCTGGTTGCTTCCTTAAAACAATCTTTGGAGCCTATTTTCCAAAGATTAGGAACTCCTAAAAAAGATAAAGAAAGACTGATCAAGGTATTCGCGTCTCAGGAAAGATTCACCCATATCGAAGACGATAAAGCTTCCCAGAATAATTTTTTCCGCAAGAAAGACTTCTTCTACGACGCATTTTATGTGTATAAGATCAATGCGATCGCGGACAATAATGATAAGGCTCTACAGTCTGCATTCTTCTGGGAAATCTCTCTTCGCAAGAGACCGGTTCTACCGAATAGTATCGGTGGTGGCGGGGGCCGAAGAGAAGGCGGCCAACAACAGGGCGGACGTCCAAACCGAGGCCGTAAAGAGAAAGAAGGCGGCGGTGGACGATTTAAAGATCGTAACAGAAAGGGAGGTCGCCAGAACGGGGAAAGTGCAAAGCCACAACCTGAATCAAGTTCAGAAGATTCTGATTTTAACGAATCGGAAGATTAATTGAATTACGTAAAAGATTGGATCACGAACTGAAGGCTTGTCTTGCCTTTGAACGTGTTTTCTTCCAAACACCCCCAAAGATCCAATTCACCTTTTTCTCTTAACCTTTCCGAAAATTCTTCCGCCTTATTCCAGATAATCGCTTGGATGGATTCGGAAGATGCCAAAATTTTGAACCTTGCATGTTTCCCGTCCGACAGAGGGCGATACGAAAGTATTTTTGCACCTTTAACGGAAAGTAACGGAGCGGGATTTTCCATACCGAATGGTTCGAAGAGTCCAAGCTCTGTGTATAAATTTTCTCTCAACTCTTGTGGCCGGAGACTCACCAAACTTTTAGTCTCTTCTTGGAGGCCGGAAACTTTTTCAGATTCCAGCCAACTTCCTGCTTCTTGGAAAAGTATTTCTGCAAGTCTTGGGATCTGATCTATAGAAAGAGAAAATCCTCCCGCTTCTTTATGACCACCGAATTGGTGAAAAATATTCTCAGCTTTTTTCAGAAGGTTTAGAACATTCTCACGTCCGTAAGCTCTCACACTTCCTTTTGCGTGTCCATGGTCGGGTGCAATGAATACAACAGGTCTTTTATATTGTTCTACGAGTTTTGTCGCGACGATACCTGAAACACCAGGTTCAAAATCAGGTTCGTAGCAAAAAAGGATCGGCCTTTCCGTTCTTTCCCTTTTTCTTTTTAGAAAACCTTCTACTCTGAATAAATTTCTTTTGGTTCTCTCTCTTCTTTCTTCGTTTAATTTTAGAAGGTTCGTTGCAAGAGTCTCCGCCTCCTTCCCTGAGTTGGAAAGAAGAAGCCCGAGTGCTGCTTCCGTTTTTTGCATTCTACCTGCTGCGTTCAATGCCGGACCAATGCTCCAGCCTAAATCTCTGGAAAGTACCTTCTTCTTATTAAGATCTAATTGGGATAAAAGTTTTTCCAAACCTGGGCGATGAGAAAATTCTCCCGTTTTGATCTTTTGTAGAGTCGAACAACCTTCTTTGACTATGATCCTATTTTCTCCCACAAGAGGCATCATATCCGTGATCGTGCCGATAGAAGCAAGGTCTAGATTTTTAAGAACCTGTTCCCAGATCGCAGGAGAAGAAGAAATCTGAGAATAGAAAACTTCTCTTTCAGGGTATTGAGTCTTAGAAGTAGTAGGCCAATCTACAAAATTTCCTGCAAAACGTTTTTCCGCCTCCGACTTATCACCTTGAAAAAGTTTAATCCCGTTCTTTACGAGAGAACCGCTGAAAAATGTTTCTCCGTCCGGGATCCATACCAAAGAATTATAACTCTCTAATGTAGTATAAAGCCAAGCAGTGATCAATTTCCAGGCGATAACTGAAGTGCAGATCTTTTCTGTAGGGTAGAGAGAATCACCTCTTTTGGGAGAGATCAATTTACAAGAAGAAGGTATCCTTTCCGGGATCTCGTGGTGATCCAGGACTACTACCTGCATTCCTTCCCCATTCAATTCTTCTATTTCGGCGCTATTGCTTGTTCCGAAATCCAAGGTCACGAGTAAGTCCGGTTCCACTTCTCTCACATATTTCATTGCAGGTTCGCATAGCCCGTAATCTTCTTCGCTGGAAGTCTTTACTGTGAGTTTTCCCGGATGAATTCCTCTTAAAAAATTGGCGAGTAGACTTGTGGAGCAAACTCCGTCACTGTCTCTGTCTCCATAAAGTAAGATGGATTTATTTTCTTTAACCGCAGTTTGAAGAATGCGGATAGAATCATCCATGTCCGGTAATAAAAACGGAGAAGGAAGATCTGCAATATTTTGGCTAAGTATCTTAAAAGGATCAGTCCCTCCGGGATTGAAAACCCCTCCGAACTTTGTCCGGAACACATGGGATTGGAGGGGAGTTAGGCCTTGGATGGAAGAATTTGGTAGGTTATGAAAATCCGGTCCATGCTGGAGCATAATTACATGATGCAATTTCCGCTGAATTTTGCTCCCGATTCTATTTCCAGATCCGGAGTGCGAACATCTCCAACTAACTTTCCGGTCTTGCGAACGGAAACTTTAGAGGCAGCGCTAATATTTCCTTTTAGGTCTCCCTCGATTTCCAAGGTGCCTGTTTCGATATCGGCCTCGACTCTACCTGTCTCTCCAACAATCAAAGATCCTGTGGTCTCAATGGTGCCCTTGAACTGGCCTTTGATCTTCAGCGCGTTGTTGAAACGTAGTTTGCCTCGGAATTGGATGTCTTCCCCGATAATCGTGTCTATGGATTCTTCGCTCATGAGTCTCCATTCTTGGACCCTAACCAGGCCTTTCAAATGTTTTTCAAAGGCATAAATCCGTTTTTTTGCGAAACTAAAACGCAGCTACTAGAATCGTTTCGATCTCGTTTTTAGGAAGTTCCCGAGGGAGTGAGTCCAAGAAAGGAAAAGAAGAAGCAAGACTTGCGATCCCTGGCAAATCTATCTTACGTACTTCGTATTCAGAAAGCCTTTGAGGGATCTTGAGTTCTATATAAATTTTACGGATCCCTTCTACCGCTTTGATGGCAGCCTCGATCACCGAGATATTTGTGATGTCCTCGTCTAAGGCCTTTGCGATCATTACATACTTACCTGCAGAGGAGGTAAGGTTATATTCCATTACGTGGGGAAGAAGAATGGACATTGCCTGGAAAACATCCAAGTTTGTCAGGTTAGAAGCAGCCAAGGAAAGTGCATAACAAAGTCCTAATGAACTAGAAGAATGGGACATTCCTACAAGCAAACTAGCGCCGAAGATCGCATTTTTATACTGCAAGTTTTTCGGATCCCTGATGGCGGGAACCAAGTTTTTATAAATAATCTCTATCGCTCTCAAAGAAGAAGAGTTTGTAAGTTCGTTCGAATATTTAGAAAGAATACTATCCACAGCGGCGGCTAAAATTCCCACTCCAACTTTCGCAACGTCTGCGGAAGTCATAAAACTGCTGATCTTAGCATCGGCGATCACCATCTCAGGAAAAAGGAACTCGTTGGCAAAATAACGAACGGTCCTATCGTCATCCATGTAAACCGTAGCAGTAGGAGAACATTCTAATCCCATGACCGGATGAGTAGGGATCAGAATAAGAGGGATAGGTTTTTTGAGCCTTAGATTTTTTTTAAGAATAAAAACATCTTCTGCGAACGCGTCGTTATTCGCAAGAAGTGCAACTAACTTTGCAGTATTCAAACTTTCGTAAGAGCCGTAACCTATGATACAGTTTGCGTTTGAGATCCTCGCGAAGTAGGCGGCAGTATCTAACTCTTTTAATGTAGGTTCTTTTTCTATATTGTCGTAGAGAATGACACCATCTATATGTTTCTCTAAAGAAGTTTTGATGATGGAGAACTCGTCCATATTCTCCAACTCACTTTGAGTGGAGAGAATGACCGCACGATTGCCGATATTCTTAACGAAGTTACCCATTTTAAAGCCGCAATCGACTTCAAAATGGATTTTGGTGGGAAAACTAAAATTGATCCAGTCGGGGAGTATCGGCATTGTGTGTCGTTCTCCCTTTTAATTGAGAGGAAGTATGAAAAATCCGGAATCCAAGGGAAACAATTCCGGATTTTAATTATGGATTAACGGCCTAAAAAAGATTCTGCGATACGATCAGCTACTGCGTTTAAGATCTCAGGGCTGAGATTATCGTAATCTCCGTTCTTAAGTTTTTCCTTCACTTCTTTCAGCTTGGTAGAACGCTCAGAATCTACCGGACTTGCTACGATCTTTTGTGCGATCGTTTGCACTTCCGCTTGGATACGAGCTTCCGAAGCCTTTTGTTTTGCAGTGTCGGAAATAGAAATATTGTCGAATGATTCCTTAGATTCAGATTTGCGTACAGGAGTCGACTTACGTGGCTCGTAAGATCCTCCGCCAATGCCGCCTATTTTGTCGATAGTCATGGGTTTTCCCTCTCACTCTAAAGTATCGGCATATCCGACACGTCCGTTAAGCATTTTTTTAGGATTTGTATAGATTAATACTACAAATTCGCCCTTTTCCGGGAATTTCAGGGATTCCAGGTCCTCAGCGGGTTCTATTTTCAGGATTTCCTCATGAATTTTGGTCAATTCTCTCCCTAAAAGAATAGGAGAATTTGGAAAAATTTCCCTGATCGCAGAAAGAGTATCTCTGATCCTATGGACCGATTCGAAGATGGTAAGCACTCCTTCGAAGTTCTCCCATTCCTTGAGTTGGTTTCTTTTTTTGCCCTTCTTCTCTGATAAAAAACCTAAGAAGAGAGAAGGTTGCACCTGCCAACCTGAGACAGAAAGCATCGAAGTAAGTGCACTTGCTCCCGGGATCGGAACGATTGGAATATTCTCCTCTCTTAAGATCCGAACCAGTTGGGAGCCTGGGTCTGAGACTCCTGGAGTTCCTGCATCCGAAACTAGAGCCAAGGTCTTTCCTGATTTCAGATCTTCTATAATCCCTTTATAAGGTTCAGCACCTTGGTCTTTATATAGAGTCCTAGTTTGGGTAGAAATTTCGTACGTCTGTAGAAGCCTTCTGCTATGAGAAGAATTTTCGCAATAGATGATATCTACCTGCTTGAGCACTTGTACTGCTCTAAAAGTAATATCTTCTAAATTTCCTATGGGAGTGGCGACTACGTAAGCGGCCCCTGGTTGGACGGTAAATTTAGAAGCAGGAGCTTCGCTCATAGATTGCAACCCGGCGGAGATTGACCCGCAGGGCAAGCGCAACCTGTTGCGGCAACTCCCTTTGTGCAGGGATTACAAGCGGTTCCGACAGGGCAAAGAGATTGTGTAGAAGTAGAGCAGCTCGCCACTGTGCAAGCAGTAGGATTGCAACTGGTGTTTGTCCCGCAATGGTCCGGATAGATAGAACTACATCTTGTAATCGGAGTGGACATATTAGAAGTGATGCCTGTATTCAATAATGCTCTTAACGTGAAAGTATAAACCTCACATTTTTGGAACATCTGCACTGGAGAGAATGGCTGGTAATTTTCGATTCCTTGAGTTACTACATTAGAAGTAGAGGCCTGGAACGCCAATTGAGGGAAAGAAGGTTGGACCCCGTTTTCTAGATAAAGATTTGCGTTACTTAGAGTTTCTCCCGCAGAAGGGATCGCAAAAGTGATATAAAGATTATAACCAACGAACTGAGGTTCCATATTGGTGATATAATACTTTAGATCGTACTCTGGCTTATGAGTATCAATATTGTCGTATTTAGCAGTGATGGAAAAAATCTGGGGAACTCCAACCGGAGTTAAGAACACAAAAGGGGACTGGGTCACCTCAGTATTCGTTCCGCAAGAGGCAAAAAACAAAAAAAACGAGAATAAAACCGCCTGAACGACAGGGGTTTTTAGGTTGCCCATCTTTAGGGTATGTTGGATTCTAAATTTACAACCCACAAGGATAGAATTCGACCTTGGAGTGGTCTTACAACTAAAAAAATGGGGCTCCCTCATCGTGACTAGAGTTCGAACATTATTAATTTCCGTAGTTTTTATAGTATTCTTCATCTTCTTATTGGTGATCTTATTTTGGACCGATGACGACAAATTAGACTCCAAAAATAAACAAAGCGAAGCGGAAGCTCTTGCAAGCGTTTTTGGTGGAGGAATGGGATCTAGTTCCGGAAGCTCCGGGAACGGGAAAACGGGTGCCGATCCTTCCTTGTTCGATTCCAATTCTGATTTTTATAAGGCCGGTAAAGCGGAATACCGTGAACCTGAGGTAGGGGGGGAACCTTCTTCCGAAAATAAACCTGGAGCGCCGGCGGCTGATTCGAATAACCCAGTAAATCCTCAAACTGGAAAACCATACACAAACGAAGAGATGGAAAGGTTCGCCCAATTAAAGGAGAAGTTTCCAAATAACTCTCTTCTTCCAAGCCGCATGAGCCCAGCGGAAAAAGAACAAAGAAAAGTTTTCGAACAAAGAGTATCCGAAGCGACTAGAGCAGTTTTAAGCCGCACAGCGTCCAAGGACCAAACAGTAACATATTACGATTATATGGAGAAACAATCCAAGGATAGATTGGAGATCGTAAAATATTTGGTGGATCTGCAAAAAGGATCCGGAGATCCGGAACAAGAGAAAAAATTAGAGACCATCCAACAAACTATGATCCAACAATTGGAACAAGTGCAAAAGGATAAGCAAAGAGCTTACGAACAAGCTGGGCTTTAAAAAGAAATCTCGCTCAAGATCGGAAAACGGAAGCTGGACTTAGGATCCAAACCGTATTCGTCCAAATGAAAAGAAGGTGGAAGCCTTTCTCTTTTCCATTGGCTTGCGGAGAATAATTTCAAAAATTTCTTTTTGCCTTCTTCTGCTTCTTTTGCGTCGGACCATTCCTGGGACTCTAAAAGATTATCAGGAGATTTTCCGAGGAATACAAAATTCCTTTCTAATTTTTGGAGAAGAGGATAAGGCATTAGGTCCTTTTCGTCTTCTTGTTTTTCGGAAAGTGGTTTTAGTTCGGCGGTAGGTTTAGAATTTAAAATTCCTTCCAGTGCATTTACCTTAGGAAGAATAATATCTTTTCCTTCGTGTATATTCTTTAGCCAAGAAAGTACAAATTCTTTACTCACACCTGTAAGAGGTGCAACAGATCCGGAAGAGTCCCCGTCCATTGTGGTATATCCTACACTTGCCTCACTTCTATTTCCTGTGGAAAGTAGAAGATGCCCGTTCAGGTTAGCAAGCAACCAGACAAGGGGAGATCTGACCCTTGCTTGTATATTTTGGAGTGCAAGATTATGATCTTTCCAATTCGGGACCAAACCCTTCACTGAAGAAATTTTTTCCAACATGGATTTTACTTCCGAATCCACTGTGATCTCTGCATGAGTAAAACCTAATTCTTCAGAAAGTTGTTTTGCAGAATTTTTGGTTTGTTCCGAGTTGTTTTCCGTTCCTTGGAAAAGAGTGAATAGAAGATTTTTAGGCTCTAAGCCTAAGGATTCCAAATATTTGGATCCTAGTTCTTTCTCAGAGAATAAAATTCCGGCCTTTACAAGAAGTGCGCAGGCAGCGCTGTCCGCTCCTCCTGAAAGTGATAAAGTATAACCTTTCGTTTTGGATTTGATCAGATAATCAAATAGACCAAGAGAAGTTGCTCTGGTGAAATCTTGGAACAGATCCGATTTGTAGACTTGGACTGAATTATTAAAATTCTTTTGGGTTTTGAGAGGAAGTATCTCTATTCTTTGCAGGCCTTTTCCTCTGGATCTAAATTCTCTTGTGCCGGACGATCTAAAATTTCTTGCACGATTAGATCTAAGTTCGGTAGAGTCTAGATCCAAATGTGTACTTTCAAAATCCGTAAAATGAAGTTTGGGACCTTCTTGTTTTACATTTCCGTCTACGATCCCCATACAACCGCCTTCGAAGATCAGACGGCCTGATTCGTTCCCATCCAAATTTGCATAAAGAATTGCAGTGGAAGAACTGCGAGAAGACTCCGAGAACATTTTTTTACGGATCTCTTGTTTTCCCAAAGCAAAGTGGGAAGCTCCGGGAGAAAGGATGAGATCCGCTCCAGCTTCTACCAAATATTGACCGGGTCTTGTTTGGACCCAGGAGTCCTCGCAGATCTCAATTCCAAAATTGAAATCTGCACTTTCAAAAAGTAAGGAACCGAAAGGAAGTTCTGATCCGTCAGGAGTGATCGCATAATTTCTGGATTCTTCTCCTTTTGTGAACCATCTGTTTTCGTAATGTACTCCAGTTTGAGCCAGGTTTTGTTTTGGGACGAGTCCTAGTATTTTACCATTTTGCAAAACTGCGGATACATTGAATAGATAAGGGCTTTGGAAGAATGGAAGTCCAACAATGACAGTTTTGCCGGATGTCGCTTTTGCGATCTCCAAAAGACTTTTCCAGGATTGTTCCCAAACCCAGGGAAAATAAAAAGTGTCCTCACAACCATAGCCTGAAATGCAGAGTTCCGGAAAAAGGATCAAAGAAGAATTTTCGTTGGCTTGGATTGCAGCCAGGATCTTCTCTCGATTTCCTTTAAAATCTAAGGCGGTCGTTTTTAAACTTACTGCTGTGCAACGATAGACGGACATTTCGCTCCTAGTATCCTCAATTGGGACTTAGAGACAAGGATATTTCGTCGACGTAGGAGTTCCAACATAGGCCGCCTATCTTCGAATCTCTTCGTAAATCCTTTCTGCGGCTCCTCTGCCTGTTTCCACAAATTGGCGATTTGAAAAACGAATTGCTTCTCTTCTTTCTGAGCTTAGTTGCAGTATTTCTAAAACTTCTTCTTTGGTACGGATAATGAATAGTCCGCCTCTATGATTTAGCTCTATTGCCTCCGGAGCATGTGTGATCCTTGGGCCGCTTAAAAGTGGAAGTCCGAAGTAAGCAGGTTCCAGAACATTATGAACTCTATTATGTAAAGCCCCGCCTACGTATGCAAAATCTGCGGCTCTATATGCATGGGCCAATATCCCGAGTACATCGAATAAGATCACTCTAGAAGAAATAGAATCAAACTCAGCATGAGAATACAAAGTATAATCGTCAGTAAATGATCTGATCTTGGATTCTAACTGAGTGATCCTTGCAGGATCCGTTTTATGTGGGAAGATCCAAAACGCAGTGTTTTTGAGAGAAGGTTCTTTCAGAAGAGGAAGAAGCAATTTTTCACAAGGCTCATAAGTGGAGGCGAGTAAAAATACCGGAGAGAATGGATAATTTTTGGGTCTTTTAAATTCTCTTTGGCTTGTTTCTATTTTTTGGATCACAGAATCGAATCTGGAATCTCCCAATGTCTTGATGAAATTTTTACCGAGTAATTCTTTGAACTTCTCTTCTCCGGAAGAATGAGAAGTTAAAATTTTATCAAATAGTGAAAATGCTGCCTTGTAGAATTTTCTCTTTAGAAATCCTTTCGGAGGAGTGATGACTGCAGAAGCAAGGATAGTTTGGATCCTTCTTCTTTTAGCAGCTAAAAGTAAATTAGGCCAGCGATCCCAGGCCATACACACTAAAACTTGAGGTGAAAATTTATCTAAGATAAAATCATAACTCCAAGGAAAATCTAAAGGAAGACGAAATTTCAGATCTGCAGGAAAAGCTTCCAGACTAGAATCTCTAACCGAATCGGAGAATACACTTTGAAGAAGAAAAGTTTCCGGCTCCTTCTTCTTATATACTAAAGCGAGCGCTTTGCACTGGTCCAGTTCTCCAACCGAGGCTGCGTGTAACCAAATTACTTTTTGGGCTTTGGGCGCGAATGGGTAGGAGAGTATCCTTCTTTTATCTTCCTTTCTGGTTTTTAGAAAATTTTTTGCGCCCGGAATGAGTAATGAGAAAATGAAAATCCAGGGCCAAAGAAGGATCGTCAAAATCCGATACGTTATTAGCATAGTGGTATGAGATCTCCTCTTTTTGTATTCGACCTAATGGATACCCTGATCCAGGACCCATTCCATCTGGCCTTAAAAGAACTTTTGCCCAGAGAACATTGGGAAGATTTTAAGAACGGTCGGGAAAAGCAAGCCTTCTTAGATTTCGAAATGGGAAGAATTGAAGAAGAGGATTTTTTCCGGAGATTTTATTTGGATTCTCATAAGGATAAGGGACTTCCTCATCCTAAGGATCTAAAGGAAAAGATGTTTTCCAAGATCACTCCTATCACTGAAACTTTGGAGATCGTAAAAAGTTTAAGGTCCAAAGGTTTTTCAGTGATTCTCGCTAGTAATTATTCGATCTGGTACAAAGAAGTTATGAAATTTCCAGAGATAGGAGAACTTTTGCATTCTTTGGATGCTTTGTATTTTTCCTGTGAGATGGGTGTCCGAAAACCTGCCCAAGAATATTTCCAATGGATAGAGACTGATTTTCCCGGAAAAGATTATGTATTCATAGATGATAATCCGACCAATGTGGAAGTCGCTGGTTATATGAACTGGAATGCATTTAAGTTTAATCCTAAAAAACCGGGAGAGCTGAAGGAGTTCCTTACAGAGCAGTACCCCAATTGTCTTTGACCTCTGCTCCAGGATAAGATTCTTCTCTGCTATCGATCAATATTCCTAAACGATCCATATAAAAATAAAATTCACCTTTTGGTTGGAAAGGATTCGGTTTGATCCGGATAGAAACGAGCTCCAAAGGAAATCTAAGAGATTGGTTTAGCCTGATATTTTTTGCGGGAACTGCAATTTGGGTCTCTATTCTTTTCCAACCATCAAACTTAAGATCTCCTAATTCAATGACGATCTCTTTGGATTTTTTCTGATGAAATACCAATTCTAAAACCACGTTATGATTATTTGAGTAAGCCCAGAAAAACACTCTTGTTGGAATTCCGATCGGGAGACGGATCGGTTCCTTAGGTCTAATCTCCAGATGTTCATGTTTAGGATTTTCGAAGAATGTTTGGACCATCATGGATCTGTATTCTTCTTTGGGAGATGCCTTGTATAATTCTCTTTCTTTTAGGAATGCTTGGGAGTCCGGGACCTGAGAAACATAGTCTATCCTATTTAAGAAGGAAACTCCTCTATAAACTTCCCAAGGTCTTTCTCCTTCGAAAGAATCCACTAGAAAAAGATTGTAATGCTTCCAATCGATTAGTACTTTTTCTAATTGAAGGACTCTGCTTGCCTCGTCTTGGTCTCTTTTGACGGGAGGTGCCCAGGTCGGTTTAGGAAGGATCCATAAACTTAGGCAAAGGCAGAATAGAACGGTCCGGATCACTCTAGATCTTTCGGTAGATTTTGTGGATCTCCTAATAAGAAGCCGGGTTTTTTGCCGAATTCCGGTGTTTTCAAAGCCGATAATTCTAAAAGGTATTTTATGAACCGGGATATTCTCAAAATCCTACTGAGCGGACTTCTAATTCTGCTACTTGGATCTCTTGCATTTTATTTATATGTGGAAAGGGATCGGATCGCAGCTTGGTATAAGGACAAAAATGTCCAAGTAGAGGAGAAGTCCCAGCCAGAGCGGACCATTCTTACTCCGGAAGAAGTACCTGACGGAAAAGATCTATCTTCTCCGAACCAAAACTTTGACTCTGATTTTTCCAAACCTAAGGATACTGTCACCGAACCTTCTTCTCAACCTTTGCCAAAAGACTATGAGCCAGGTTTAGGAAAAGAGAAGAAGGATCCACTCTCTACAAAAACTTCTGAGAAACCGGAGACAAAGGTTACTGAAACTACTGATCTTCCTAAAAGAGAAGAGATGGATCGTCCTAGAACAAAAATTAGGGACGAAAGTTTAGTGGAATACGACGACGGTCCTAAACTCAAAAAAGAAAAACGTCATTCTAAAAAGATTAAGAAAAGAAGAATGGCTCATTCTTCAGTAAATGCTAAGATATATTCTTTGGAAAAAAGAGTAGGGCGTTTAGAAAAAAAATTGGGAATGAAAAACGGATCACCTAAAAAGAAGAGTAAGATCTCCTTACGTAAACGTGTGGAAATCTTGGAACAGGAAGTTTCCGGTCTGAAAAAAAAGTCCAAGTCAGAATAGTTTCCTAGAAAGTCGTGGGAGTTTCAGAAAATTATAAAACGATCATTCAAGAACTGGAGTCCCTAAAACCTGTAGGAACTCCAACACTCATCGCAGTTTCTAAATTCCAACCCAAAGAAAAAGTCCAAGAAGCAATTGCCGGAGGAGTAATCCATTTCGGCGAAAATAGAGTCCAAGAAGGGATCGAAAAATTTTCCGACTTGGGAAAACCTGAAAAAGATTTTATACTACATCATATAGGTCCCGTACAATCTTCTCACATCCGAAAATATGCAGGACTTTATTCATTCGTTCATGGAGTAGGTTCGCAAAAAGTCCTAGAGGAATTGAAAAGAAGAATGGACGGGGACCGCTGGAAGATACGTTACTTCCTACAAGTCAATCTAACAAAAGAAGATTCGAAATCAGGATTTTCGAAAGAAGAAGTTTTGGGCCTTCTTCGAAACAAAGAAACTCTCAGCTCTGAGTTCTGTATATTAGAAGGTTTTATGACAATGGGTCCAAGCTCAGGCGATCCGGAAGAAACCCGCAAAGTGTTTAGAGAGATTGCCGAGCTTCGAAAAGAATTTTGCCCCCAAGGAAAGTTATCCATGGGAATGTCAGGCGATTACAGGATTGCATTGGAAGAAGGTAGCGATTATCTTAGGATCGGAACCGCAATATTCGGAGAAAGAACATGAAATATAATAAAATTGGTATCATAGGCTGCGGGAATATGGGAGGAGCGATCTATCATTCTCTCCAATCTAGAAAAATTGATGTGATCGGTTATGATCCTTATCTAGATCCAAAAAAAGCAGAGGGAATGGTTTTGGAATCTGATTGGTCCAATTTCCAAAAGAAAGCGGATCTTCTTATCTTAGCAATAAAACCTGCAGAGGTTTCTAAAACTCTTAGATCTTTAGAGGCTCCTAAAGCAATTCTATCTGTGGCAGCAGGCATTGACACAAAGATACTTTCTTCTTCTGCTCCTGTTGGATCTAAGGTAGTACGTATCATGCCGAATCTCCCTATTCTCGTAGGGAAGGGCGCGTTGGGTTACTACGGAGATAAGGAACTATACGAAAGTCTAAAGGAGATTTTCTCACCAATCTCTTATTGTTTGGAACTTTCTAAAGAAGAACTATTGGATGCTGTGACTGGACTCTCCGGTTCGGGCCCTGCTTATGTACTTCGGTTTATCCAAAGTTTGGCAGAAGGTGGAGTTGCCTCCGGTTTGACATACTCTCAAGCATTAGAGCTTTCCATACAAACTGTGATAGGTGGTGCGGAATTACTTGCAAAAGAATTGGAAAAGAATCCTGATACTCATCCTGAAGTTTTGAAAAATAAAGTAACTTCTCCTGGCGGAACTACAATTGCAGGTTTGGAAGAGTTGGAGAAGAATAAGTTTCCCTTTGCTGTTATCTCTGCAGTGAAAAGAGCAACTGAACGTTCTAAGGAGTTAGGAAACTAAATAGAAAGGATTAGCAAATAAAAGGATTTGTTTCTTTTTTATAAGGAAAGAGTAGAAAAGGTAGAAATAAAACGTCTCTTTGTCTACTTTTGAGGATATTGATTTGATGTAAAACGCTCTAGCGCGGACAGGATTCGAACCTGTGACCTTTGGGTTATGAGCCCAACGAGCTACCGGCTGCTCCACCGCGCGGCGTCTAAAACCATGTTTCCTTAACCCAGGCTGAAAGTCAAACGAAAAAGCAAAAAGAGTTTGATTTCCCGGAGGAAAGCTTTTTGATGCTACTACCTCTCGCGGATCGACTTCACGGAAAATGTTCAAAGTCCGTAGGCGAAGAAACGGATTAGCGAAATAAATTATCTTTTCAATTTTGTATTGGGAGATTCCACAGTTGATCGGAAAAGACAATGATCCATTGATGATCGAATATTATGAGAAGAAGATCTATGATCAGAAACAACTTCTCGAGATCAGTAAGGCTCTTAATTCCACACTGGATTATAAGTATCTAATTGATGCTATTTTAAATATTTGTTTAGCTCAACTTCAAACTTTGAGTGCGGCTATCTTTTTAGCACCGGAAGCTGACTCCAATTATTTCGAATTAGAACCTAGCTTTAAAGGATTCGATCTTGCAGAAGACGATGCAGGATTCAAAATCAAAACAGACGCGCCTTTGGTTACTTTTTTAGAAACCAAACTTAAAGCTATGACTCCTGATCAAGTAGAGGAGTCTATGGGTTTAAGTCCTGAACTGGAATTTTTAAGAAGAATCGGCGGAGACCTGATCATTCCTTTGAATGCAAAAGGAAAAGTGAACGGACTTCTTCTCTTGGGTGAAAAGATTACCATGGGAGAATGGATGGAAGAAGACAGAGACTTCCTCACCACTCTTTCTACTCTTGCAGGAATTGCAGTAGAGAACTCTAGATTGTACGAACTTGCTACCGTTGATATGATGACAGGTTTGAAAGTGCATCACTATTTCCAGACCAAGCTCAAAGAAGAAATGGAACGTTGCCGTAAAAAGAGAACGAATCTTGCTCTTCTATTCACCGACGTGGACAACTTCAAAAAGTTCAATGATACTCATGGGCACCAAGCAGGGGACCAGGTGTTGATCTAAGTTGAAGCAAGAAAGATAAAATCTACGCGCAAAAATGTAATAGAA
>NZ_NPDL01000007.1 GCF_002811475.1 Leptospira hartskeerlii
CCCAGTCCTTGCTTGCAAGGGCTGGGGGTGTAACAACTTCGGTTAAGTCACGCTACTCTATATGTTTTCGAAGAGGCTTTCTCTTCTTTCTAATTCCAAATCATTCCAATTATCCTAACGGGCTAATACATCTTCCACCCAGTAGGCAGCTCCAGAACATTATATGATTGTCAAAGCCCATTATTAAAATTGAAACAGCTTGTAATGGGGAAGTGACAATGTCTAAACTTATGGAAAACGGATATAGGATTGGATAAGCGCTCCAAACTGAAGTTCTTTCATCCTTCTTTCTGTAATTCGAGGGTTTTGAAATAGCAATGATTCCTTTCGGGAACCTTTCCAAATTACCTTTTATTCTGTAAGCTTTGGTTTTTGTTTTCCATTCTCCTGTTTCATCCGGTACTGCGAATTGAATTGCGATCACTCTATTTTCTTTTGGTAATGTAAATTGTAAGACTTCTAAAGGTTCACATTTCACGATCTCTGCATATTTAGAAAATTCGGAAATTGGAATGCCGTTATCGTCAAATTCTATTTCGAAAGCGCCTCCTCTGCTTGCAAGGATCATTGTCTCCTTTTTATCAGTGACTAAGCGCAGATATCTATGGGAGAAGTATGATCCATAGCAAAGTTCGGAGCCTTCTATTTTTAAACTTTTATAATGTTTTAAGAAATTTACATTTTTATATCTCCACTTTTTTCGAAGATAGATCATCTTTGAGAATTGATGAGGAGAGGGAAGATGATTTGTAATAGTGTCCAAACCTTTTTCGGAAGATAAAATGATATTTAGATCCTGAAGCCAAATTCCATTTTTGAACTCTTTGATTTCCTCCAATAACAAAGGCTCTGAGGAAGCATATGGGGATTTATCACAAATTGAATAATCCGAGGGAGAAATGTCTGCGTAGCTATAAGAATTTGCTCCCAGAGATTTAATTAGTGTGCAGACTAGTCTTTGGTCGTTATATTTGAATTTACCATCTTTCTCTGCGTATAGGCCGGTTTTATACGAAACAATCATTTTGGTATCGGATCTTTTCACCTCCGCAATTTCATATACGCTTTCCGATAGATAAGGAAGGGCATCTCTCTTCCATCCTATGTCTAAGTCATGTTTACCTAATACGGCAACGGTAAAACAGTTCCAACAAAGAATGAAGGGGAGAAGAAGTAGCAAAATTTTTTTCATGGCATTAACCGACTTTTCCCGAATAAGTTTGAGAAAAATTTCTTTCAGAAAATAAAATTCTCTAATAGAAAAATTTTTTACTTTTAAAGAAAATATCCGTATTTAGGTAATTTCAGCCTTAAACTCATGTAGGAATTCCAACAAATCTACTCTAATAGCTTCTCACTTAATAATTCGTGAACAACCCCTGCACCTGCCATTCCTCCTGAGGCAGCAGCTAATAAAACGGAATGAGCACCACTTGCATTATCCCCGCAGGCATAAACTCCATCTACACTTGTCTTTCCTCTTTCTCCAACTTTGTAGAAGCCAAAATGATCTTTTTCGCAGCCAAGTTCTTCCCCTATTGTTGATTTTAACTTAAAAGGAAAAGTGGGAAGTGCATAAAGGCCGTCTCTTTCTACATTTTCTCCATTCTCAAAACTGACACTTTTGAGTTTTTCTCCTTCATATATAAAACCAGTGATCGTATTTTCTGTGAAGGGGATTTTTTTCTTATGCAATAAAGCCCTTTGTTCTTCTTTGAATTCTGCTTTTCCATTCGTAAAAATTACTAGGTCCGATGCTAGATCATAAATAAGAGGAAGCATAAAGAATAATGTGTCTCCGTTCCCGATCAGGCCTAGTTTGGCATTTCTTACTTCGAAACCATGGCAATAGGGACAATGGAAAATGGACTTACCCCAAAGTTCTTTATAACCTGGGACCGGTAAAAATTTATCTTCTACCCCATATGCAAGAATGATCTTCTTAAAATGAAACGTTTTGTCTGAAGATAATTTTGCGACAAAACCAGGTCCTGATTTTTCCACGGAAAGAACACTTCCTTCGAAAAGACTGATCGTATTATATTTTTCTAAATCTTTTCTTGCTAATTTTCTCCATTCTGCGGGATGGATCCCATCTCTAGTCGGAAAATTATTCAAATGAGAAGAAGCTGCATTCCTTGGGCGGCTATCGTCGCAGATTAAGGCGGTTCTACTCATTCTTCCTAAAGCCAGTGCAGCGCTTAGCCCTGCCGGACCGCCGCCTGTGATCAATACTTCATAATCGAATTTCATTTTCGTCCTCCTGTAAGGATCTTTTGATGATAATTATTTAAATTTTACGGTCCCAAAAGTTGTAAATACATTTGGTATAAATTTGGAATTTTTTGATTTTATTGCGAATTTAGTTGATTTATTGATACTAAATAGGTATCAATCTTGTATGGACTTATCTAAATTAAGATCTTTTATAGTCGTTGCAGAGGAGCTGAATTTCAGAAAGAGCGCTGAAATTTTGGGAATGTCCCAACCTCCTCTTACAAGATTGATCTCTTCTTTTGAAGAGGAACTTTCCACCAAATTATTCGAGAGATCTACTCGACATGTAAAACTTACCGGAGCCGGAGTTCATCTCCTGAAGGAAGGACGAGAGATCATCGCAAAAGCGGAAAAAATAGAAAAAGAAGTCCGCTCTATCGGCAAACTCAAATCGGGCGGTCTTAGTATAGGTTTTTCCACGACTACTTTTATGGCGAGCTTGCCGCAGATCATTAACGAATTTCAAGATCGATTTCCTCGGATCAAATTGCAGCTTCAACAGGAAACCCGAAATCGGATCATTAAAGGTTTAAAATCAGCTCAATTCGATATTTGTTTTTTAGAAGGGGAAGTTTCTGATCCGCGTCTGGAAAAACATCCGGTTCATGATGAAGTGCTTGGTGTTCTTGTCCCTAAAAAACACCCTCTTGCTAAAAGAGAAGAGATCGAATTTAAAGAATTAAAGGATGAGACTATCATATTACATCCTAAAAAGGATTCAGGTAGTTTTTACGATACTATCTCTTCTCTTTTTAAACAAAGCGGGATCAAACCCAAGGTTTATATAAAGAATGAAAGGGAAAGCTGTCCTATCTTGGTTGCTACCGGCAAAGGGGTTTCTTTGACAATTTTAGGTGCACAGAATTTTGCACCTGCAGATACTAAATTTGTTCCGATCAAACAATTGTATTTGCCGGTATCTGTTTTTTATATTCCGGAAAATCAAAATCCTTCTTTAAAAACTTTTTTAAGTTTTGTATCCGAAAGTAGTTTTATCAAAAATAAACATGCGGAATGCCTCATCGATCTTATGAGGCTTTAAGACGAGAAATATAAAATCGCCGGCTATAGTATAGATTCATAAATTCAACTATCACCGAAGATTGAAACGAATAGTTTTCTATTCCGTCCAGGCCACCTGGATTTCTCTCGGACCTACAAATGGAAGTCTTCCGTGAGAAACTGAATAATTGTCGATATAAAGAATATCATCTTTCTGCCACGAGAATATTTGTATATTCTTCCAGAAAACATTTACGATAGTCTTGATATCTTTATTAGAAATTTCTGATCCGTCACCGTAGGTCGCGTGAACATCCAGATCTTCCGATTTACTGAATAGTTTTTTGATCCCAGTCAATAGGTTCAAGATCAGATAAACTCCGAGTCCTCTTAAAGTTTTCTGCCTTTTGAAAATATATTTATATTCTAATCTAGGAGAATCTATATGAAACGTTTGGCTATGGTTATGCCAAGCCTTGGATCCTGCGATAGGATGTTTTCTTACGCCTACTTGAGAATTGATTAATCTTAATTTATTTCCAGGCAACCATTCGTGGTCGAAATTCTGCTTTTTTATCTCCTTCTCCGCTTCTTTTTTATTTTCAGTCTTGAACATTTCGTTCCATGGTTTCGTTTTCCAAAGACTATAACGCGAAGCTCCAGGACCGTCATAATGACGAATGTATTTGATCCCTTGTTTTTCAACTTTTTCAGAAATATGATCCGGCATATCTCTCAACACAGTTCTTAGATCAGTGATAGGTGTTTCTCCGTTTTTAGAAGGAGCTAACTTTGCATAAAAGAAAAGTTTTTTAGGAGGTTTATTTAAGAAGCTCATCTCCGCGTGTTGCATGATCGGATAAGCGGAAGGAAGTTCACTCGCTGTATGAACAAACTTAGTTTTTTTATCTCTGGGAGAAGTTCCCAGATATGCTTCCGATAAATTAGGATCCAAACCCAAAGCAACCTTTTCGAAATTCTCGGAAGAATCTATATTAAAACCTCTGAATAGAATGGCACCATAGATCAACAGATCCCTTTGTATTTCCTTATGGTTCTTCTTGATCCAATTCGTGAGATGTTTTAGGTCTGCTTTCTCAGGAGAAGAAGGGGAATAAACGATAGGAAGGTCTAGACCCTTTATTAGATTTTTGGAAATTTCTACCGAAGTTCGAACAGCAGACATATTGGTTCCTCTTAAAACCATTTCAGCGAAGCCATAGATCTGCTTCGATTTGTATATCTAATATATTAGAATAAAAGTCGTTATTGTGGATAATGATTTATGCAGATACACATTATATTGTGCATTTGTTCAAAATTTAGAGGTGTCTTAGAAACTGGATCGACCTTAGGGACTTTGTCATAAAACTTCCTCCTGCTTATGAAATTATCCAAATTATTAATAGCGAATCGGGGAGAAGTTTCCATCCGAATTGCGAGAGCTGCTTCAGCGTTAGGAGTTCCTACCGTCTCAATCTATTCGGAAGACGATACAAATTCCAGGCATAGATTAGCGACCGATGTTTCCAGTCCCCTGAAAGGAAGAGGTGCGAAAGCATATTTAGACCAGGAGGAAATACTTTCCATCGCACTCAGAGAAGGTTGCGACTCGATCCATCCAGGTTACGGATTTCTAAGCGAGAATCCGGACTTCGCAAAAAGATGTGAAGATTTAAATATCCAATTCGTGGGTCCTGATTCCAAGACACTTGAGATCTTGGGAGATAAATTAAAAGCGGTATTATTAGCAGAATCCTTAGGAGTTCCTATCTTACCTGGTCTTCGCAAGGTAATCGATCTAAAAGAAGCCAAAGAATTCTATTCTAAAAATGGAATATTCCTATTAAAAGCGATTGCTGGAGGAGGAGGAAGAGGGATCCGCATCATAAACAACGTCGAAGAATTAGAAGTAAAGTTCAAGAGTTGTTCGGAAGAAGCTTTACATTCATTCGGAAATCCTAATTTATATGCGGAAAAATATCTACCCGTCGCAAGACATGTAGAGGTACAGGTTTTGGGAGATGGTTCCGGTAAGATTTTGCACTTTTGGGACAGGGATTGTTCTCTCCAAAGAAAAAATCAAAAATTAGTAGAGATTGCGCCTGCTCCTTTTTTGGATCCAAAACTTAGAGAAAAGATCATTTCTTATTCTTTACAGATGGCTTCCCATCTTTCTTACAAAAGTTTAGGCACTTTCGAATTTCTGATCAGTCCTGACTCTGAGATCTATTTTATAGAATCTAATCCTAGGTTGCAGGTGGAACACACGATCACTGAGGAGATCACAGGAGTAGATCTTGTGGAAGCTCAGTTGGAGATTGCTTCCGGAAAATCTTTCCATGAGATTGGATTGGATCAGAAAAATATAGAATCTCCGAAAAGTTATGCGATCCAGATCAGGATTAACTCTGAAACTCTGGACAAAAAAGGAGAGATCATTCCTTCTTCCGGAAAAATCAAAGTGTTCGAGCCTAGTTCCGGCCCTGGGATTCGAGTGGATAGTTCTGCATATTCAGGCTATGAGGTCAGTCCCAATTTTGATTCCTTGCTTGCAAAATTAATCGTTCATTCTAAAAGTCTTTCATTTTCCAGACTGGTTCATTCTGCATACCGTGCATTATCCGAATTTAGGGTAGAAGGTATTGGAACAAATCTCTCTCTTCTTCTAAATGTATTCAAAAGGAAAGAACTGGGATCATATTCTGTTTGGACCAAATTTATTGAGGAGAATATTTCCGAACTTCTCCCTTCTTCGCGAATAGAACATAAAAAATATAATTTTGAATCTGCGCAAAATGATAATTTAGAAAATTCTAAAACGAAAGTAGAAATTCCGGAAGGATTGGATCCTTTCCATTCTCCAATGACTGGAAGCCTTATCGAAATTTATCCAAAAGAAGGAGAGCCTATTCGAAAGGGAGAGAAGATTGCGCTACTTTCTTCCATGAAGATGGAACATCTATTACATTCAGAGATTACGGGAATTATAGAAAAAGTTTTGATAGAGCCAGGAAAGGTTATTTCGGAAGGAGACACACTTGTTTGGATCCGGTCGGAAGATTTAGAACATTCTTCTTTTCATCATTCAGAGGAAATCGATCCGAATCAAATTCGTCCCGATCTAA
The DNA here is from genome assembly GCF_002811475.1 of Leptospira hartskeerlii. Lineage (NCBI taxonomy): Bacteria > Pseudomonadati > Spirochaetota > Leptospiria > Leptospirales > Leptospiraceae > Leptospira > Leptospira hartskeerlii. Next base: position 6,408 of record NZ_NPDL01000007.1, read on the forward strand.
AGGAAGTTTTGGATCGTTTGCTTTTGAATGAAGATGTTTCCAGACCTCAGGCAGTTTCTAAACGTCATAAAAGAGGACAAAGGACTGCGAGAGAAAATGTGGCGGATCTTTGTGATCCAGGAAGTTTCGTGGAATATGGAAGCCTCGCCATTGCTGCCCAGAGAAGAAGAAGGTCCTTAGAAGAATTGATCAAGCTTAGCCCGGCAGACGGACTGATCGCTGGTCTTGGCACAGTGAATGCCGAATTATTTGCGCCTCATATATCTAGAATTTCTGTATTAGCTTATGATTATACGGTTTTTATGGGGACGCAAGGTGCAATAGGTCATAAAAAAACGGATCGATTTTTAGAAATGGTAGAAAGCCAAAAACTTCCCCTTGTATTTTTTACGGAAGGAGGAGGAGGCCGCCCTGGAGAAGTAGATGTGCCGGCAGTTGCAGGTTTGGATCTTCATACTTTTCGAAAATATGCCGGCTTAAAAGGGAAATGCCTAAGGATCGCGATCGCTGCGGGTCGATGTTTTGCTGGGAATGCCGCATTATTCGGTGCAAGTGATATTAGGATTGCAACAGAAGATTCTAATATTGGAATGGGGGGGCCTGTGATGGTTAAGGGCGGAGGTCTCGGGAATTTTTCCGCAGAGGAGATCGGCCCTGCGGAAGTCCAAACCAAAAACGGTGTAATCGATATATTAGTAAAAAATGAAGAAGAGGCGGTCTACACAGCGAAAAAAGCACTTTCATATTTCCAAGGAAAGATCGAAAAATTTGAATATAAAGATCAAAAAATTTTAAGAACTCTCATCCCTGAAAATCGTTTGAGATCTTATGAGATTCGATCCATCATTTCTTCTTTGTCGGATACTGATTCCGTTTTGGAATTCAGAAAAGATTTTGCAAAAGGGATTGTAACTTCTCTGATCAGAATAGAAGGAAAGCCATTAGGTCTGATCGCAAATAATCCGAATCATCTTGGTGGAGCAATCGATGCGGAAGGAGCAGAGAAAGCTTCCGAGTTCGCGGAATTCTGCAATCTAAACAAACTTCCACTATTATTTCTTTGCGATACACCTGGATTCATGGTGGGACCGGAGACTGAGAAGAAGGGCTTGGTGCGTAAGGCCGCTAAACTTTTCGAGGCGGGAGCTTCCTTACAGGTTCCTGTGTTCACGATCGTTCTCAGGAAAGGTTACGGCTTGGGCGCTATGGCTATGGCTGCAGGCAGTTTTCATTCTCCTGTATTCACAATCTCTTGGCCAACGGGCGAATTCGGTGCGATGGGTATAGAGGGAGAAATCAGAACAGGATATCAAAAGGAACTTTCAGAAGTAAAAGATTGGAAAGAGAGACAAATTTTATTCGAACGTCTGGTTGCTGAGGCTTATGAAAGAGGTAAGGCGATCAATATGGCTTCTTATCTGGAAATTGACGCAGTGATCGACCCGGAAGAATCCAGAAAATGGATCTTGAGAGGTTATGATTCCTGTATTTAGAGAGATTCCAGTTGGAAATAAATGTTTTCTGAGTTAGCGTAAAAATCTTGATTAGATCCGGATCTGTGTTTTCATTTTCCCCTCACCTGGGGGTATTCATGTTTAGAAATCCTAAAGCAAAAATTATAGCTTTATTCACCGTGATCGCTTTGACCGTTTCCTTCTCTTATTTAAGCGCTCAAACTTTAAACGTTTACGGAACTTACAAAGTGACAGGTACAAATCCTAATGGAAGTAAATACAAAGGAAGTGTTACAATCACTTTGAACGAGGATGGGTCTTACAATTTCGAATGGTCTGTAGGAAATAGTTTTTCCGGAACAGGTACTTTGAGTGGAAGTACCTTAACTGTGGATTGGGGTGATACATATCCAGTGATCTATACGGTCAAGAATGGTGGCAATCGATTAGAAGGTACTTGGGGAAACGGAACAGGTACTGAGATCCTAACCAAATAAGATCTTTTGATATGAAAAATCCCCGTGAATGCGGGGATTTTTTCTACTAGATCGAAAAATCTTCCATATATTCTACATATACTTTTGCTTTTTTAATCCTGAGATACACAGTTTCACCGGGCAATAGATTTAATTCTTTAAAACTAGATTGATCCAATAAGGATTCGATTAAAGTTCCTGAATCCAAACGTTTTAATTCTATTCTTACATTTCTACCTGTAGAATGGATGTATTGTATCTCTGCAGGAATTCCTTGGGTAGAAGTTCTGGAAATTTCCACATCATAAGGTCTAACGTAAGCGACTCCTTCCTTATCTACTACGTCTGAATGTTCCGGAGTTGCCACATCCAGATCGCCTATCTTTGCCGTCCCTTCGTGGATCCTTCCATGGAAAAGGTTTACATCTCCTAAAAAGTGAAAAACGAAAGGTGTCTTAGGTTTATTGTAAACTTCGTCAGGAGTACCGATCTGTTCTATTTTTCCGGATCTTAAGATTACTATAGAATCGCTTACTTCCAGTGCCTCTTCTTGGTCGTGAGTTACGAATACGCTCGTGATATGGATCTCATCGTGTAGTCTTCTGAGCCAGGTGCGTAATTCCTTTCTTACCTTTGCATCCAAGGCTCCAAAAGGTTCGTCCAAAAGTAAAAACTTAGGTTCTATCGCCAAAGCTCTTGCTAAAGCTACCCTTTGTCTTTGTCCTCCAGATAATTCGAAAGGAAATCTTGCATGGAAATTTTCCAACTGAACCAGTTTCAAAAGTTGGAATACTTTTTCTTGGATTTCTTCTTTAGAAGGTCTTGTGGATCTAGGACGGACTTTCAAACCAAATGCTATATTTTCAAAAATCGTCATATGACGGAAGAGTGCATAATGTTGAAATACGAATCCTACTCCTCTGTCCTTAGAACTTTTAGTCTTGGACCTTTCTCCATTGAATAATACTTCTCCCTCGTCTGGAGTGTCTAATCCTGCGATGATCCTAAGAAGAGTAGTTTTTCCGCTTCCGGAAGGTCCAAGTAATGCGACTAGATTTCCATCCGGGATAGTCAGGTCCACGTGATCTAAGGCCTGGAATTTTCCAAATCGTTTGCTTACATTTCGAATTTCAATAGACATTCTATTCTCCTAGGATTTGGAAACCTGAACATTTGTATTTTTTTCTTTCCCGAGGCCAGTCGTTTCCGGGATCTCTATTTCTTCTTTGCGATGAAGATTTTTTTCTAAGATCGTTTTTAAGAGTAGGGTAAGTAAGGAAAGAAATACGAGCACCGATGCGGCTGAAAATGCCCCTACCGAATTATACTCATTATATAACATTTCGATTTGTAGAGGTAATGTATTGGTCTTCCCTCGGATATGTCCTGATAATACGGATACTGCTCCGAATTCTCCCATAGCTCTTGCATTACAAAGTATAAGCCCGTATAAAAGTCCCCATTTGATATTCGGGATAATAATTTTAATGAATGTTTGGTAGAGAGAAGCTCCGAGTAGAATGCCGGCTTCCTCTTCTTCTTTTCCCTGGCTTTGCATGAGTGGAATTAGTTCTCTTGCAACAAAAGGAAGTGTGATAAATACGGTTGCGATCACGAGGCCGGGAGTATTAAATACGATCTTAATATTCCATTCTTCTAATATATTTCCCATCCATCCTTGTTTTCCAAAAAGTAATAGGAAGATCAGACCGGAGATTACCGGGGAAACTGCAAAAGGAGAGTCTATGATGGTGAGTAGAATATTTTTGCCAGGGAATTCAAACCTGGTTAATAGAAATGCCGCAACTAGTCCGAACGCAGTATTCAAAGGAACTGCAATACCTGCGACCTTCAATGTCATTAACATCGCGGCGATCGTATCGCTGTCTTGTAATCCCTGTAGATAAGCTTCCCAACCTTGCGCGAATGCTTCTAAAAAAACTACTGTGATCGGTAGGATCAGGATAATGAATGCAAGAGCTAAGACCGAAAAGATCAAAGCAAATCTGATCCAAACGGATTCTGTTTCTTTCATCCTAGTCTCCTAGAGGCTCTGTTTTGCAGATAGTTGATCCCGAACATGATCGTAAAGGAGAGAACCAACATCAAAACCGCAATCCCTGTTGCCTTTGCATATTCGTACTGTTCCAATTTAGTAACTATAAGTAATGGAAGAATTTCAGTTTTTCCCGGAAGGTTTCCTGAAATAAAAACGACTGAACCGTATTCTCCAATTCCTCTTGCAAATGCCATACTGGTCCCGGCGAGTAGAGAAGGGATCAACTCAGGTAAAATTACTTTAGTGAATGTTTGGAATCTGCTAGCTCCTAAACAATAAGCACTTTCTTCCAATTCTTTTGGAAGATCTTCCAAGATAGGTTGGACTGTTCTAACCACGAATGGAAATCCGATAAATACTAAAGCGATCACAATCCCGATCGGAGTGTATGCGATCTTGATCCCATAAGGAGTAAGATATTTTCCGATAAAGCCGTTAGGAGCGTAGATTGTGGTCAACGCGATACCGGCAACTGCAGTAGGAAGAGTGAATGGAAGATCTACAAGTGAATCCAAGATCTTTTTGCCGGGGAAATCATATCTTACTAAAACCCATGCAAATAAAAATCCAACGAATAGATTGATAATAGCTGCAACTCCACCTGCTCCGAAACTTAAATACAAGGCCTGTTGGATCCGATTTTCTGTAAGAACTTCCCAGAGTCCGGAAACACCTAAGGTCGCAGATTTGAAAAATAATGCGGATAATGGAATGATGACTAGAAGGCTAAGGTAGAAGACTGTGAGTCCTAAGGATAGACCAAAGCTTGTTTTTGAATAAGGACGAAAAATCAGTTTCAATCGGGAAAGCCCTCCCGAGTCGATTCTTGAGAAACGCTCTATTTCGTCAAACCAAGAGCCGCCTGAAGAGCGGCTCCGTTCAGTAAATGGCTTCCTACTTACTTCTTTGCTTCGCCGTAGATGGAGTCGAAAAGACCGCCGTCAGCGAAATGTTTTTTATGAGCTGCAGCCCAGGAACCTTCAATACTTCTTACATCGAATAAATGAAGTTTAGGGAATTTTGCTACATTCGCTTTTAGGATAGTCGCATCATTCGGACGGAAGAAATGTTTTGCGATGATTTCTTGTCCTTCTTTGGTATATAAGAATTCCAAGTAAGCTTTTGCTACTTCAGTGGTTCCTTTTTTAGCAGCCACTTTTTCAACGATTGCTACAGGAGTTTCGGCAAGGATACTGGTGCTTGGGTAAACCACTTCGAACCCAGCGACTCCACCGTTTGCTTTTCTGGACTCGGATAGAGCAAGTTCTGCTTCATTTTCCCAAGCAAGAAGAACATCACCGATCCCTCTTTGAACGAAAGTAGTAGTGGATCCTCTGGCACCTGTGTCCAGAACGGAAGTGTTCTTATAAAGGTTTCTTACGAACTCGATCGCTTTTTCTTCCGTTTTGTATTGTTTCTTAGCGAATCCCCAAGCGGCTAAATAGTTCCAGCGAGCTCCACCGGAAGTTTTAGGATTTGGTGTGATCACTCCAATCCCTGGTTTTACAACATCATCCCAATCTTTGATTGCCTTAGGATTTCCTTTTCTAACTAAGAAAACGATGGTCGAGTAGTATGGAGTAGAATGGTTCGGGAATGCCTTCTCCCAATCTTTGGAAACGGATCCTCCGTTAGTAACAATACTATCGATATCATAAGCAAGTGCAAGAGTTACTACATCCGCTTCCAATCCGTCAATCACCGCTCTAGCTTGTTTTCCGGACCCGCCGTGTGATTGTTGGATGCTAAGGTTTTTGCCGGACTTCTTCTTCCAAGCTTCTACAAACTTTTTGTTAATTTCTTCGTAAAGCTCCCGAGTTGGGTCGAAGGAGACGTTTAATAGAGTATCATTCGCATAAGCGGATAAGGAGAAGATACCGGTTAAGACCAGAGCGCCGATTCCTTGGGCAATTGATCGGAGCACAGAATTATTAGATTTTGCTTTCATAAGGTTCACTTTTACGTCCCTTCCGACATTAACTCGGAATTTTTATCCAATAAATTGGATATTTATCTGTTATAGTCAGAATGGCTTTCTTTTTGTCAAGAAGGGTTTTATATTTTAGAACATTTTTTTCCTATTTTGAACGCTTTTTTGATTCTATCCCTCAGAATTCGTTTAAAGCGGATTTTCCAGAAAATGAAAAAGGCCATCACCTTCTTAATCCTAATCTTTCTCCCATTCATCTTTTCGGGATGTTCCGAATCTTCTGTAAAACTAGAACATCCCGCTATCGTCCAGGGAGTCCTTGAGTTAAAAAATTATGATCTAGAAGAACAAGGTCCAATTTTACTTTCCGGACTTTGGAAATTCAGATGGTTGTATTGGAAAAGTTCAGGATTAGAAAACCAGAATTCGTACGAGATAGTTAGCGTACCTTCTTCTTGGAATGGGAAAAACGGATCCAGATTGGGAGAAGGTTACGGAACCTACGAACTTAACGTAAAACTAAATCGAAATTACGGAGAACTTGCATTTGCTCTACAGGAGCAAAGTTCTTCCTACTTTCTATATGTGAACGGCAAACTTATAGCTTCCTGTGGAGAAGTTGAATTTCCTTCTCATTCCGATATCACCATCTTCGAAGTAAAACCTGCTTGGTGTAATCAGCTTGTGAAGTTCACCCCTGACGGAGATGACTTGAAGATAGATATGCAGATCGCGAACAAAGACCATAGGCTGGGAGGTTTTTGGGCTCCAATCCGATTCGGGACTTCTTCCAGTCTGGAAAAGACCTGGAATGCGGAAAGATTTTTGGATCTGTTTTTGGCGGGAGGACTTTTCTGTATCGGACTGCTGCATCTTATATATGCTGTGGTCAGAAGAGGGGAATCCGCCTCCATATATTTCGGCACATTTTGTGTGATCATGGCGGCGAGAGGTCTTTTTTCAGGAACAAGGATCATTTCAGAATATATTGATTTTCTAAAATACCAACACTATGTCAGAATAGAATACGTTACATTCTACCTTGCAATTCCTGTCTTTTTAAGTTATATACTTTCCGTCTTTCCCAGAGAATTAAAACGGATCCTCGTGGATCTAGTTTGGTGGATTGCAATCGGAGCTTGTCTTGTAGTTCTTGTATTCCCGGTCAGAATATTCACATTTACGATTACTATCTATTATTTGGTGGCGTTCCTTGCGGGAACACTTGGATTATTCTCCCTTACTAAGGCGGCTTTAAGAAGAAGAAAAGGTGCACTCATTATCCTTGCCGGATTCGTATTCGTGTATGCCGCTATGATCCATGATATATTATACGCGACGTTCTATCTGGACACCGGATATTTTACGAATATAGGTGCATTCGTATTTATAGTGGCTCAGTCCGTATTCTTATCTATTAGAAGTTCTGAAAGTTTGGACAGACTTTTGGATCTTTCACGAAATTTGGAAAGAAGGGTGGAAGAAAGGACCAAACAACTCAGGAATGCACTTCGTCTCATCCAAAACGATCTGAATGTTGCTAGAGAGGTCCAAAAGGGACTCTTAAATTTAGAAGAGGTAACTGAAAAGAAGATTGGAAAGATCAAATTCGGTATCTTGCATAAACCTTTGGCGGAAGTAGGCGGAGATCTCTACGATATCGCTGAACTTCCAGACGGAAAGATCCGCATCTTCTTAGCAGATGCAACAGGTCACGGAATACAAGCGGCACTCATCACGATCCTGATCCGAAGTGTATATGAGGATTTTAGATTAAAAGAAGAAAGTCCCGGAAAATTGCTCTCTGCGATAGGCTCCCAGTTTCATGGTAAGTACGGAAATGTGTCCACATTCTTCTCCGCGTCCATTTTGGAAATTTCTCCTGACGGGAAAAAACTCACTCTTTCTTTGGCAGGATCTCCTCCCGTCTTAGTTAAGAACGAAGACGAAGAACATATAATTGAATGTGAAAACCCGTTAGTGGGTCTTTTGGAAAATTTTCATTTCGAAGATAAGGAGATCATACTTACTCCAGGGTTTAGAATACTTTGTTTTACGGACGGACTTACTGAATCTTCCAGGTTACCTGGAGATTTTTACGGAATAGAAAGAGTATTGGCCTCTGTCCGAACTGGAGACTCTCAAAATTTAGAAGAATTATTAAACAGCATCCAAGAGGATCTATTCAGATTTTTAGGAAGTTCGGAACCCAAAGACGATATACTAGTCTTGGGAATAGAAGGTCAACGTTCCTAAGTTAACAAAACATTTCTTCTTTCGGAAAAGTCGGAACGTTTTCTAGTTTTATTGTATTGGACCCCGAAAATCATGGTTAGAGAGAAGGTGAACGGGTTCAAACTTTTAGAATGGATCCCGAAATCGTTACCTTGCAAGAGGACCCTATGGCATTCAAGCTCGACGGGGCAAAATTCCCCACTCTGGAAGAGTTGATTACGGCTCTTTATCCATTGTATGCGGACAAGATGAGCGAAGCTGAATTTAGAAAGTACGTTCAGGAGAATGTAAAAGAGGAATAGTCTTCCTCTTTTCGCCCCGACTTAGCGGGGCGAATCCTTCCCGCTTAAAGTCCTCTTTTGCTTGTCAATTCCGGGGGTTTTCCGTACCCTCTCGGCATGCCTTTTTTTCAGAAAAAATGGAGACTTGCTCCGGCTTGGCGAAGGCCTTTATTACTACTCGCCTCATTCTTAGTTCTTATCATCAAATTCAGATTTTTATTCAGCGAGGATACTCTCTCCGGTTGGAGCCTTCATGCTCAAACTCACTTAGCGGAAATTTACGATTCATTTTTGAATAACGGCCAGTCTTTGGGTTATGATAGCCGTTGGTTTTCCGGAATGCCTGTCTTCTACTTCCAGCCTCCATTCTTTTATTTCATGGTCGCTGTCCTTCATAAAACAGTATTCTTCTGGTCCTCACTTTCCCTTTCTTTCAATATAGGAGTTCTTCTTTCTATATTACTTTTTACGTATGCATTTATTAAGTTCAGTCTTTTGCTCTTAAGTGAGACGAACCATAGAGCGAACACCGTGATGCTCGCTATGTCCGGACTTTTGTTCTTCTTTTTATGTGCCGGGGAAGAGCCATTCGGGCTTTCCTTAGTAGGACTATTTAGCGGTTCTGTTACCGGATTTTTCGGACTTGGCTGGAGTTTATTAGGTTTTTATTATTTAGAGAAATATAGGACTACAGGAAAGTTATCCTCTCTTTCTAAATATTTGGTAGTAAGTGCCTGCGTTTATTATTCCGATCTTCCTTCTTCTTTATTTTATCTAATCTCACTTTTGATCTACTTTCTATTCTTGGGAGAAGAGTTGGGAAAAAGAGCGTTCTCTATGGCGTTCTTCATTCCGCTACTTGTGGCAACACCGGTTTGGTGGAATTTTCTGAAATACTCTTCGTACCGCGCGGAAACTTTCCCTATGGATACTACTCCAGGGTTGATCTCCATATTAGGTTCAGGGGCTTTAAAACCGATTTGGGAAGGAAGTGGAGTTATCGCTTTCTTATGGAATTTTATGATAGGGCTTCATTGGATACAGGTAATATTCCCGGCTCTCTTTCTATTAGGAATTCGTTCCATTCTAAAACGTAAAATTTTTCCCCCCGCTTCCAGATTCGTATTCTTTGCCAGTTTAATCTTTTATTGGATCGGAGTGGATACCTCCCTTTCTAAATTTTTTCCAGGTTTAGGATTTCCTTGGTATAGGGCATTAGATCTTTCTTTATTGTTCTTAACCTTTTCAGGTTTGGAAACTGCAGTCCATTTATTGAAGAATAAAACTTCTTCTTTGATCGCGCAATATTCGGTCTCCGCACTTCTATTCTTTGCATTAGTAAGATTCTTCTTATGGCATCCTGAATTAGAATGGAAGGAGAATACTACATTCTTAAAAGACAGTTTCTCCGCTATGGAAATGAAAGATGTTGAAGTCGCACTTTCGGAACTTCCTAAAGATTCTAAAATTTTTCCGGAAATAGATTCTCATAGAAAATGGGGAGATAGTCCTTTTACTCTTGGACTTTTGATCAGGAGGGCGGGGCATCGAAACTTATTGGGAATGGAAGCGGATGCATCTCTGACTTCTCTTGCGCTTCAGCCTTATTTAAGTCGTTATCTGCCTTGGACTGCTTGGAAAAAAAATCCAGGTTACGAAGAGGAACTTTCACTTGAAGATGCAGGTATAGGATTGCACCGATTTTTACAGGTAAACGGAACTTCTTATATTATAGGTTCTACCGAAAAACTTTATAAAATCCTAAAGTTAAATCCGACTCGTTTTGAATTATTAAAAGGTTGGGTGAATCGAGAAGGACTACGTACGAATGATTCTCCTTCTGAAACGTATGAAAAAGAATTGGAGAATAAATCTTTCTTATTTCTGTTCAAGGTGAAAAACCCGGGAGCAGATATTGCGGTCCTTACGGAAAAACCTTGGGGGGTCGCCGATTATAAGGAACTGAGTGGAGGAAAATCGCTTCGTCCTAAAAGATTCTTATACAATACGAACGAGGCGATCTTGCATGAAGGATTAGATGCAGGGATTGTATTCGCCCGGATTGGCAAAAAGGAAATAGAGGCAATTGGGCCTAACTTTAATAAATGGTTCCAAGGTTTACTTGTGTTGAATGTTCCGAAAGAAGATAACGCTTGGAAGGAAGAATTCAAATCCAAGTACGGGGATCTTTCTTTCTCCGATAGAAATGAATTTTTAGGCAGATTTTTTCCAGTAAAAGAAAAACCTAAAGAGCCGGTATTACTTTCGGAACTTCCGATCTTACCTCGTATTTTTTCGGATGAAGAAGTTTTTGTAGGTCCTGAAGTTTCTTCTTTAGAAAATTCGGAACGATCTACATTAGAAAATCATAATTGTAAACTGGTTCGAAGATCCTTTTTTCCTAGCTGGGAAGATTCGGAGGGTGGGATCTTATTTCAGACCCAAAGGAATGAAATTCTGGTCTGTTCCCGGAAACAAAATTCTGATCTGAAATTTGCTAAAGGGAATTCAGTCTTCCTGACCATCATTCTTTTTCTTCTGCCCGCATTTTTTATATTTTCCTCCTTTGTGAAAGGAAGGTGGTTTTTCCGTTAATGGGGCTGTACGGCAATAAACCGTACTCCAAACTTCAATTCTTTTCGAATTCACTTTTAGTGTTGTTCGGAAGTTTTCTTCTTTGGGGGCTCTGGCAAAAGTGGGGCCTTTATATTTGGGGAAATATTTTCATTCACGGTTTAGAAGGTGGACTCGTCGGAGCGATTTGTGATTGGTTTGCAGTATGGAAAACCTATAAGGCAGTAGAATCCGAAAGTGAGATTATCGCGGAAGAAATAGGTCGCTGGGTATCTTCCGACCTGATCAGCGAACATAAATTAAAATCCTACCTGGACGGCATCTTGGATGACCCTGAAAATATCCAAGCGATCCGAGAACTTTTAGACAAACATATAAAAGGAGAAAAAGAAGTCAGGGAATTCCTAAACCTGATCTGGGACAAAATAGAGGAAGATATCGTATTATATGTTTCTAATTTTAAATTCTCCGGTGCGGACAAACAGATCTTACATGAATTGAATAGTCGAAAGGAAATACTATCTACGGTTCGATTTTTAGTTGGAGAAACTTTGATGAAGGTTTCTGATCATCAGGACTTTGGAGAAAGGGTGCAAAGGATCACAAAGGGACTTTCTTTTCTCGCAAAACCTTTGATCTGGCTTATCGATCCACAAAAAAGGATCAAAGAGTTTGGAGAAGGTCTGAAAGAAGGAAAAGATTTTGAAACGGAAGAAGAAGAGGTACTATTCGAACTGTATTCTATATTCTCCGAATGTGTAGAATTATATATCGGTTCTTGGAACGAATTGCCAGTTTCTAGAAGAGAAGAGGCAGTTCGTGCCTTGGCGGATTTCGGTAGAGAACAATTGAATAGGCTGATCAGCGAAGTGGTCCTTACTCATAAGGAAGAAATTTCCAAATTGGAAAATCTGAGAGAATATGGGCCTATTCGCTCCTTCCTGCAATTTTTAAGTTCTAAAACGAACGAATCCGTTTCTGAATACGTAGGAGAACAGATCTCTAAGGGGCTGAAATTATTGGAACCCAAACAATTCAGAGAAAATTTAGAACTTAAGACCAGAAGAGTTCTGGAGAAGATCAGGATCAACGGAAGTTTATTAGGTTTTTTAGTTGGATCTGCGATAGGATGTATCGTCTTATTATTCGAAGGAAAATTAGGATTATAATCTCTTGCATAATTTGCAGGTAGATGTTTTGTATTCAGGATCATGGAACTAAAGCGGATTTGTATTCTTCTACTTTGTGTAGTATTTAGCGGATGTTATTCGAGGACTATTTTCTTCTTCCAAAACCTCCGAATGAGGCCTCTTCCCCCTCAGGTTGAACAAAGTTTATACAAACAGAATGAAAAGGGATGTGGAGAAAAGATCCGTACGATTCTCCAGAGAATTCCTGAAAAAAATCCGACTGCCACTCATATCCGAGACCTGGAGATTTTCCAGTATGACCAAGGAATGTCTGATACATGTTATCGACTTTATTATGGTTTGGAGATCTCTCAATGAAAGTTTTACACGGGATCTTCTTCCTTTTCCTATTTTCATTCATTTATTGCAGCGGCGCCGAAACAATGATCTATCGTGTAGAAAGATTAGTGCCTGCCAAAGAAAGACCAGTCTTCTCACCTAAAAGAGTAGAAGGAGAAGATTGCGTAGTACAAATTTTTCCTTTTATGTTTGCGAGATATGTTCCGGATTTGCAAAGCGCATACAACCATGCGATAGATAAAGCTCCTGCCGGAACCCAATCGATTGCAAATGGAGAAGTATATACAAAAGGTTTGTATCTTCCTCCCATCTTTTTGTTCCGCTGCATCGTAGTATCCGGGACTCCAAGCTTCGATTAAGGTTCGAAAATGTTCTATCCGCTTAGGTTTTAAACTTGGACGAAATACTTTAAATTTGAACTATCTGGGATAGCGTCGGTCTAAAATGTATTCGCCCCGAAAGAGGGGAAAGGAGATAAAAATGGAAGCGGTAGTTCATAAGGCAAATACGAGAGGAAGAGTGGATTTCGGTTGGTTGAAATCGAACCATACATTTTCTTTCGGAAGCTATATGAATCCGGAAAGGATCAGATTCGGTTCTTTGCGTGTATTGAACGACGATATCGTTGCTCCGGGCAGAGGTTTCGATCCGCATCCTCACCAAGATATGGAAATCATCTCTATACCGATCGAAGGTGCCATAGAACATAAGGACAGTATCGGAACTTCAGGAGTGATCACATCCGGAGAAGTCCAGGTAATGTCAGCAGGAACTGGAATCGTTCATTCGGAGTACAATCATTCCGAAACGGATCTAGTGAACTTCTTACAGATTTGGGTGATACCTGATAAAAGGGGAGCCCAACCTAGATACGACCAGAAAAAATTCCTTCCGGAAGACCGGAAGAATAGGTTCCAAGTGGTTGTGTCTCCTAAAGAATCTGCGGAGGGTCTCTGGATCAATCAAAATGCATGGTTCTCTTTAGGGAATGCAGAAGCAGGAAAAGAACTACAGTATGAGTCCAGGAATAAGAACGGGGGAGTTTACGCTTTTCTAATATCAGGAAAAGTGAATATTAACGGGACAGAGCTCTCACCTCGAGATGGTGCGGGTTTTCCAAGAACGGACCTTCTTAAGGTTAACGCTTTAGAGGATTCTGAACTTCTTCTAATGGATGTTCCTGAGATCCAGTAAGTAGAGCTTCGCACGGAGTGCACAGAGTTCACGAAGAGGCTTATAGAGGAACTGTGGGAGTTTCTACACCTTTTCTCCGTAATCTCCGTGTTCTCTGTGCGAAAAAACTTAGCGGCTCTTATTTTAATTCCCCGGGTTCGATGAAAAAACTTCTGATCGACCCATCTCTTAATAAACGAATTCCTAATTTTCTTCCTATCGAAGTCTCATCTAAGATCTTATGAAGATCGTCGATCGTATGGATCTCTTGATCATCCAGGTTGATGATTAAATCTCCGTTTCTTATTCCCGCAAGGTCCGCCGGTGAACCGGTTTCCAAAGATAAAACCAAGATCCCGGATTCTGAGCCTATCTTATTTAGCGTTTTGGTAAGTGTTGGGATCTTTTGGTTTTGGCCAGCGATCCCTAAATATCCTCTTTTGACAGCGCCATTTGTAATTAAACGAGTAATCACATATTCTGCAGTATTTGAGGCGACTGCAAAACAGATGCCTTGTGCAGGAAGAATGATCGCAGTATTAATTCCTACAACTCTCCCTTGGAAATCTACAAGCGGACCTCCCGAATTCCCCGGATTTAAGGCAGCGTCCGTTTGGATCACATTGTCTATGAGACGTCCATTACGAGATCTTAATGTTCTTCCGAGCGCACTAACTACTCCTGCAGTGACTGTGGATTCGAAACCGTAAGGATTTCCGATCGCGACCACTAGCTGTCCCACTTTCAGTTTTTTGGAGTCCGTAAAGCTGGAATGAGGAAATAATCCTCCGTGAACTTTTAAGACGGCAACATCCGTATGTGGATCGTTTCCTACTAGTTCCGCTTCTTTACTAGAACCGTCTGAGAGATTTGCCTTAATTTTAACTGCACCATCCACCACATGGCTATTAGTTGCGATGAATCCGTCTGGAGTGAGAAAAAATCCGGAACCGCTTCCTCCTTCTCCTTTTTTGTTTGTGACTTGCAGATGAACTACACTTGGACCGACAGAGTCCACTGCGTTTATCACAGATTTGGAATAGGCGTCTAAAATTTCCGCCTCGCTCGGTTCAGAATGATTATTAGGATGAGAGTTATTCCCTAATGAAGAAATAAAATCCGCGCTTGTATTTGTAAGTAGTACCATAATATTTTTGGACTCCGTGTCCAAAAATAATGTCCCCAAAAGAACGGAGTGGTTTAGAAAAAATGAAATGATTCCTTGAACAAATTGATCTTGTCATTCAAGGCTTATATCCTAATTACTTTTTCCAATCTTCCGGCTTTGGTGATACAGGTTTATAATAAACAGTAGTAGTTCCTTGTGAGAACATCTCAGGCACTGTCCTTCTCCAATTCACAAAATGAGGGGTTTCCAAATGAGACTTGCGTTTGGATTCGCTTTCATAAGCTTCTATAATTACAAATCTGCCTTCGTCTCCATCGTTTTGAAGCAGATCGAATCTAAGAACACCGTTCTCTTTGAGAGATTCTTTGGAAAGTTCACTGCTGATTTCCAGAAATTCTTGGATCCTTTCCGGAAGTATTTTGTAAGAGGAGACTGTAACGATCATAGTCCCTAGTTTCAATATCCGATTTTCTTCTGCCAGAAAAAAAAGATAGATGGAATCGGATCGGAATGAAAGCTTTTCCCTTATGAAAATAAAAACTCCCGTAACGGAGATGCTTGGAATCGATCTGCCCATCATCGGGGCTCCCATGTTTCTCGTTTCATATCCTGATCTAGTTGTCGCAGTCTCCGAAGCCGGTGGGCTTGGAACATTCCCCTCTCAAAACTACAGGACCTTAGAGGAATTGAGAAGAGGTTTGGAAGATATCAGATCTCGGACCAAAAAGCCGATCGGTGTTAACTTAATTTTACATAAGGCTCATAACCCGAACTGGGCAAAACACTTAGAAATACTTTTAGAATTCAAAGTAGAATTGATCATCACTAGTTTAGGAAGTCCTCGTTCCATTATCAATGAGGCAAAATCGGTAGGCACAAAAGTTTTCTGCGACGTAACTACATTAAGACATGCGAATTTAGTTGCTAAGTCCGGAGCGGACGCTCTTGTTGCGGTTGCCCAAGGTGCGGGAGGACATGCTGGAAATATTTCTCCTTTCAGCCTTTTCCCTTATCTGAAAAAAGAGATCGGTCTTCCTGTTCTTGCGGCCGGGGCGATCAGTGGTGGAGCACAAATGGCAGCTGCAATGTCATTAGGCGCTGATGCTGTTTATATCGGAACAAGACTAATCGCCACTAAGGAAGCTGCTGCTTCTCAAGAGTATAAGGAGATGATCGTTGAGTCTGCACCGGAAGAGATCGTTTATACTGAAAAAATTTCTGGGATCCCTGCAAACTGGCTAAAACGTTCCGTAGAAAGAGCGGGAGATAATTTTCACAATGAAGGCAGTGGGGATATAGACCAGGAATTCAAACGTTGGAGAGATATTTGGTCAGCCGGTCACGGAGTGGCTCAGATTGATTCTATCATCCCTGCGGGAGATGTCGTAAGGGGAATGGCTGCAGAATATGTGGATATCATAAATAAGCTGCCAAGACCAGTTTAAGATTTAACCCCCGGTTTCGGGGGTTTTTTGTAACTTTTACTTCTTATCCGAGAAACTTACAGGAATTAGGTGGAATACACCGAACACAAAAACTTGAAGAGCGTCTGAAATTTTGAATCCGCCTCTGTCTCCTGCGCGCAAAGAATAGATCCCAACTTCTAAGACATGGATCCCTAAAATTACCCAACCTAGAGTGAGAATGATCCCGTCCAGACTTGGATGTAAATTAATGAGTTGGACGACTCCGCTTAATACTCCCAACCATAAAAGCCAAAATGCGGCAGTGGAAGCCTTGGATATATTATTCACTAGATTCATTCTTTCCCCTCGAAATATCGATTCCGAGTATAGCAACTGATACACAGGATTTGGTCAAGAAGAAGTTAGGATCGGCGAGAGTCGCTTTTGCCTCAGGAGCCGGATTCTACTTCTATCTTCTCGTCTTGTTCCGATTCGTTTAAGACAGGACTTGTAATTTTATCTAAAAGAGACTTTAGAATATCGTAATATGGAAGCACCTTGGGTCCGACTGATTTTCCGAACTTATTCTCGTAGCTGGTCCTTAGTGTGGCTTCTTCATCTCCTCCCATGAAGTAAGAAGAAGAAGCATTTCCTTCCCAAAGAATTTCTTTTGTATCACATTTTTGGATCTGAGCTTGGATAGAAATTTTGATCCCATTGGAAGAAGGCCCGAATGTTGCGGGACTCAACCAAACTAGAAAAGAAGGTGTGGTCCCGTTCAAGATCTCCTCTAATTTAAGTGTAAGAACTCCTTGGGATTTTCCTACCGGGGATTTACAGTTTTGGTTTTTGCTGGAAGGATCCGGATAAACGATAAATTCCTTATGGTGGGCCAATTCTTGTTCGGCCATAGATTTTACTAGGGAGGCTTCTACTTGATTTACTTTAGAACTGGAATCGATCGCAACAGTTAGTCTTTTGAATCTGTCTAGAGATGATTCAAAATTCGGCGCGATCTTGATTTGTTTTACCGCACAATTTGCAAAGGATATAGAAATTAAAAATAGAAGTATTAGTTTAGATCTCATTTTTTCTTTCCGGTTTTCTTTTTAGGAGCTACTTTTTTCTTAGCCGCTTTTTTGGCCTTAGGCTTAGTGGAAGGTTCCTCCATTACAAATTCAGAATTTGTTTCGGGACCTTCTTCGTCTGGTCCTAAGCCCAACGGAATTGCTTCAGACTCTTCTTGTTTGCGGCTTCTATACGCTAATTCTAAAATCGCAGGAAGCAGAGTGAGTGCGATAAGTAAACAAGCGCCAATTCCGATGGTTGCCACTTTTCCGATGGAATGTAGGCCTCTTTGATCTGCGAGAAGTAATGCGCTCCATCCTACGAGTGTGGTCAATGTGGATGCGATCACCGCCGGTCCGACCATTGCCATTGCCTTTACTATATCATGATCTTCTCTGAATCTATAATAGATATAGATCCCATTCTGAATTCCGTATCCTATGATGACCGGGAATACCAGAACATTCATAAAATTTAATTTAAGATCGATGATGGACATCACTCCTACTGTGACTAAGATCCCTAACAAGAGAGGGATCAATGAAAGTAATGCAGGTAAGAATGCCCTATAAAATAGTATCAGAACTATAATCACTAATACCAAGGTGATAAAGAATGCGGCTACTCCTTCTCTTTTTACGATCATGATAAGCTGAGCAAACAACATCAAACTTCCCGCCGTATCCGTTTGGAAAGTATATGATCTGGCCTGGGCAATATCCTTATAAGGTCTATGCTCAATGATCGTATCTACCGTTCCAGGTAGGATCTTTATGGAGAGAAATTTTTCCTTAGAGTATGTGTTCAGCGCGTTTAATAAAGTTTTACTTTCCACAGCAGAATACTTCTCTTTAACAGGATCAATTTCAGATTCTTTTTGAGTTCCCGTGGAGTATAAGATCGTATTTAAGGTCCTTCTGGAAATTTTAGGAACTTCCAATCTTCCTATTGCGGCGAAAAATTCTAATAATTTTCCACCATGCCATAAGGCAACCTTAGGATATAGGAATAACAGATGTCCTTTTTCTTTGGAACTTGCAACTTCCTTGAACTGAGAGGAAAAATAATCCGGAACAGCGGTGTAATCGTAAGGTTTAACGGATAAGAATAACTTTGCCTTAGGCAAATATTTTCTTTGTTCCGGTTTTAAGAAGGAAGCCTTTATAGGTTTCATATCCTTCGCGAGCTGATCTAGAACTTTACGGTTTTCTAATTGTTGAGAATAAGGTGGAACAAAGTTCCAGAGAGAAACTACCTGATCTACCGAACCTGCGATTGATTCCGGAACCGGATTCAAATAATCGAATACAGCTTCCGATTCTTCCAGACTTTTTACTACGATCGCTTGAGGATCGGAAGAAATATCGAAACGGTCCGCGATCTCATCGTATAAGTTTACGGATTCTAAATTTTCTACTAAAAGGTTTCTTCCATTTACGTCGAATTGGACTTTTGGAGCGAAAACTCCGAAAAGTAAAACGAGGACTAAAACGATTACGGATAGAATTCCAGGTTTAGAATAAAATTTTCTTAATAAACTCGAAGGAGTTTGTTGGTCTTCATTTAGGATAAAGGCTTTGGAAAGGGAGGGGAACCATTTTAAAAGTAGAGCAATCTGTAAAGCGGTCACACCATACATTGCAATTGCGATCATAACGATCCCGTATGTTGCAATAATGCCGAACTCGCTAAATCCTCTAAATTCCGAGAAGGAAAGAACAACGAATGCGGAAGTGGTAGTTAACGCAGAGCTAAATGAAGCGATCCCTGTATGATAGATCGTGTCTTTGATCGCTCTTACGATATCTTGTTTTTTAGTAAATTCTTCTCTAAATCTATATAAAAATTGGATCCCATAGTCTATCCCGAGTCCCATAAGAATGGAGCCGATGATACTTGTGATACTATTCAATTGTCCTATGACGAGTCCGGTTAACCCGAAGGTCATGAGTAGTCCGCTGAGTAGGGAGAATAGTAGAATAACAATGAAAAGTGGATTACGGAAAAATAATAAAAGTAGAAGTCCTATTCCCAAGAAAGAAGCGATCCCGATAGGTTTTAATGCCTTAATTAAGGTTTCATAATCGTCTTGATTGAGTTTATAGGCCCCGGTATAACCAGCGTAAATTCCGTCTTCTTCCAATTTTAAGGTTTTTACTAAACCTTGGACTTTCTTGTCTATTTTTTCCAAGAACTCGATGTCTACAAAGGAACCTGTCGGTTTGATCAAAACGATCAACATTCCTTTTTCGGGAGAAATATTATATTCGTCGAATATATCTCTTTTGGCGAGTTTTTGGTATTTGGAGATGATATCAGTGAAGTCGGGATTGTATTCTTCGTTCGTAAGTTTGATGAAGAATGGGTTCGCTTTTTCTATTTCGTCATCGATCTTACGTTTTACTCTTTTTCGGACTTCTTTTAAGTCTTCCGTTTTTAAGAATAAAGGAAGCCTGTCTTGTAAAAAGGAAACATTATATCTATAAGAAACATAACGTACTAATTCTTTGTCTTTTAAAGCTTCCGTAGCCAGTTTATCGGAGGCCCTTTTAAGTGCGATCTCTCTGGCTTTATAATAAGCGATGTTCTTACGTTTGGCCTCGTCAGCTAATTCCAATTCTTTCTTTTGGGTCTCAGGATCACCGTTACGTTTGGCTTGGAATGCCTTGGTAAGATGTTCCGTCATTCCTTTGTCGTCTTTGAACTTGAGAGCAACAGTATAAAATCCGCTTCCGCCGATCATTTCGATCACACGTTTTGTTTGGACAACAGAAGGGTTATCGGAAGGAAGAAGTTGTAGGTTATCGCTGTTAATGGAAAGTCTGGTGGCTAAAAAGCCTGAGATCACCAGAAAAATAAATAGGATTGCGGAAGAAGCGGCCGGTTTGGTTAACACCAACTCGGTCGCTTTAGAAAGAAATTTTCTCATCAGTTCTTGGCTGCTTTTTGTATTAGGGAAATGGTCCCCTTGATTCCGTTTTTCTTAATAGACGGCTCTATATTTTTAGTGCGGTTGATCTCTGTGGCGAGTTTACCTTCTGTTTCGAAATCGCTAATGTACCAAGCGCCTTCCGATTCGGAAAGTATCCAAGCGAATTTGATTTGATCGGAACCTTTATAAAGGATCGAAGAGCCGATCCTTGCTTGTTTACCATTCATGGAAGGTTTGTCGTAAGTGATATCGATCTTATCAAAATATTTTAATGCGATTGGGAACGCTTTGTTCACGATATATTCGGAGATCGCGTCCTCGAATTCCTTTCTTTCTGCGGCGGAAATTTTATGATCACCGATGAGTTTTTCGGAGAATTTTCCTACATGGACCAAAGCCAATGCCTTATCGTTCTTTTTATAACGGATAAAGCCGATCAATTTTTTAACGGCGGATAACGTCTGCTCTTCAGGCGAAACTTCCGGAGAAGTGTTTTGGGGTTCATTCGTAGTTTGGGGATCCTGGGCAAAAAGAAAACCCGAGGAAAGTAAACAGAACAATAAAATTTGAAATAGTTTCACAGATTATTACCTAAGGAAGGATCGATCCGGGAATTTTACAATCATGTAAAAAACAGACTGCGTACTGGCCGGATAAATTTACAGTAATGGAAGGGGAAGGCTTAAGTCAACGGAAATTAGACTTAATTCTGGCGGAGAAAATCGTAGGCCTGGCTTCCACAAGAAAATGATAAAACTTTCGGTGTTAGGCAACTTAAGATCAGAGGATGTTTCGCCTTATATTGTTCCACTAAAATTTGAGTGGTATGCAGGGCCATTCCCAACCGGTCTTATCCGCAAATTCGAAAAAAGCCTTTTGAGTTATGCTAGTATGAGTATGCGGGCCCTTCTTCCCGAAAGCTCTCAAAGGAGAAATAAAGGATAAAAAATAAGCGGAGAAGGCAAGCGCCAAAAATTTCAGAAGAACAAAGTTAGTTTTACTGCTCATATATGTAATCAAGCAATTACATATATGAGACCTGAAGTTTTTCTTAAGTAGGCAAATAATTACGTAATGGAGAAGAAAATGTTAAATCCTTCTTCATACATGGGTCGAGACCGAAGTCTATAGGATATATTCTGATTTTATAATGTAGGCGATCTGAGGTATATAATGTGACTTCGAGATCAGGAACCGTTCTTGTTCCAGTCCAAGATCCCGTTGGATTCGAAATATTCCAGATCTTGGACGTCATCCAGGTCGGATAGTATGGGAAGAAGTCCTACTTGTTTTCTGGCCCACTGTAGTTTTTCCAAACTTCTGGCAAAAACAGTTTCAGTGCTCCATTCTATTCCATGAAAAAGTTCAGGAGTGTCAGATTTGAGTCCTACTAGATAATAGCCTCCATCTTTCGCAGGTCCCAAAACTACATCTTTGTGATCCAGAACATGAAATGCTTCTTTCAGATGTAACAAATCTAACTCAGGGCAATCACTTCCTATGAGGATTGCGGGACAAGATCCGTTTTGGAAACAATATAAGAACGCGTTTCTCATCTTCTCGCCTAGATCCTTTCCTTCTTGTTTGCGGATGAGCAAGGGAGAATGTCCCCAACTTCCTATATCAGAAGGATTTGGAAGATAAGAATCGAACCATAAAACTTTAGGAACATCCAAGTCGTTGCAGGCAGATCTAGTTTTTTCGACCAAGGCCTGATATACTTCCAAGGCAGCTTCTTCTCCTATGTCCTTAGCTAAACGTGTCTTAACTTTTCCCGGGACTGGATTTTTCAGAAATATATTCAAGATCGGACCTTTCATTTTTATCTCCGGGATGTTATGATCTTACGGCATCTATTCCTTGGGGGACGTTTTTTCCAAGGATTTACCGAAATAAAGCTATCAATTGATACGATGAAATAATAATTAGAACAAGCTCTTAGAATTCAAATCAATGTGAAAAAAATTCAATCTCAAATGTTCATTATTCTATAAGGAGATTACTTATGATCTTAAATCTAAAAAGAGGAATTCTACTTATTAGCTTAGGGATCATCCTGACTGGACTCGTCGGGACCGCCTGTGCACCAGGAGGAAAAGACCCATTCATTCCTCTCTTCAATCTCGGATACCAATTAGAGAAAAGCAAAACTGGATTTTTTATCATCGTTCCAAAAGGAATTGCACAGTGAAGAATGTATTTAAAAAGATCGCATTGATCTTAGTAATATTTTTTGGTTTCAGTGTGGGCTTTCGTTCCGACAGAGGACGAACAAGCAGCTTCCCTTTATCATTAAAATTTAAACTTCTTCAAGAGCCATTGCATGCAAGTGCGGACGATTGGGGATTTGTTCGTCAATCCGCTACTTGGGCTAGAGGAAATTCTCTTTTTATGGATGATATCATTGCAGGTATTCAAGCTAACCAAATGCTTACTGCCCTTGCTCATACCCAAATCGTATCAGCTACTAATGTCCCAATGGGCGATGAGGGAGGAGTTTTTGATATCAAATTACGTTTGAAGGATAATACGAGCCCAACTCCTTTTACAGTTCCTTCTTCTTCTGTCTTTGCTACGTCTAAAGACTATGATAATTGTTTTCAGTTGAAAGTTGCAGGAACTAGCAATGTTGCCCTTCAATTCTTCTGGGATGATGATCCAAGAGATCCTAGCCAAGACGGAGCCATCTTGTTTTACAACCTGAATCTTTTGGCCCCTAATAAATGGACTGCTACTGCTACAATCGAAAGCTATGTGTATAGCCCTGATACTACAGATCCAAAATATGATCCCAATATTATTCTTGTGGATCAAGGGTTGGTGCAAACATATTCCTGGGCTGGCCCTCTCGGTACAGACACTTTAGCTCAATCGGTAAAATCAGGAAGAGTAATATTGGAAGAAATGGATGGTGGCGCGGTATTTTGCTTTAAAACAGTAGTGAGCATAAACGGAACTGCAGACTTTTCTTCTTTAAGTCCTCTTTTGCCGGCGAACCAAGCGTTCTGTAATTCTGGAAATGCAGACGAGTATTATAAGTTAGCATATAGTCAGGAACTCACTGGTAATTTAGAGGTAATTGCTAAATCCGGTTGGGAAGAAGGAGGAGTGACTCAAGTTGTTTCTCCCGCAGATGACCAAATATGTAGTTACGGTTCTATAAATTATGGAATTTTTAATATGAGCGGATTTGTAAAAGATCATGTCGCATTAGCGAGTGTTCCTACTTATGATCATATTAATGCAACAAGAGTTTCTAAATTATACCAGAGAATCGGAACGACCGGAAAATCAGGAAGTGGAGATTTGAAAGGAGTGAAGTGGGATGATTTGACCCAGGCGACGATCCAAGGATTGACCTCATCTGTCACATTTAAAGATCTCACCGGTTACGGATTTTAATCATCTGATCTCATCCATTTTCTTCTGTCTAAAAACCCCCGAGATCCGGGGGTTTTTTATTGCCCGGAGCCAATTTTTACTCTATTACATATCTGGAAAGCAGAGAGGATTTGAAAAATGAAACAGGGATCAGATATCAAATTCGTTTATACTACATATATCGAAGCCAGTCCTGAAAAAGTTTGGGAAGCTCTGACCAGTTCAGAATATGCTCAAAAGTATTGGTTCGGAAGTAAGATAGAAGGGGACTGGAGAGTAGGAGGCGGATTCAAGTTTCTGGATCCGAATGGTGAACTTTTAGTAATAGGTAAAATCTTGAAATACGAAAAACCGTTTTTACTTTCTTATACTTGGGAACTTCCGCCAACTTTCAAATCCATTCCGCCGGAGCTGAAGGCGAGACTGGATAAATCTAAGGAACCGACTCGAGTGACTTATAGCTTAAAACAAATGAAAGATCTTACAAGACTTACACTTTTGCACGAAGATCTTTTGCCTGAGGATTTTATAGAAAATCCGGATACGTTTGTGGGACTGAATAACGGTTGGCCTGCTATCTTTTCCAGTCTCAAAAGTTTACTTGAGACTGGAAAAGCATTACAGTTTTAAGCGGCTTTGCTACGGATCTCTTTTACCGGATCAATATCCTTCCATTCTGCAAATAAATGTCTCTGGGACAAAAACCATGCAAGTGAAAGCGCGCCGAATCCGGCTGCGATAAACGCCGTTCCTGTAGAAAATCCTAATAGGAAAGTAGTTCCTACCAAGAGTGCGATCCGGATCGGCTCTAAGTATAAGGTCCAACGTTTCAGATCTAAAATTCCTCCCACAGTTGTTAAGGAGAATATACTGAAGAAGAAGATTAGATACAAGAGTCCCGTCGGGATAGAATTTACTTTTACGAGCATTGAGAATGTTCCGACCAATGTAAGAACAAACCATGTCACTGCGTATGCAGTTAAACTTTTAGAAAGATTTACATCATATTTTTTGAATGTTTTCTCATTCACTTCAGGGATAGGATATTGTCCTCCTAACTGCTGAGGTCTCCATCCTGGCATTGCCAAGAATGCTTTGATCTTATCCGACCAACGAGGGCTTTGTTTTGCTTGCTCCCACATTTCGACCCAGTAATGAACGTTTGCCCATAATGGGTTGAAGCTACGAAGAGGTTTAACTGTTCCATAAACAGGAGTTTCTTCTTCTGCTTGGAAAGTTCCGAACCATCTATCAAAGACGATCAATGTTCCGCCATGGTTTTTATCAATGTATTTAGGATTGATACCATGGTGAACTCTATGGTGAGAAGGAGTGTTGAACACTGCTTCGAACCATTTCGGGAATTTATCTATTGCTTTTGTATGGATCCAGAATTGATAGATCAAATTTAATTGTCCGTTCAGAACCATCACGATAGGAGAAAATCCTAAAATTGCTAATGGAATATAGAAGATCCAAGTGAATAATCCATGAAAGCTTGCCTGACGTAATGCAACTGTGAGATTGTATTCTTCACTTTGGTGATGGACGACATGTCCTGCCCAAAGGAAATTAACTTCATGGCTCAATCTATGCAACCAATAATAAGCTAGATCGTATAACACGAAGCAGGCGACCCAAACTGCTATAACAATTGTCCAAGACCAAGTAGAAGCGGAAAGTCCTAATACTTCGGAAGAAGGCATCCATGAAACCGGTTCGCTCGGCCATGAAGGAAGATTGAATATTTTCCAATTCTCATATACCCAAAGATATGCAAAGAATGTGATCGTCTTAAAAATGATCCCGAAAATCTGACTAGAGATCCCAGCACTGAGATCGTTAATAGAATCGTTTAGACGATAAAGTTTTCTTTTATGATACCAGGAGAAAGCGAGCTCTAACCCGATCAGTAAAAAGAAGAATGGAATTGCGATTGTGATAAGATTTATTTTTTCCATAATACAAGCCGGTTAACCTCTATCATTCCTCGTTTACGAACTAGGTCAATCTAAAACTAAAACGTACTCCAAATCGAAAAATCTTTACCTATCAATTGTTTGAAAAAAACTAACTCGTTCGCGGTATGCAGGTTGACTAAATCGGAAGCGATGTCGTAGTTCCTACCTTATGGCAGTATCTAAGTGGATGATCTATGGAGCGAACGGTTACACAGGAGAACTGATCGCAAGAAGAGCAGTGTCTCGCGGTTTAAAACCTGTGCTCGCAGGAAGAAGCAAAGGCAAAATAGAAGAGCTCGCAAACGAACTGCGTTTAGAATATAAAATTTTCGATTTAAACAATCCGAACGAGATCGGTTCGAATATCCAAGGGTTTCAGTTAGTTTTACATTGCGCGGGACCGTTCATTCAAACTTCCGTTCCGATGGCAAAGGCATGCATTTCTAAAAAAGTAAATTATCTGGATATCACCGGAGAAATTCCAGTATATGAATCTTTGCAAGCGTTAGGAAAAGAAGCAGAGAATGCGGGAGTCCTTCTTTTACCTGGAGTGGGATTTGATATTGTTCCAACAGATTGTCTTGCTTCTTCTTTGAAAGAATCTCTTTCTAAACCTAAGTTTTTGGAACTTGCATTTGTGGGACTAAGTGAAGTTTCTCCAGGAACGATGAAAAGTGCGCTCGCACAACTGCCTTATGGTTCCAAGATCAGAAGGGACGGGCAGATGGTCGGAGTTCCTCATTTGAGTAGAACTAGAGAAGTAGTCGCAGGTGGGAAAACCTACAAGGTGTATGGAATTCCATGGGGAGATGTATTCACTGCTTATATTTCGACAGGTATCCCGAATATCGATGTGTATACTGATATTCCTTCCGGACAGGTAAATGCGTTACGCTATTTTAAGCCGATCATCTCTTTATTAAAAATTCCTTTCATATTAAAAGGAGTGCAAGCCTTGGTAGGAAAAACGATCAAGGGCCCAGGAGAAAGAACGAGGACCTTAGTCAAAACGACAGTATGGGGAGAAGTCCGATCGGAAGAAGGAAAAAAATCCACCAAAGTTTTAGAATGTAAAGAAGGGTACGAATTCACAGTGGAATCTTCCCTCGCCGCGGTTTCCAAGGTGCTTTCCGGAAAAGGAGGAAAAGGATTTAAGACCCCAAGTCTTGCATTCGGTTCCGAATTCGTTTTAGAAATTCCAGGATCTAAATGGAAAGATATTTCAAATTGAATAGAAGTCTCTTTCTTTCGATTTAGAATTTATTCTTTACATTCTTCTCCACACTTTTAGATTACAAAGCGATCTATGATGTCTTATTTTCGCCTATTTGTATTATCAATTTTTCTAATATTTCTTTATGGTTGCACTTCTATCAAGGTGCATGTTCCCAAAACTCTTTCTGGCGCTCACGAAGTCCAAGAACATTGGATGGAGGTGAGATCAGGCGCCCCCGATTACGATTCCAAGGATCCGGATATCGAGATTGAATATCCGAACGAAGATCCCGAGCGATTCGTATATTTTGAGGACGGATTCACTTCTTGGACCGGATGGGGAAAAGATTATACGAATTTATACGGGCCGATTTCCAAGCTGATCCGAAAGGAATTGAACGATCACAAGGAAGAATATCCGGGAAAACATAAGATCATCATCCAAAAGTTCAGATTGGAATCGGTGGATCATTGTAGTTACAACCAAGTGAACGTAGAGATGGAAGCCGATATAATTTCTTCCGGAAAAACCTGGCATTATCAATTCAAGGATGGGATCGAGTCCAGGGTTACCGATTGTATAGCGACTCTTGCAACGCTTCCAATTTTACTCGGATGGATTATACACCTTCCTTATATGGGGCATAGAGGGAACAGAGAAGATCAGGTAAACCAAATGGGCAGGGTGGCTCTTCTGGATTTTATGGAAGAGATCAAAAAACATTCTACAGATACTAAACGAACTCCGAATAAAAGGAAATAAGTAAGATGAAACAGAAAATTCTAATATTCTTACTTACTTGTGTTGTGTTCCAATCTTGTTATTATTCAACAGAAAAAAGATACACTGTAGCTCAACCATACCAGCCGAATGACGAAATGTATTTCGACGAGGAAAATCCTCAGTTCGAAGAAGGAAAACCTTATTCAGTTATAGACTTTATAGGAAGTTGGATCTGGATCGAAAGTCTACTCTCAAAAATCATGATATGGGATAGAAGGATGCAAAACCACGAGTTTTCTTTCGAAACAAAGAAGTATCTCATGGATTATATCCGAGACAATAACCTGAAAGATGTTAAGGTGCGATTCAATCAATATTCTCCAGGAAATGATTTCAAAAGACTTTGGGATTCTAAATCGGTAAATCCACTTTTAAAATGGACGATAGGTTTATTCGCTTATGTGATGAACGATGTACTTTTAGTAGGTCGTATTTTCGGCGGAGACCATTATAATCCATATTCCAATACCATTCATGTATATTCTGATATTCCTGCAGTAGTGATACACGAAGGCGGTCACTCCAAAGACTTTGCTCAAAGGGAATATCGTTCTTGGTATGCGCTCGGCTATGCAGTTCCGATCCTTGGGGCCTTCTACCCGGAAGCAAGAGCCTCAGACGATGCAATCCGGTATTTCAGATATCGTTGTGACAAAACGGAAGAGATGACCGCATATCGCACATTGTATCCCGCTTACGGTTCTTATGTGGCTGGCGGGATATCGGACTTACTTCCAAGTTCTCCTTACGCACTTTTATATTCTTATTCCATTCTTGCAGTTGCTGCCAGTACGGGGCATGTAGTTGGTTATGTTCGACAGCAACAAGTGGAGAAGGAATGGATCCCGAAAGAGTGTATGATCGCTAAGGAGTTGGAGAAGAGGTAGGGGGGATTGCAATAGGCGAAAGTTAAGCGTAGTTTCGCCTTCTAAAGGTTGCCTTTTAGTAATTGTATGGTTAATGCACTGGTAATTGGATTACCAGAAATGGTGCGACCATCAATTGTAATTTTAGGTGGCTCATTTGTTAACTGGATTCCAACTTTCCTCTCATTATTTCCTATAAATGTTCCTGGATTTAAAGAAGTTTTACTATCCATTATTTTCTCATTTATTGACGTTAAATGTCTGTAAAATAATAGGAAATCAGATTCTTTCTTTGTTTTAACCAGTAAGTATGCGACTCCACCATAACCATCTTCTATTCCTGTAAAAATTGAATCAAATAAAGCATTTGGACCATAAATAGCCTTTCTCTTCTCATCAAAAATCTCTAATAATTGTAACCCAGAAGAAATCCATTCACGGCTTTCTTTCAAGTATTTCTTTCTCTTTAATCTTTGAAGCTTTATTTCCTCGGAAGGTAGTTTACTTAGCAGTATATTATCTAATCCGCTACAACCAGAAATGTTCAATCCAGAGATTTCACAAATTTTTGCATCGTCCCCGCAATTTAGAATCACATCATAACAAAGACCATTATGAATAGTTGTAATACTTGAAAGAATGAATCTATCATCAGAGTTAGCATGTATTGCAATTCCAAAGGAACCATTAAATGCATCTGCAAAACTTACCGAATTTGAATTAATATTCTTTTTTACATAGTCTGAGTTAAAGAAAAGGTCATAAAGGATGCCTTTCTTTAATGCAAAGTTCTTATAATCAGCTTCGGAAAATTGCTTACCCTTAACGACATACTGAAAGAATACTGATGGCGCAAATGAATCTTCGAAAAACTTTACGTCTTTTGATTTTAGGGCTTTAATAAAGTTTAGTTCGGCTTTAGCTTCATTTAGCGTCTTAGCATCTTCTGAAAATAAAATAGAAAAGCTGAAAAATAGGAGCCCAATAGTAATCTTTTTCATTTAATCTCCTTTATAGATAAATTTGCGAAATTACGCATAACAACAAAGCGAAAATATGGCGAATCCTGGAGCGAAGGTCGCGTAGCGAGCCCGAAGCGTAGCGGAAGAATTGATAGTTAGGCGTTGTTTTGTATTCAATAGAAATTATACACCAATTTACTTAGAAACTATAGATTGATATAGATATTCTTTAGTATCATTAATATTGCTTATTTCTCCCAATAAGTTAAAGGACTGATCTGATAAATTTACAAGATACATTAAATCGGAAATCATATCCTTTAAATAAGCCACATAATCATCTATCAGTGCAAACGAAAATTCAGGCTGCTTTTTATCCCAATGCGCAACTGATTTATCGCGTATGGCTTTTATACCGATATAAGCACATTTGATTTTGTCTTTTAATAACTCAAAATCTTGATCTTTTAGATTATATCTCCCTTCTGCGACAGAACAAGGAAAGTGTGCCTGGAATATCTTATCAAATTGCTTTTCTAGTATAATCACCTTCTGGCGATCAAAGGCAAGCTGTTCAGATGTATATTGTATTTCTGGATTGTCATTGGAGAATTTCTTTGAATTCTTTAAAAGCAGATTCCGATTATTCTTTAAACAATTAATCAACTCACCCAAAATAGTCGTTTCGGTGAAACTGCACAGATACGCAATTAATCCATAGTTAGATAAAAGGACCTGATGATAAATGAGGTCATTTTTAATCTTTTTGCCTGACAATTCTTCGATCAATTGCTTTGAAAGAATGAATGATCTATCAATAAAAACAATATATTGAACGCATTTATTAAACACTTCCATATTCATCGTAATCTTAGACGAAAAAGATAGAAGCAAATGTGCCATAGGCGGGAAGCGAGGGTTGCGTAGCGATCCCGAAGCGGAATTCCTACCCGATAGTTATGCGAAGTGTCGTATTTCATAGCTGAGATAAATAGTGTTCCGTCTCCAAAGTATCAAAAACCCGTCCAAAGTGAAGATTCATTGGCTTTGCTCTTTGTAAAACTGACGAACCCAATATTGGTTCTAACTTCTTAGGCAAATCCTGAACGCTAGGATCGAAATAATAAAAATTTTTAATAACTGAAACTCCCATAGATCCAATCGCATATAAATATTGGAACAAAAGGTCAGAAGGAGGAAATGAATAACCTAAGACTATTATATTTCTTGCGTCTACAAATGCTTTGCATGCCTCGGACCAAATTCTTTCTAACTTTTCATGATAATATAGTTTGTTCCAGCTCGGAGGAACTATGTACGGATCGCCGATAATTGTATGTAACCTAAGCGGCTTTTTGCTATCGTTGTATGGTTGTAGATTACGCATTATTTCGGTAACAGATACTT
Source organism: Leptospira hartskeerlii (assembly GCF_002811475.1). Classification (NCBI taxonomy): domain Bacteria; kingdom Pseudomonadati; phylum Spirochaetota; class Leptospiria; order Leptospirales; family Leptospiraceae; genus Leptospira; species Leptospira hartskeerlii. The sequence continues at coordinate 37,191 of NZ_NPDL01000007.1, forward strand.
TTTCTTTTAACCCGCTTTCAACACTATATTCCCAATTGAATGAACCATGAAGTTTAAATAAACTTACTTTATCTTTGCTTGAATCAGTTATATGATAACTAAATGGAATGCCAAGCGAGGTCAGTGCAATTTCTATGCAAAGATCATAATTAAAAGTAATTATTGATATATCACTCCAGTTTGTTATATAGCTTTCATTCTTTAGCTTTTGAAGATATGTCGCCATTTTCTGATATGAATCCGTTGGCCCTAAGTAGCCGTTTACAGTAGGAAAGGCAATGCTACATTCGATTGTATCAACAATAAATCGCTTCATTGCATGTGGAAGGTTAGAAACTTCCTTTTGAGTTAAATCCCCGAGCCGTCCAAAAAGAGACGCCATTTCAAAAGCAGTAAATAGATGCTCAATATTATAAATATCGATTGCGGACTTCGCTATTGCATTTTGAAGAATTCCTTGGCCCTTAGTTACTAATTCGTATATGTTTCTATCCAAATTGAAATCTAAATTGTTATATATTTTTTCCGCCTTATACATGAAATCAGACATCAAGGGGGCTCCCGATTCGGCCGAAGCTCCAGCTCCTAAAACAAATACAATTTTCGACATTTTGGATTTCCTTTAATTTTACGACATTTCTCATAACGTTGAGCATGGTTGCAAGTCCGTCAGTCAAGCCAGCTTAGCCCCGCTGCATGGGCGAACATTCGCAAAGCCACTCCGCCGCCTTGCACATGTCCGCAATTACGCAAAGCCGGCTTCCAGACCTCCAATTCCCCATTTCCCCGCTAAAACCCGATCCCTTTCCCAACACTTAGATTAACATTTTTTCAAAATGACTAATATTTAAACATAACAATATAATCAGTATAAAAAATAAGCGCCTAATTTAAATTCTGCTTGTTTATTAATGGCAAAATCAGTCTTATTCAGATAGATGGGAGGAGGATTCTATGCTCCTGACAAATTACCAAACGGATTCCTTTTACGACGAAATGTTCTCTGAGGAGGGCGGGATTCGACAAAGTTATCATATTCTAAAATCCAGGATCGAAGGAATGGATGAAAAGGAGCTTCTGAAGCGGAAGGCTTCGGCGGAGAAGGCTCTTCTTTCCTTGGGCATCACTTTTAATGTGTATGGAGACGAAGAGGAAGAAGAAAGGATCATGCCTTTCGATATCATTCCTCGGATCGTAACTTCTTTCGAATGGAAAAAAATGGAAGAAGGTCTCAAGCAAAGGATCCGTGCCTTAAATCTTTTCATCCAAGACATCTATGGAGATGAGAAGATTATCAAGGACGGAGTGATCCCGGCCGAGATTGTCTATAGCAGTTCAGGTTATTTAAAAGAATGTAAAGGGATCAAACCTCCTAAAGGAATTTGGATCCATATTACCGGAACAGATCTCGTTCGCGATGGGGACGGGCAGATGCTTGTCCTCGAGGATAATCTTCGTTGTCCTTCCGGTGTTTCCTACGTATTAGAAAATCGTGAAGTAATGAAAAAGACCTTCCCGGAACTTTTTGCAAGTTTGTCTGTCAAGCCTATCTACGATTATCCGATCAGGCTTCGCGGGATGCTCGAACATCTTTCCGACAAACCGAATCCGAATATCGGAGTTTTAACTCCTGGGATCTATAACTCCGCATACTACGAGCATAGTTTTCTTGCTTCTCGTATGGGAGTTCCTTTGGTAGAAGGAACGGATCTCACCGTAAGAGATAATAAATTATATATGAGAACCACCAAAGGCCTGAAGCAGGTGGATGTTCTTTATAGAAGGATCGACGATACATTCATGGATCCTAAAGCCTTCCGTAAAGATTCTCTTTTGGGTGTTCCCGGTATATTCGAAGTATTTAAAAAAGGTAATGTTGCGCTTGCGAACGCTCCAGGCACAGGAGTGGCCGACGATAAGGTCATCTATTCTTATGTTCCTGATTTTATTAAGTATTATCTGGGAGAAGAGCCAATTATTCCTAACGTTCCTACGTATCTATGTTCTAGGGAGAAGGACCTGAAATATGTCTGCGAGAATATTGGGAATCTAGTTGTAAAAGCGGCTAACGGAGCAGGTGGATACGGAATGATCATAGGGCCTGTTGCGAGCGAAAAAGAAAAAGAGGAATTTGTAGGAAAAGTTAAAGCGGATCCTCGAAATTATATTGCTCAACCTGTTTTAAGTTTATCCAGGATCCCTACATTGATAGAGGATAAGTTAGAAGGAAGACATGTGGATCTTAGACCTTTTATCTTATACGGAGAAGAGATCTACGTGATGCCCGGTGGCTTAACCAGAGTCGCATTGAGAAGAGGTTCCTTAGTAGTGAATTCTTCCCAAGGTGGCGGTTCTAAAGATACTTGGGTGATGGGTTAATATCAAAAAAGTAGAAGAAATACAATCAGGGGAAAATGCCCAAGCGGAACCGAAAAATATCACAAAACTAGAGAGGTTTCCTAATGCTAAGCCGAGTCGCTGAATCCGTATACTGGATGAATCGTTATATGGAAAGGGCCGAGAATTATTCACGCTTTTTGGATGTGAATTTTCAACTTTCCTTAGATTTGAACGAGGACTCCAACAGACAATGGATGCCTTTGGTTTATACCACCGGAGACAATGAATTGTTTTCCAAAAAGTATAATACTCCTAGCAAAGAGAATGTGATCCACTTCATGAGTTTGGATACTGAAAATCCGAATTCTATCATGAATTGTTTGATCCGAGCCAGGGAGAATGCAAGGACCATCCGAGAAAATATTTCCACTCCTATGTGGGAAGTGATCAACGAATTCTATCTTACTATTAAATCCAAAAGAAAATTTGAAGAATCCGATATGCCTGGTATTGCTGAATTTTTCAAAGCGATCCGAAATCAGTGTTTATTATTCTACGGTTGCCAAGAAGCCACAATCTCTCATGACGAGGTTTGGCATTTTGCGTTGCTCGGAAGATTATTGGAAAGAGCGGACAAGACTACTCGTATCTTGGACATGAAATATTTTATACTTCTTCCCGCTAGAGAAGAAGTCGGATCCACATTGGATCTGATCCAATGGCTTTCTCTTTTAAAATCCGCAAGCGCTCATGAGATGTTTAACCGTTTTTATACTAGGATCACTCCTAAGAATATAGCGGAGTTCTTGATCTTGGATAAAATTTTCCCGAGAGCGATACGTTTTTGTCTTTCTAAAGCGTTCGATAGTTTGAAAATTTTAAGCGGAACGGATAGAGACACTTATGGTGACGAAACGGAGAAGAGAGTAGGCGTTCTACTTTCGGAGATGAATTACGCCTCGATAGACGAAATTTTTTCTTCAGGAATGCATGAGTATTTGGATCAATTGCAAGTGAGATTGAACGGGATCGCCGCTCAATTGGACGAGACCTATTTTAGGAATTGATCATGTCTTTACTCGTCTCTCTCACTCACGAAACTTCTTACGAATACGATAGGCCGGTTGCGTTATCTCCTCATATCATTCGATTGAGACCTGCTCCTCATTCTAGGACTAGGATTGTTTCTTATTCTCTTTTGGTGGAACCTTCCGAACAATTTTTGAACTGGCAACAAGATCCGTTCGGGAATTACCAAGCAAGATTAGTATTTCCTAAGAAAACTGAAAAATTAAAAATACTAGTGGATCTGGTAGCGGAGATACAAGTTATCAATCCGTTCGATTTTTTCCTGGAACCTGATGCGGAAGAGGCTCCTTTTATTTATTCGGATGCTCTGAGAAAGGAACTTCTTCCTTACTTGAGCGCAACCGATGGGAGTAACGCACTCGCTAATTATATTTCAAGTTTAAGAAAGGACGGAATCTTAAGATCAAAACGTACCGTGGATTTTTTGGTGGGCCTCAACCAAAGAGTGTATCAGGACATTTCCTATGTGATACGAATGGAGCCAGGTGTCCAAACTTGCACGGAAACCTTAGAAAGAAGATCCGGTTCTTGCAGAGACTCCGCATTTTTACTCGTTCAGATCTTAAGGCATATCGGTCTCGCATCCAGATTTGTTTCCGGTTATCTAATACAATTGAAACCCGACGAGGTCTCGATCCACGGACCTTCCGGTGCTAAGGAAGATTTTACCGACCTTCATGCTTGGGCGGAGGTGTTCCTACCAGGCGCGGGCTGGGTGGGTTTGGATCCTACTTCCGGATTATTTGCGGGAGAAGGTCATATTCCTTTAGCAGCTGTTCCTGAGCCAGGAAGCGCCTCTCCAGTGTTTGGATATTCAGATCCCGCAGAGTCGAAGTTTGGATTCAGAATGGAAGTAAAACGATTCCAAGAATCTCCTCGCGTCACTAAACCTTATACGGACTCGGCTTGGGATAGAGTTCTAAAACTCGGAAAAGATCTGGATGCTAGATGCAGAAAAAATGATATTCGTGTATCTATCGGTGGAGAGCCCACTTTTATTTCGGATACTTCCAGGCAGGATCCTCAATGGGATACTCTTGCTCTTGGACAAGAAAAACTAGAGTTAGGCGAAACTCTTCTTACTAGGCTTAGTAAAAAATTTTCACACGGTTCTTTGGTCCAGGTCACGCAAGGTAAATGGTATCCTGGAGAACCTCTGCCTCGTTGGTCTTTGAATGTTTTCTGGAGAAAGGACGGAGAACCTTTATGGAAAAACGAAGGATTATTCTCTTCTTCCTCGGAAAAAGAAAAACGGGATTTGGATCAGGACTTAAGATCCTCGGATGTATTCGCGGAAGAAGTTTGTAAAACCTTAGGGATTTCACCCAAACATATTGTTCCTTTATACGAGGACGGTTTTTATTATTTATGGAAAGAAGGTCAGCTTCCCGAATGGAAAGACCCTAAAGGCGAAGATTTTAATCCGGAGGATTTTTCTTTCGAGGCTTTGGAAAGGAAGAAGGTTCTCTCACTTGTAGATAGAGACTTTAAACTTAAAAAAGCGATTGCTATTCCATTACAATTTAATTATGCAAGATCGGAATGGGAAAGTTCCGAATGGAAATATAAAAGAGAAAGATTGTATTTGATCCCAGGAGACAGTCCCGCCGGTTTTAGACTGCCTTTTTCTTCTATCTCCGAAAATTTCAGGGCGAATGCAGTTCTTACGGATCTATCTAAGAGTAAAAAATTAAGTCCTCGAAAAAATTTAGATTCGATCTTAGATAAAAGATCTTCTAAAGAATCCAAATTTTTTCCGGCAGGAAAAGATCTTCCGATCCGTACCACTTTGGTCATTGAGCCAAGACTTGGCTCCATCCATGTATTCTTACCTCCGGTAGAGGGTTTGGAACCTTGGTTGGATCTAATTTCTTCTTTGGAATTTGCCTCCGAAAAATCGGGAGTTCAGATCGTTTTAGAAGGATATGAACCTCCTTCTGATTCTAGATTAGGTCTATTTCGGATTACGCCAGATCCTGGAGTTTTAGAAGTAAATTTACACCCTTCTTCTAATTTCCAAGAGCTGGAAGAGAAGACTCGTATCTTATACGAAGAAGCAAAGGAAGTCGGCTTAAGTGCGGAAAAATTCCTGATCGATGGAAGACATACAGGAACGGGTGGGGGAAATCATATCACCGTGGGCGCTATGTCGCCCGAAGACAGTCCATTCCTGCGAAGACCGGACCTTCTGCGTAGCTTGGTGAGTTATTGGCAACATCATCCTTCTCTTTCCTATCTTTTTTCAGGTTTATTTATCGGTCCTACTTCTCAGGCTCCTCGTTTGGATGAGGGAAGGGATGAAATATTATACGAATACGAATTAGCTTCTGCTCAATTAGATAAAATTAAAGAACACCATCCTTGGCTTGTGGATCGTCTTTTCCGAAATCTACTTGTGGATCTGACGGGTAATACTCATAGAGCGGAAATTTCTATCGATAAACTTTATCCACCTTCGGGTTCTCGTTTGGGACTTGTGGAGTTAAGAGGATTCGAAATGCCTCCTCATTATAAGATGAGTGTTGTACAGCAAGTTCTGGTCTTATCTTTGCTTTGCAAATTTTGGGAGAAACCTTATGTGCAGGCTCCGATCCATTGGGGAACCGAGCTACATGATCGTTTTCTTCTTCCTCATTTTGTTTGGAGCGATTTTAAAGATGTTCTGAAAGATCTAAAAGCGAACGGATTTGCATTCCAAGAAGAGGAGTTCCTACCATTTTTCGAATTCCGTTTTCCAGTGTATGGTAAAACTCAAAGAGAAGAAGTATTCTTGGAACTTAGAATGGCCTTAGAGCCTTGGAATGTCTTAGGAGAAGAATCTTCTTCTTTCGGAACTTCCAGATCAGTGGATTCTGCATTAGAAAGATTGCAAGTAAAGGTAGAAGGTTGGAGTGATCGTTATCTTCTAAGCTGCAATGGTTACGAGGTTCCTCTTCGTAATACCGGCAAAAAAGGGGAAGCTGTTTCCGGAATTCGTTTCAAGGCTTGGAATCCGGTATTCACTTTGCATCCAAATCTTCCGGTTCACACTCCTTTAGTGTTTGATGTTTGGGACAAATGGTCTTCTCGTCCATTGGGCGGTTGTCGTTATTATGTTTCTCATCCTGGTGGAAGAGCTTACGATACTTTTCCTGTGAATTCATATGAAGCGGAGTCTCGTAGGATCTCTAGATTTTTAGCGGATGGCCATTCTGCCCTTGATGGTTCCGAGCCTAAACGATTGAAACATACGAACGGTTATACAATGGACCTTCGTTGGATCGAATAACTTAACATTTATCAAACTCAGTTTGTGAGAACAGATCTCAAAAACAGTTGCGTCCTGCCATAGAAAAATAATTCTGATTCTCAAGATAAAGAAGCCCAGTTTCGAGGGAACTATGCGACAAGACAATTCTGTTAGAAGCAGACGATTCGGCAGGTTTTTCCGGATTAAAATGCTGATCCACTCTGTTTGGATCATTCTAAGTATTTCCTTACTTTCTATTCTTATTTCCTGTTCACATAAAAACTCCGCGTCGGGTGCTGCAAATACGAACGGGTATCTCTACCGAATGTTCAATTCATTCGATCCTAGATCTCTTTTGCAGAATTTAGGAAATAATATCATTCCTCCTCTCTTCGCGAATTTGGAAACGAGCCGCCTTTCTCTTGTGGCTACGACGGACAGTGTATGCTCTTCGGATACTCTTGCGAGTGCGCAAACCGCTTGGATTAATCATGTAAGAGATCTTAAAAAAGTGGAACCTTTTCGTTTTGGAACGACTCTTTCTTCTTTTTCCAAAATGGATCCTTTCTTGATCGATTATCTTACAGAGGCTCCACCAAGCTCGGGCGATTTGGATGAATTGGATGCTTTTGATCCTTCCGGAGATTTTTTGGATGCTCAAACTTATATAGCCGGATTTGATAACGATGCCAAAGGTATTGGCGCGATCGAATATCTTCTTTTTAGCCAAGCCGGTGTGAATCGTGGAACCGCTCCCAGCTGTTCTGATTTTACAAACGCTCCTAACGGAAGGTCCGCTCTTCTTAGAGCTTTAGTAACTAATTACAGTGTGCATGTGAAGAATGTGACTGACGCTTGGGATGTAAGCGGAACAAATCCTTTGGGTACACAGCTTGCGACTGCAGGTAACGGAACTTCTGCTACATTTCCTACGTCGGATACCGCGTTAGACGCTGTTTTTGCAGGAGCGGTCCAGCTTCTGACCATCATGAAGGATGGAAAATTAGAAATTCCCGCAGGACTTTCCGGCGGAGGGAATGGTTCTGTTCCTAAGACGGATCGTGCAGAGTTCAGATTTTCAGGCCAATCTTTCCAGAGTTTGATAGATAATTTCAGTACTTTTAAAGCGATCTATACCGGGAATGGGACCGGTGCAGGACTTTCGGATTATGTAAAGTTCTATAGTCCTGACTTGGATGCAGAGATCAAAGGAGAGATGGCGGAACTGGAAGAACACTTAGGAGATATTACTCCTTCTCTTTCTCCTGCCGATCCTACTACTGCCTGGGGAAGCTCTAACGCCGCGAATTTTACTGCAATCGCAGCTTGTATCGAAGAGTTAGGCGAACTATTAACTATTTTGAATACTGAGTTAGCGGCTCTTACAGGTTCGAGTCCCATTTCCGGTGGACCAGGAGGGGACGGAGATTAATGTCTCAAAAACGATTCCGTTCTTCTCTTATTATATGTATTTTAATCTTTTCTAATTCTTTCCTTTTCTCCCAGCCTAACGGAAATACCGGGACAAACGGAACTTCTTCCGAGACCGAACAGGAAGCTTCTAAACAAGAGGAAACTATAGCGGAAAAGAAAAGAAGGTTTTTAGAAAGCGGTCAGATCAATGTGATCGGTGCCAAGGATGATGATATCAAGAAGATCCCCGGTTCCGCGAATGTGATCGGTAAGAAGATCCTAAAAGAAACAAATCCAATCGATTCTATGGAAGCTCTGCGTAGAGTTCCCGGGGCCACCATCCGTTACCAAGATGCAGTGGGACTTACTCCGAATATTGCATTCAGAGGTGTTAGTAACGAAGAATCTCGGAAAACTTTGATCTTAGAAGACGGAGTTTTCACTTCTTTGAGTCCTTATGGACAACCTGAAAGTTATTTTGTACCTCATATTGATAGAATGGAAAGGGTAGAGGTTGTAAAAGGTTCAGGCTCCATTCTTTTTGGACCGACGACCCTTGGTGGTATAGTCAACTATGTGACCCGTAAACCTCCTGAAAAACCTACGTTTAATGCCAAGGTGATCGGAGGAATGAACGGTTATGCCTCCAGCCTTTTGCAATACGGTGGAACCAATCAGACTACGAATACCGGTTATGATATTTCATATATGCGGAACCAAGGAAATGGTTTTAGGGATTACCAAGGTTTCAGAGTAAACGACTTAAACTTAAAGTTGATCCAGAAATTAGGGGAGAAGGATTCAGTTTTTCTAAAATACCAATCCTACCAACAAGAGGCTCAATCCACTTATTTAGGACTGACCCAAGGTTTGTATTGGAAAAATCCAAGGATTAATCCCGCTAGATACGACCAAAAGTCCATCGATAGGCAAGCTGCAGTTATAGGTCACGATCATACTTTTAATGAAAATTGGAAGATGATCACAAGAGCGTATTGGACAAATGTCGGTTTCTTATTTCGCCAAGAATCATATTCTTATAATAATCTGACAGAATTCGGTTTTCCTGCAAGACCTCCTGAAAATGCGGTCGGAGTTTATGCTCCGGATATTATAGGGAACCAACCGGGAGATGTGATTTACATGTTAAATTCCACTCCGAACAGACATTCTTTCTTTAAGACAGGAGGTCTGGAAACAAAGGTAGAAGGTAAATTTAATACATTCGGTTTGGATCATGAGATCGCTTTCGGTGCAAGAATGCATTACGAATCGGTTAATGCTGCGAATAATGTATTTCCTTATCCAACTCTTACAAAAGGACTTACCACCCAACAGCAGAATCGTAATGCAAGAGCGTATGCTTTGTATGTGCAAGATTCTATCAAGGTTACTGATAAGTTCAAGGTGATCCCCGGAGTTCGTTACGAACATATCTTCCAAGGTGTTTATACTCATAGAAGACTTGCGACTGCGGATGATGTGACTAAGGGATACGCAAATACAGTTGGGCAATCCATCTTAGTAAATGATGCAAACGAAACCTATACTAAAGTGGTTCTGCCCGGGATAGGTCTTACGTTTGATATTACGGAGAAGTTTATCTGGTTTGCAGGTGCACATACCGCATTTTCTCCTCCTACATTCTCTACCGTTCAAAACCCTGCTTTAGGTTTAGGTTATAAACTCAGCGCTGAAAGATCCAATAACTATGAGACAGGTTTTAGGGGAAATATTACCCGCTACTTCTACACTCAAGTCAGTACATATGCATTATATTTTTCGAATCAAATTGTGAATACAAACGAAGCAGGTTCCGGATTGGGAGCAGTTCCGATCAACGCAGGAAGGTCTGTAAACAGAGGTGTTGAAAGTAATTTTGTTTTCGACTTCGGGAAATTTGCAGAGTCTAAATGGGAAATCCCTCTAGAGTTTACTTATTCTTATACGAAAGCGATCTCTACCACTTACGTTCCAGTTGGCACGATACAAAATGCTGACGGTACCGTAAGTATCACGAATCAACCTTTGTATGCGATTAACTCCGCAGGGAATCTGATTAAGGTAAACACAAACGGAAATTATCTGCCTTACGTTCCGATGAATGTTTTTATAGGTGCGATCGGAGTGAAGAGCCCATCCGGATTTTACGCCAGAGTGGAATATCAGTATTTTGATAAACAATATTCTGATTTGCAGAATACTAAAAACCAAAGTACTGATGGAAGCCAAGGTGTGGTTCCCGCTTATGGAATTTGGAATGCTGACTTCGGGTATGAAGCACCCGGAGGAAGATGGTCCATCTTCGTAAACGGAAAAAATTTAGAAGATAGAGTATATATTTCCGGAAGACTTCCTGTTGGGATCCAACAAGGACCATACAGACAAATCAATATCGGAGCTACTTTAAAGCTGGATTAAAATCGGACGGGAGATGAAAATGTCTCTCGGAAGATGAATCAGAGAACTTCCCAAGCTGCAAATCTTCTCTCCGGATATAAACCTGCTCCTGGAGTCTATGACGAGCTATGCCTCCCTGACGGAAAGTCCAGGGAAAAATATGAATTTTTACTTCGCACTTTAAATCATCTAGGCGGAGCCGAATTAAGAAGACGCAAAGAAGATAGTCTCCGGATCCTGAAGGAAAGCGGTGTAACGTATAATGTTTACGGAGACGAAAGAGAAAGGGCATGGGGGCTTGATCTTTTTCCTCTTCTCATGGATAGCAAAGAATGGGACGGGATCGAAAGAGGTCTCTCCCAAAGATCCGAACTACTTAACGAAATTCTAAAGGATGTTTACGGTCCTAAAAGATCCTTATACGAAAAAAAGATCCCCCACGAAGTCTTATTCCAATCAGGTGGATTTTTAAGAGCCTGCGCTCCTGTTTATGATTTTACAAATTTCCGTTTAGCATTCTTGGCTACGGATATCAGCAGGGACAGTCAGGGTAATTTTTATGTGATAGGAGATCGAGTCCAAGCTCCTTCCGGCTCCGGATACGCTTTAGAAAATCGGATCGTCCTCTCTCGTATTTTTCCTTCTCTATATCGAGACTCTCAAGTACATAGGGTTGCCTTATATTTTAGAGCTTTAAGAAGAACATTAAATTCATTTTCTTCGAATAAAGATAGAGAACCACTTACCATTCTACTTACTCCAGGCCCCGGAAACGAAACTTATTTCGAGCATGCATATCTTGCAGGTTACCTGGGATATATTTTGGCCCAAGCAGAGGATCTGACAGTTAGGGACAATAAGGTATTTTTGAAAACGATAGAAGGTTTGCAACAAGTGGATGTGATCTTCCGTCGTGTAGACGATTGGTATATGGATCCTCTCGAATTAAAGGGGGATTCTCTTTTAGGAGTTCCGGGCATCTTGGGTGCCGTGAGAGCAGGGAATGTCACCGTAGCAAATCCTATCGGCTCCGGCTTTTTGGAGAACCGTGCCATTCACGCGTATCTTTCTAACTTATGTAAATTTTATTTGGGCGAGGATCTAATCCTTCCGAATGTTCCTACTCTTTGGATGGGAGACGAAAAATCCCGCAAAGAAGTGTTCTCTAATCCTCATAAATATACGATCAAGCCTGCAATTCGTTCTCCTTTAGATCCTTCCGTTTTCCTTTCTACTTTGAAAGAAAAGGAAATGATGGAGTTAAGAACGAAGGTAGAAACAAGGCCGGAACGTTATGTGGCACAAGAAATACTCGCCGGCTCTACTAGTCCTATTTTTTCAGGGGATTCGGAAGAACTACTGATCGGTAAGTCAGTCTTGAGAACTTTTACCTGTCTTTCCGAGAACGGATATACATGTATGCCTGGAGGACTTGTGCGAGTTTCTCCTAAGGCGGACGAACTTATCATTACCAACCAAAGAGGTGCTATTTCCAAAGATCTTTGGATCTTAGCGTCTGAAGAGAAGAAGGAATTCAGTCTTCTTCCTGGACAGATCGGAAGGATGCCGATCAAAAGAAAAGGTTTCGGGATACCGAGTAGGGTCGCAGACAATATGTTCTGGATGGGACGTTACGCGGAACGGGCTGAAAATATGTCCAGGCTTCTCAGAGAAACTGTGCACAAGATCTTGGAAGCGGAAGAGTCTTACGAGAAAGAACAATTCTCGATGTTACTTGGGATCTTGGATCAACTTTCCGGATACAGCCTTGGATTTTTCGAAACGAACGGATTGGATTCTTTGGATTCTTTGGATTCGGTTCGGGAGAAGATATTCCAATTGGCAACTTCTCCTTATTCTTCCGGAAGTATCCGTCACGATCTGAACTTCTTTGTAGGCACTACTAAGGCGGTCCGAGACAGGATCTCGGATGATACACGTTATTTGATTTCTAGATTTGAATCGGAAGCTCCTGGAAATTCTAGTTATGATGAAGTGTTGGAATACCTACAAAAATTGGTAAACCTGTTTGCTTCTCTCTCCGGACTTGCAAATGAAAGTATGAGCCGTGAGACAGGTTACTTCTTCCTGGATATGGGGAAAAGATTGGAGAGGGCACAGTTTCTCGCGAGACTTATACTCGCTACGATAGAAAGATCTTCTATATATAATAAAAGTATGTTCGAGAGTCTTTTGAATGTGAACGACATTCGGATCACTTACAGAAGACGTTATAAATATAGAATAGAAGCAGAGTCAGTTGTGGACATTCTTATCTTCGACGAAAGTAATCCTCGCTCACTTGCTTTCCAATTGGAAAAATTAAGGGAAAATACTCTATTCTCCTCTTCCGGAAAAGACGAAGAGATCTCGGAAGAGATACAGAGACTCACTGATGTTTTAGTTCGATTTGGGGAAGAAGATGCAAAACGTATTTTCGAATATGCGGATCCAGCAGGTGGACTTCGCAGGTGGTTGGAAGATATTCTCGCCCAATTAAAGTCAGTGTCGGACGCAGTTGCCGCTAAATACTTCCGCTACGTGGAAAACCAAGTCAGAGTGGGAGGACCTTATGGCTGAGTATTCAGTTCGTCACCTGACCCATTACACTTATGAGAAGGAAGTTTCTCATTGTTTGAATTTGGCACATCTTTGTCCTACATCTAATGAAAGGCAGATATGTAGAGAGTTTAGAATAGAAATACTTCCTAAGCCTAAATATACCGAATTCAGAACCGACTACTTTGGAAATACTGTATATTCTTTCGCAGTAGAAACGCCTCATAATATCCTCTCTGTGACTGCCGAAGCGAAAGTTTTCACTTCTGAACTGGAGAAGAAAAAAGGCCAGGCTGCGATCACTGCTTCTGAAGTATTAAAGAAATTGAAAACTGTTACGGAAAAAGAAGATTTGGAAGCGATGGAATTTGTAGGAGATTCCGCTTTTGTCACCCGTTCCGTTTCCTATAAGAATTTTTTAGAAAAATATCTGCCAATGGATCGCCCTTATTTGGAATCCGTTTTGGAATATGTAAAACGATTCCGAGAAGATTTTAAGTTCAAGGCGGGAAGTACGAATATTTATACTCCTTTGGACGAGGTCTTGGAAAAAAAAGAGGGAGTTTGTCAGGACTTCACTCATCTTTCCTTGGCCGCCTTCCGTTCATTGGGTCTTCCTTGCAAATATGTATCCGGCTATATTGAAACTTATCCTCCTCCTGGAAAACCTAAGTTGAGAGGAAGTGATGCTACTCATGCTTGGATCTCAGTGTATTGCCCGGGAGAAGGTTGGTTTGATTTTGATCCTACAAACGGAAAAGCGATCACAGACGAATATATTCATACTTCTTTGGGTCGCGATTTTTCGGATGTTTCTCCTTTGAAAGGGATCTTATTTGGAGGAGGAAAACATAAATTGAAGGTAGAAGTGGATGTTTCTCGGTTAGGAGATCCAACAAGCTGAATGGAGTGGGATGAAAAAAGCCCTCCGGAAGGAGGGCAATGGATCAGGTACTGGGAATAATATCAGACCGGCGCTAGATCTCCGGAAACGAATCTTTTCCAAGTGTTTAATGCCACTTTGTATTCGGACTCGGCTTCTTTGACGGCCTTTTTGCCTGCTTCTTCTTTCACAGATTTCAAATTGATCATTCTGGCTTGGCTTTCCTGAACGGAATTACGCAGAGCCTCTAATCTTTCTTCGAATCCTTGGTTTAATGTTTGAGATTTGGCTTCTAGTTTGTCACGTAAAGCTTTCTCTTCCATCACCATTTTTTTACGCAGGATCTGTTCTTCAGAGATAGTCTTTCTATCGCTTGCTAAACCAAAGAATGCGAAAGTATTGATCAACCATTTAGTCGGATCGTAATCGAACCAACGAATACCGTTTCTGTAATCAGCTTGGAACTCGTGGTGGAAGTTATGATATCCTTCTCCAAAAGTGAATAATGCGATAAGCCAATTGTCTTTAGCGGTATGTTTATCGGAGAAGGGTTGATCTCCTTTATAGTGAGCCAAAGAATTGATGAAGAATGTCATATGGTGGTTAACGGCAATTCTTAAAGAACCTGCTAATAGTAACCCACCTAACGCATCTCCCCAAAGAGCACAAAGAAGAGTAGGGAATAGAAATCCCATGAAGATTGCGATCGGATAATAATGATCGTCTTGGAATTTTACCCATTTGTCTTCGTAAAGATCGTTCACATTAACAGGAGTTCTGTGGTCCCTATTCTCGAATAACCAAAGAATATGAGCATACCAGAATCCTTTTGTGATCGCATAAGGATCTTCTTCCTTATCTACGAATCTGTGGTGAATTCTATGATCGGAACTCCATTCGATCACTGATTGTTGGAACGCAGCCGCTCCGAAGAGAAGATAAAAAAGTTTTACCGGCAAAGAAGCTTTGTAAGCTCTATGCGAAAACAAACGGTGGTATCCCCCGGTGATCGCAAGTCCGGTAGCTGCGGTCATAAATAGATACACAAGCCATGTGTTTAATGGAATGCCTCTGGTAAATAATAAGGCACCCGTCCCAATGACCCCGATGATCGGAGTCGCTATTAAGAAGATTGTGGTCTTCAACGCGTATTTCTTTTTCGTTTGTTCCATGTCGGCTTTCCCGTCTTGGTTTTTATGATAAGAGCGAAATCGGGGACCCAGGTTGCGAAAAAATCCAAAAATTTAGAATTTTTCCGTATAGCCACAATAAAGCTCAAAAATCTGTTTTTTCCTGAGGAGTTCCTACTATTATGGAGTTCCGGGCAATGCCCGAGGGAGATCCGCTTTGAGGGAAGAATTGTTTCAACTTATTCAAACCCACGCCTATCGTTTCCGAGAGGAACCGTTTACCCTGGCCAGTGGTAGAAAATCCAGACACTATTTTAATTGTAAGGAAATCACTCTCCATCCTCAAAGATTAGAATTACTTTGTAAGTATATTGTGGAAAAACATCTCCCGGAATCCGGTCTGGACGAGGAAGAAGCCTTCGGTGGTCTTACAATGGGAGCGGATCCTATCTGTTTCGGGATTGCTTTAGAATATCGCAAACAATCTAAGAACGTCTTTCCATTGATCGTAAGAAAACAAGCCAAGGACCATGGAACCAAAAATCTGGTAGAAGGCGGAGTAAACGCGGTTAAATCCTGTGTGGTAGTGGATGATGTGCTCACAACGGGAGGTTCTACCCTGCAAGCTATCAAAAGTTTGAGAGATGCCGGATTAGAAGTAAAGGCGTGTATCTGTATTTTGGACAGAGAAGAAGGCGGAAGAAAAGCGATAGAAGAAGAAGGGATCAAGGTTTTCCCTTTGTTTAAAAAATCCGAATTCGGAAATTTAGACTAATGTCCGTATTCAAATACGATTCTCCCGTTTTTAAGAAAAAACTACTGATCCGCACAGGACTTGTGCTTTCGGTTTTTGTAATATTCATTGGAGTTAGTTTTGTCCAGGTAGAATTGGATAAAAGATCCGCATTTCTTTCCATGTATCTACTCTTGAGCGGGGTTCTGATCCTTCTTCTTTTGAAAAATTATAGAAGACAGTTGAAAGTATTGGAAGGTGCAAAAGTAGAATTGGACTCTTCTTCCTTAAAACAATGGAACGCAAAAGGCCAATGTATGGAGTTCGAATTTCGAGATCTGGAAAGTATCGAGAAAGATAGATTTCGCGGTTACGAAAGGATTTTACTCATCTCCAAACAAGGGACTTATATCCCTATATTAAATATAGAAAATATGGATCAGTTCTTAAGTGAATTGGAGAAGAAGTCCGGCAAAAAGGCGAAAGTTTTTGAAGAAGATACTAAGGTTTTGAGTTGGAAATCTTTAATTGCGTTCTTACCTTCTATCGGAGCGGCAATTGCTTTCGGCAGCGGATATTGGAAAGAAAAACAAGACGCTCTATTTATAGTTTTTGTAGCAAATGCACTTTTGTTCCTGATCTATTTTCCTAAGGATAGAATGGACACTGGATATTCTGCAAGAAGACGATATATCTTTATCTTAGTAGTATTGTTGCTAGTTTTTATCGCTCGATATTTCGAGTGGGTTTAATTTTGGATAGATCCTGAATTGGTGATACCTTTCAGGATATTCATTTTTTTCTGAGCGAGTCTTCTAAGTTCAGTCATCTCTTCCGTAAAATTTTGTAAGATTGGATCCAGATGTACATGGTTCTCCATTGTCTGGACACTATCTCTCACATATTTTAGATCATCAAAGCTTACTAATTTTCCGCCTAAGATCAGTTTGCGCACCGTATCGAATTCGTATTTTCTCAAATGGATACGAACTAAAAATTCCACGGAAAATTTAGAAGTAAGTCTGGACCAAGGGCTTTTCGGATTAAAAGCAACCTCGTTAGATGCAACTGCGTCAGCCGCTCTTTTAAAACCTAAAGGAGAACCGCCACCCCCGCCCAAAGAAGTGATCTCATAATCCGGAATATCTCTCGCGACTGCAACAGGAGCCCCACTTCTTTCCAATAATTCGGATAATAAATTCCTGCGTCTATTGTCGTCGTAGTCGTTAGGAGCGGCGGTAAGAACCCTTTGGTATTCTTCCAACATCACTGCAATATTGATATATCTTCCCAAAGGGGTATTATTATGCTCTTTGATCTTAGGAAATAATTCTCTAGTGATCTGGAAGGGAGATTTTCTTTTATAATAAGTGGCCTCATAGGCCTTCTCCAATTTTTTCTCCGCGAAACCTTTCAGTTCGGTTACGATCTTTAGATCCGCATAGATATAAGCATCCACTCCCTGGTCTTGGTCCCTCGCGTTCTTGGATTGTTCCGGAAGAACGATCTTGATGATGAAAATATATCTAGCTTCCCGGAGCATTTCCAGGACCTGGCGGATTTCATGTGCATCTCTGGAAAAAAATGCGATCATATCTTTCAAAAAAGAATCGGAGGAAGGGATACGATTGTCTTCTTGCTCGTTGATCTTTTTGATCTCTTCGGCAAGTTCCAGAGCGATTTCCAGCTGAGTAGCCATTGAAGGAATAACTTACTTCCGGGCTAGTTAGGAATCAAGATAGTTTTCCTCATTCCGGACTGAGCTGGAAGCTCATTTTTCTCAATAAACGCAGAGGATAAATTGCGGAAATCCAACCTAAGATCGGTGCAAAAATTAGGATAAGGATCGGGGTTTCTGGCAAGAAGGAGAAGGTTAGGGTCCAGCCGAACGCGTTCTTATTCACTACGTAAAGAATGATTGGAGACATGATGAGAGAGGAAATAATCCCGAAGAACGCTCCGAATCCTGTCAGATAAACCGACTCGGTTTTGAGGATAATTCCAAGCTGGCCCTGAGAAGCTCCCAAATATTTTAGAAGACCCAAGATCCTACGTTTATCATACAATGTATGGACTAACGAAGAAAGTAGAGAAATGACTGAGATCAAAATTGCAGTCGCCTTGAGAGAATCTAAAACTCTGAATACTTTATTGATCTCATATAAATAAATTTCTCTCAGTTGCGCCGAATCGAGTAAGATCAAATCTTTATATTCAGCATTAGATTTTAGAAAATCCATAATTTTCTTTTTGGAATATTCAATACCCGAGGCATCGGAATATTCCTTTTTTAAGAAAAGTTTAATAGAGTTTATGGTCTTAAATTCGAAGTTTTTTTCATAAGAACGGATATCCATCATCACCGTTCCTTTTTCCGAGAAGAAATGTTCTTTGATCCCTTTGATATGAAAATTCTTTTTACCGAAAGGAGTTTGGGAAACCAATACATCTCCCACTTTCAGATTTTTCAAATGGGCCATATTGGAAGAAATTAAAACATCCGTTTCTTCTTTTACTTCATTCTCTATTCTTTCGGGTTTGTCCTGATATACCGAAAAATCGTAAGCGTGAATGATAAAATTTCCTTTATCCGTTTCAAAAGAAGTATTCACTAAAAATCCGTCCAGATAAGAACTTACGCCTAATTCTCTGATCTTTTCCGGAAGATCTTTAGGAACTCCACCATGTATACCTGAATGAAAGAATCGATCATTGATGATCGTAAAATCGGAAGGATATTCCGAATCCACCCAATCGTTTAGAGATTTTTTATAACTGTCCGTCAGAATGGTGAGGCATAAAACCAAAGACACCGCAAGCATCACGGTTGCTGCCGTCAAAGTATTCCTTCCTGGATTTTCTTTTAATTCTTCCAAACCTATTCTGAAAAAAGGAAAACTTTTATCACTTCTGTCTAAAATTTTAGAAACAGCCGAACTGAATAAGGAAAGTAAATAAGGAAAAGCGAATGTGATCCCAATCGTTACACCGCCAACACCAAGTAAACCTGGTAGAGGAAGTTTCCAAGGAGAAGGAAGATTAGAAATTCCTAAAGAGGCGAAAAATATGATCCCACCATAGATCGCCAGTCTTGAATTCGGGATCTGTCTTTTTTCTTTCTGAGAATCTCTCAGGATAGAAAGGGGAGGGACCTTTCCTGCTCGGATCGCAGGATATACGGAGGAAATAACTGAACCCAGGATCCCAAGGCCCGCAGCAAGACCTAAGTCAAAAAGAGAAATAGAACTATAAGTTGATAATAGATTTTTATCTACGAGTCCGGATTCAGGGCGGAAAAAATCCAAATTGGAAAAGAATATACCGAATATGATCCCTAAAACTGTACCAATACTTCCTAACAGAACTGATTGGCTTAAAAAAAGAAAAATAGAAGATTTTACATCCAATCCTAACGTTCTTAAGATTCCCAATTCTCTTTCTCTACTTAAATACAAGCCGGTCATAGTATTAGAAACCATAAAGAATGCGATCAGAAGTGAGATGAAAGAAATGATAAGAAGATTTAATTGAAAAGAACGAAGAGCGTTTGCGGATTTTTCCTGGATCTCTTCTGAAGTTTCAATTTTGACGTTAGCACCTAAGATCTTTTGTAAATTTTCTTTTGTTTGAGAAAGATCAGGATTCGAAGATTTTAAAAGAAGATAATCTGCTCCGCTTATATCGGAGAATTTTTCTTGTATCAAAGAAATATCTTCTATGATCAAAAAACCACCTTCCATATCCACCGGGATATAATCTTTAAACTCCCAGTTTTTTCCGTTTAGCAACAGTGTGAATGGAGCACCTCTGAATTTTTCCGCTAATGACTTGGATACATATGTTTTTTCTAATGGACCGGATGTGTCTGAATCTATGTCTTCTTTTAAAGGGATCCCCAGATATTCTTTGGTTAGATCCATTCCCATATAGAGAACCCTGAGGTTGTCCGATGAAATCCCTTCTTGTTGGATCCTGGGTCTGACTGCGGAAATATCCCTAAGATCCGGATGGGAATGTATCTCGGAAAGAATTTGCCAATCCAAACTTTGTCCGGGTCTACTCGGAGAAACTTTTAAATTAAAATCTCCCTTTAAGTATCCCATAGAAAAATCGATAAGTGATCTTTCCGCCTTGTGTGCATTACTAGTAGTGGAGAGAAATAGACCTACACCCAAGGAAATTCCTAAAAGTGCGAATATGAATCTGGGAAGATGTGTCTTAAAATATTCGTATAAGAATAAAAAGTATAAATTCATACAAGACCCAAGGCAGGATTTTGTTCCGGCAAGATCAATCCGTCCTTCATCTTGAGTCGGATCTTTCCTTTTTCTCCGATCTCTCTATCGTGAGTTACAATGAACAAAGAAAATTTTTCCTTCTCTTGCAGCTCTAATAGAAGTTCTAAAATTTTATGAGCGTGGTAAGTATCTAAATTCCCTGTAGGCTCATCCGCCAAAACAATGCTCGGGCGTTTTGCGAGTGCTCTTGCGATCGCTACCCTCTGTTGTTCTCCACCGGAAAGTTCGTCCGGTTTATGTTTGAATCTATGGGT
Organism: Leptospira hartskeerlii; assembly: GCF_002811475.1. NCBI lineage: Bacteria > Pseudomonadati > Spirochaetota > Leptospiria > Leptospirales > Leptospiraceae > Leptospira > Leptospira hartskeerlii. The sequence goes on from NZ_NPDL01000007.1 coordinate 57,519, forward strand.
AAGATCCACTTTCTCCAATGCTTCTTTTGCGATCTCTCTTGCTTTGGATTTTCCCAAGCCTGAGATATAAAGAGGTAAAGCCACATTTTCCAATGCGCTTAAATAAGGAAGAAGGTGAAAGAATTGAAAAATGATCCCGGTTTCGTTCCTGCGATATTCTGTAAGTTCTTGTTCCGTAAAGTTACTTAGATTTTTACCGCCGATCCAAACTTCTCCGGAATCTGCTTGGTCAATCCCAGAGAGAATATTCAAAAATGTGGATTTACCGGAACCGGATGGGCCCATCAACGTTAAGAAAGTATCGGCAACATCTAGGTTGATCCCTTTTAGGACCGGGACGTTTTGTTTTCCGTTTATATAGGACTTGGTTAAATTTCGGATTAGGATCTTGTTTGTCGGATTCGACATGATCCTATTTTGCATCCTCTAGGAGATCACGCAAGGAAAAGAAGTATGATTTTCACACAGAGCTCACAGAGAACACGGAGATATAATTAGATAATATAATAGTTTTATAGAGTAAAGATAAGTTTGGGAGCAAACAACTCTGCGATCTCGTGTTCTCTGTGCGAAAAAATATTAACGGGTAATCCTAGCGAATTCAATCCCTTGGTAATAATGACGAATGATCTCCGCATAAGTAAAATTCTGCTTCGCCATACCAAAACTTCCCCATTGGCTTAAGCCCACACCGTGACCTGCGCCCATACCCTTGATCAAAAATCCTTCACTTTCTCTTTTGATACCGAAACGAAGAGACTTCACGGAAGTTCCAAGTAAATTGCGGAATTCTTTTCCTTTAATTTTAGAAGTGCCTTGTTTACCGATCACTTCCAAAAGATCGACTCTACCGGAAGGAGTTCTAGAAAGCACTTGGACGGATTGAATAGAACCGACACCTAAGGAAGAAAGGGTCTGGTCCATTTTGTCTTGGTTTAAAATTTCTTTCCAAACGAAATTGTCGCCGGCCTCATCGAATCTGGAAGCAACAGATTCTAAATACGGAAGTCTTTTGCCTCCCCAAATTTGGTCCGGAGTTTCAGTTCTTCCTCCGCTATTGGAATGAAAGAACATATGAATCGGATCATCTTCATAAACTGCAAGAACTCCTTCCGTATCACGAACGGCTTGGGTAGTTCTTGGATTTTCTTTCGCCATACCTGAGTAAGCTTGTGAATTCACAGTGGATTCTACGTCGTAAGCGGTATCTTTTTTATTTAATATCTCTCTGATCGCATATGTTCTAGAACAGATCGCTTGCGCTTTTAAAGCTTCGGTTGGCCAACCTGCAGGAACTTCAGATGGAACGACAGAATATAAATATTCTTCTAGAGGAACTCTGTTAATGAGTAGAACGTTACCATTCTTATCTGGTTGGAGTAAAATTTCTCCTCTGAACTTTCTTCCTTTATATTCCAAACCGGGATTGTCCGCTACGAAACGGATGGGTGCTTTCAATTTTTTAGCGTCCAAAGAAACCGCATCGTAAGCACGTTTGATCAGAAGATCGTTCACATCGTATACGAAAATCACACCGTCTGCTTTGATCATCAGATCGGATTCAGCCTTTCCTAAAAAGACTCGGATCTTTTCGGAAGTTTTAAGAGCGTTCGGAGAATTCCAAGGACGAATGATGACTGTATTACAGCCCCAGACCGCCAAAATTAAGAATGATAAAATGATGATAGAAAGTCGTTTCATAGGCACCTGTCGGTTTCGTATACCTTTGGTACTTACTATCGAATGAAAATCGGATTCCCTTCAGCGATTTTTAGGGGAGAAGATGGATACTGCCTCCAAATGAGGAGTCTGAGGGAATGGATCGCAAAGTAGGAACTCCTCCATTTGGTAGGATTCTTCCAGAATGTGGGCGTCCCTCAGTAGATTTTCAGGATTACAGGAAATATAGATCAGCTGGGAAACAGGGTTAGAATTTAAGAAAGTACATAATTCAGGAGAAAGGCCGCTTCTGGGAGGATCCGCGATCACTACCGAATCCTTCCAAGGAAGATTTGCAGAGGACATTTTCTCCAGTCCTTTTTTGTGGAATAGATCGAACGCCAGGAATTCTATCTTTTTATCCGGGAAAATATCTTGTAGGAACTCCTCGCCAGCTGATACGGAAGAAGATACGATATCAATCCCCAAGATCCTAGAGAATTTTTCTCCGAATAGAATGGAAAAAAAACCGCTCCCGCAGAAAAGATCTGCAAGATTCTCTGCAGGTTTAATTTTAGATCTAATAAATTCTAAAATTTTAATAAACTCTTTTGGATTCGGTTGGAAGAATCCATCAAAAGGAATTTTGAATTTTTTGCCCCAGACCTCTTCTATTAGATAAACGTTTCCTCGGATCGCAATCGCTTCTCCCGATGCGGAAATTTCTCCCTTTTTGCGATTAAAACAGAATACTATGTTCTTGGCGCTTAGTAACTCTTTTGCTTTTTCTGCAACTTGACCCATCAGATCTTCGTTCTTGAAATCTTCCGTGAATGTAAGAATACTCATTGAGTCATCGTTAAACACTGATTTGCGAAGAGTCAGATATTTCAGATAACCGGTCTCTTTTTTGCGGTCATATTCCAATTCAGGAAAACATTCTAAAAGTTTTTGGAAAAGAGGCATTTCAGAATTTGCCCAATCTGTTTGGATGGAACAGTTTCCTATTGGCACAATCCTTCTGAAATTTCCGGACATTCTTAAACCAACGACCCGTCCTGGAAAAACGGCAAAGTCCATACGATTCCGGTAAGAGTAAGGAGACTCTGCTGGAGATAAGCCTTTGTTTATCGGATTAAAATTTTCTAATCCTTTTAAGATAGGCCCGGAAGTTAATTTGAATTGGTCAGGATAGGGTAGGTGTTGGCCTGAGCATCCACCACATTCTCCAAAACTTGGGCATCTGGGAGAAGAGGATCTTTGTTCTAAATGAGTAGGATTCCATTTATAGAAGACCTTTCTTTTTCCGAATTTGTATACATCGTATACGTCTCCAGGAAGAGAATAAGGGATTTCTATTTTTCTTTTTCCTAATGTACCTTCTCCTCTTAGGTTGGGTAGAAGGTTTTCAATTTCTAAAACTCCGAAAGGTTCCTGGTCAAACATGGATTAAGGACGAATGTCTATATTCTCCAGGCCTTGGTTGGTAAATATCTCTTCGTATTTGCTGATATAAGGAGCTTCTTTTTCGATCCTTTCTTCGATTGCCATAGAAGCCACGCCTGTTTCTCCATACTCTTGGAGGAAATCTCTTCTGGCCATTCTGTGGATCAGCTCGTCCCAGAATAATTCATTATCGTAATCTGAAATGATATCGAATATATCCGTTTGGTCTTCGAATTTGCGTGTAGGGAAATACACATTATCCGCGGCATCATAGTCCACGAATTCCTGCTTCCCAAAATCTTTTGCAAAGGAAAGTATGTATTGCTCGAGTTCGGCGTAGGAATTTAATTCCTCGTCACCTTCATTAAAAGCATTGATCATCCAACTGGAGATCGCGATGGATTTTAGTAAGGTTTCGTACTGCTCGGGTGTGAACTCAATTTTCATGAAAAATCCTCGAATTAAGGTCAATTTTAACCGGAGAGCCCAAGGAGCTACCAGATTTTTTCAGGACATTGTCCACTTTAGAACCTTCTTATTTAGTATTTTCCTGGTTTCAGGCTTGGTGTCTTGCGCGAGCACCCAAAGATTCGACCAACTAAGAAAAGTAAAAGAAGATAAGGCATTATTGTATGTGCTTAGACCACAAAGAGAGGCTCAGTCCTTATTTTCCTTCGCTGTAGAATTATATAAATATCCCGGATCTTTCAAAGAAGGGAATCGTACATTATTCCAAAACTTTGGATTGGATTCGGGAGAATATAAAATCTTGGAATTGGCTTCCGGATTTTATGCGCTGAAATGTAGAGATTTCGAAAAAGTATTTTTTGCGAAAGAAGGTAAGATCATTTTCTTATCGATCGAACTTTTTAATACTGGGACCTTCACTTTGCCTGATCTATTCATCCAAGAACCAAAACCCGAAGATGCTCTTAGATATTTATTAGAAGGTAAAAGAATGTATTGGACACCTTCTGAAAACTAAGGAGTCCAATGAGAGATTATCTCATCCAGAAATTTTAGGAAATTTCTGGCACCTTTGGATCTTCCCATTTCCATCCAGTCCACATGTCCTCCTCCTTTAACTTCCCAGAAAATTTTAGGATCTTTTGCTTTCTGAAAAAGTTCCATACCATTCGGATAGGAGACGATCTGGTCTTCTGTTCCATGAACTATTAAAAGTTTTACAGGAGAAATTTGATCCACTACTTCGCCGGGACTTAAATGATCTGAGAAAAAGAATCCAACTAACTGTCCTATCGGAAAGAAAAATACTTTCTCTGCCACTGTTTTCGCTACGTGAGAATAATACGCAAAAGTTCCATCTCCAACAACCAAGAGTAGTCCTTCTTTGTTTTGCATTTCTCCTACGGCTCTTATCGCGAGTGCTCCGCCCATACTTTGCCCGTAAACAATCCAAGGAATTCCCAGTTCTTTCGCTCTATTCTGCTGGAATTTTAGGACTTCTTTAGAATCTTCTAATATAGGTTCCTTCTCCGCTTCTCCTTCCGAATCTCCATAACCTCTATAATCCCAGATCACTAATTCGTAACCATTTTCGACCAGCCAAACAAGGGTGATATAATGGCTGGACATATTGTCCCCGTTCCCATGGAACTGAAGAATACTCGCCTTAGCTTTCACCTTAGAAGGCTTGAAGATCCAAAGCTTAATATTTGTACCGTCTTTCATTTGGAGGGAGATTTTTTCTGGCTGGAATCCCATTTTTTCAGGAGGAATATACATTTCTCTTGTTGGATGAAATAGCATGGAAGAGCAGTTTCCTAACATAAGAAAAAGAAAAATAGAATATAATATATATTTAAAATTGATATACGTAAGAGAAGCTGGCTTCATTATAATTCCTTTGGGCTTTTGCCTCTAATCTCAATTCGTGATTGGCATGGATCGCATAACGAAATCCTAATTGTGCCTTATAATCGTCCGGGATCCCATAGACTGAAAAAGTATAATAATGCAAAGATAGCACCGCTTTAAAAGAATCGAAATTGGCGATCCAATAAGCCGCGATCTGAGGAGCCACAACTGCATTCGTATCATATTTACCGTTATATCTTACTTTTGCTCCTGCCTGAGCGGAAAATAAAAAACGTTTCGGTCCATCTGAAAATTGGTCCTGAAAACTATAACCGAAAGTGGTTTCTACGTTTGCATTTGTGACTCTTTCATATTTTTCCGATTTAGAAACATCATCCAATCTATAAAGAGTATAAGATAGATCTTCAGGTCGGAGTAGGGCCTGCCATTCCAATAGTTTTCTGTCTTCTTTGTTCCCTTTTTTTTCATACACGGAAGAATCCGCTCCAGAATCCACAAAATAAGAAACGGAACGACCCAAAGAATTATAAGGAGTTAGGGAAAGCATTCGAATTATATGGAACTCTTCCAGATGTAGTTTTTTTGAATCTTGGTAATATCTTGCCTTGAGAGAAAAATAATCCACGGAGGAATTCGGAATATAACCCTGGTCCGTATTCAAAAGATCGTGAACCGCCGCCCTATAACCGAAGCCTATAAAATTTCCTAAGTTAGACGTTCCGACTTCGTTATACAATGCGGAACTGCCGTGGCCCACATGAGGACTTTGTGTAATCGGAGAATATCCGGAATCCTCATAGTCTGTCGGAAGTTTACTTCTGAACAAGAGTAATTGTTTGTAGGTCTGGTCCCATTCTTTAGGAGAATCACCTTCCGCTTTTTTATAACGAAATGAATCCAAGATAGTATCTGAAAGAAAAGACTTTCTGATCTTAGGATCAGGTTCTTTATTTGTCAAAAGAGAGATATTCCCATCCTTCATTACATTTTTATAAAGATCTATTTCATCCTCGTTCATCTTTCTGAGTTTTTGTATAATTTTACTATGTAGAGAAGGCCTATATTTGATATCCTTTACAAGACCAGCCTGTTCTATATATTTTTTAACAGTATCTCCAGGGATCACAAACGGAGCTTTGTTCCTGAGATGAAGACTAGGCCTTGCTACTTCTATCAAAGAAAATAGATGATAAGAACAATTCTCGTCTAGGAAATAATAATCGAACGTAGCGGTACCTAATTCCCAGAGATGTCTTGTCATTCTTCTGACTTCTTCCTCTTTTAGATCCAGTTCATATTCCCAAAGATCTCTACTTTCCATATCGTTATATTCTGCAATTTTAACATAATAAGGAAATAAGGAGAATGTTCCGGGATATCCGCCGAACAAGCCAAATATGGAATACACAATTGCATTCGTAGACTCAGGATCTGCGTTAGCCGCATAGTTTACGGAATATTCTAAAATTTCTTTTCGATTTGGATCTCCTGAGTCCAATTTTAAAAGAGTATGACCAAAGATAGAAGCAGGAGCATTCATATAATAAGAAGCGAATATGATCTTCGCACCCTTCGGGTCCAAAGTTGAGAACCATTTCTCGAATCTTGAACAATCTACTTTTGCAAAATCGGCATCCGGAATGGAAAGTTTTTCTTGGATCCATCTTTTTCTTTCCGGAAATTTACATGCAGGATGCATCCAATTTTTATCCTCGGGAGGAGGGGAGATGTCCGTCATAAAAGCTCCGATTGAGGAAAGAAGCTCTTCTTGCGGATTTTGTCTTCCTTCTCCGGAAAGAAAAAAAGAAGGAGAGTCCGCTTCGCTCACCCAGTTCCCGAATGTGGTCTTAGTATAATGTAATAGAAGGATCCAGTATCTATCTTCCCAAAGTTTTTTGGTCTCGGCCAACTTTTGGTATTCCTGGATCTTTTCCGTACTCGTTGCATAGGCAGAGCTAAAAGTCCCGAAGATAGAGAATAGAAAGAATATTATAAAAAAAGAATGGAGCCTAACTAGCACTTAAAGTTTTAGATTGGAGGAATATTCCCTTCTCCGAAAGGAGAAGGGAATTAACCTTAATTAAAAGGTGTATATCGATCAGATTTTGCAACTTCCGACTAAAGCGGAGTTGGTTGCTACTTCGAATCTCATTTTTTCCAAAAAGGAATCCGGAGTATTTTGGTCGAAAAGTGCGGAGAATTTTTCTTTTCCTACTTTTCCGAAAGTTCCCATATCGGAACAGCCCATCAAAGAAGCGAAAGCTTCCATTTTTTCACCGGAACCTTTAGCAAATTCTTGCTCCAAAGATTGGAAGTTCATGTGAACAAAGATCTGTTGCTCGACTTGTTTTTGGGTAAAACCGCTGGTTTCACATCCTAAAGTCCCTGTGGAAATCCCGAAAGTCTGGTTTCCAAGAGTTCCGTTTACGGTAGCCGCGATCACTTGGTGAACTTTTTTGTTCTCGGAGATCACGATGGAACCTAAACCACATCCTGCAGCGCCGTGTTTAGCGGAAGCTACGTAAAGTGGAGAAGCTACTAAAGCGAGAAATAGAGATACTGCTAATATTCTTTTCATGAGTTATCTCCTTAAATTTTACAGCTCTTAGAAAGTGCTGAGTCTTTTCTGATCCCGTCTTTTACCGCGCTGAGTAAAGAAGAAGGAGTGGTCTCTTGGGTATACAATACATCGTAATTGGATTTAGTGTATTCTCCCAATTGAGCGATTCCGTTTGTGGAACAGCCTAGAAGTCCTGAAAGTGCTTCTAACTTCTCTCCTCTTCCTTGGGCCATTTCTGTTTCCAAAGAATTGAAGTTAAGAGAAACGAATACTTCCTGCATTTTTTCTTTATGGACTAATCCGTCGGTAGCACATCCTGAAGTTCCGGTGGTGATACCGAAAGTTTGGTTTGCCGAAGTACCGTTGGTAGTGGCTGCTAAAACTTGTTGGCCGCCTTTGTTCTCTTTAAAAACCAGAGATCCAAGCCCACAGCCGGCTACACCGTAATCTGCGGCGGAGACTGAAATTCCCGAGGACAAGCAGAGTAATCCGACTAATCCTATCGATAGAAGTTCTTTTTTCATAAACGAACCTCTCCTTCCTTTTTAGTTGGAAAATATAAAATTCCTTCGGAAATAGATGTCAACCAGAATTAAAGAAAACGCAATATTCACCTTCGCGATAACGGAAAAGTTCTCTCTTTGGAAAGAATTTTTTGCTTTGTGGTTTGTTTGCTCGCAAAATCGCGGATAATCGGAAAAATTTTTGGAAGTCTCTGTCCGTATTTGCGGAAACTTAGGATAAAACTTTTTGCATGATTTTTGTCACCCATTTGGAATACTACTTCTGTAGTTTTTTTGTTATTTTTCTTTTTTTAAATCTTGACTCGAATCTTCTCAAAAAGATGATCCTCTCTTAAGTTTTTACCTTTGAAAATTTTTTAAAGAAGGTATGACGTTCCTTTCTTATGTTTTTATATCTTGCCGAAAAATTTTCGGATCAAAAACATCACGCAAAACTAAGCGAAAATAAACAAAAAAGTAATATAGTCACGGAGATAGATTCGATGAGAAAAATCATGTTATTAGCTGCTGCGTTAGTATTGGTTTCTGTATCCAATTGCCTTCCAATTGTTTACGGATCTTTATACACCAACGTAACCGACAACGCGACCATCTTCAACAGAGACAACTCTCAAAAAGATGGAATCGGTGAAAAATCAGGAGAAGCTTGTGCATCTTCTATTTTAGCATTGATCGCTACAGGTGATGCAGGTATTAAAGCTGCTGCTAAAAAAGGCGGGATCAAAGTGGTTAAATCCATTGATTTCAACAGATCCAACGTTCTTGGATCCGTTTACGTTTCCAACTGTACGATAGCTTACGGAGATTAATCATCTCTTAGTTCGTTTTATAACGAACAAAACTATCGAATTGTTTCCGAATTGATCCATTTGGATCGTTCAGGGAAACGGTTTTTAAGGGTCGCGTAAATTTTAATTTTATGCGACCTTTTTTCTATTTCCTAAATTTTCTCCCTTCGTATTTCCTTCTTAGATGAAATCCCAAAATATGATCCGCTGGCGTTCTAAAGTATTTTTATTATTTTCTATATTCGTTTTTTCTAACTTTTGTAGCGGAAGGGCAGACGGAGATCTGAAGGTTTCCGATGGAGGTCCGGAAATGAAAAAAGTTTCCTGCGATACTCCTGCATATCGTGTCAAAAATCTTTGCGAGGACGAAAAGGCATACTTGGATTGGGCCTCGAAGTCGTACCTTGAGTTAAGCTCACTAGATAAATTGACTGAGGAAAATCTTTTAAAAGTTTCGGAAGAGACTGAGGATATTGATAAGGGTGCTGCGATTTTTTATCATAGAATTATCAATGATCCAAAGAATAAAAAGTTTTTAGAGTATTTGGATAAGAAGGAAAAGGAATTCTCCGCGAAACGTCCCGACTTTTCTTCCCAAAAGATAGTGCTCGCGATGGTGCCTGGAATGTTCTATGCGGACAATCCAAGTGTGGGAGCTGATGGGGCTTCTATTCGCAAGATGGTCGCTTCTGTCGGAATACGTTCCGATCTGATCCCGATCGGGCAGGTTGGTGATGTGCGTGAGAATGCAAAGATCATCTGCGAGTACTTAGAAGTTTCTAACCCGGAAGAAATTGTAATTGTTGCTTCTCCCAGCAAAGGTTCATCCGATTTTAGAATGGCGATCGAAAGGTGTGGAAACGAGCCTTATTTTAAGAAAGTCAAGGGTTGGTATAGTATTGGCGGGATCTTAAAAGGTTCCAGAATGATAGAAGGGATCCTAAATGATTTTTGGACCAAATTGGAAGTTAGAAGTTATTTTTTCTTCAAAGGTTATGATTGGGCCGGATTTTTATCCATCAGAAAAGGGCAAGATGCACCTTTGGATAGGGATTGGAAACTTCCTTCTGGGATCAAAATGATCAATTTAGTGGGAGTTCCACTTTTTCGTCATGTTACGGAACGGGCTCGTCCGTATTATAATTTCTTAATGAGTTACGGCCCGAATGATGGGATCATTCTTTTGTCGGATACTATCCAACCTGGGAGCTTGGTCTATCCTTCCTTTCGGAACGATCATTATTTTACTAGACCTATGCCTCCGGAAAGGATACTTGCGATGATTGAATATCTTTTGGACCCTAACGCTCCTGCACTTTAAATTATAGTTTGGAAGAATATAGATCGGACTCGAACTGATCTATCACTGCCTGATAAGCTTCCAGCTCTGTAGGACATGTATAGTTTAACCACAGAACAGGCAGAGTAAGTATCCATACGAATGCTTTTCTGGTGATTTCATATTCGAAAGTTTTCCAGACGACATTATCCTTATATACGGTAAATATAATATTTGCTCCGTCCTTTCCGCTATAAGAAGGAAGAATAGTAAAAGTAGCGTAGGATAGATACAAAAAGATCATCGCAGTTAAAGATGGATCTTTTTGGGAAGATTTCATATCTATATAGTATCCATTTTCAGGAGGATAATTTTCGACTTCCTTCCAGCCTTTTTCGGAAAGTGCTTTTCTGACCTCAGGTTCATTTCTGCTCAATCCTGGAAATCTGCTGATCAAAAATTGGATACGATCTTGGTCTTTTTGGATAGAGGGATCCGATTTTAATTCCTTCAATTCTCTTTTAGGAAAATCGGTGTAGTTAATAATACAATTTGAGAAAAGTAGAAGGATCGCTGGGATAAAAATAAATGCTCTCATATAAGTTATGCGTCTTTCCTGATGTGAAAATGATTAGAAATGTCCGGGTTTAGAGAGGCAAGGATTCTATTTGAAAACTCATTCCATTTCCGAGAGAGAATAACCGGTTTCCAAATAGAATTGAAAAGTTTTGTCCAGGCTGTAAGGTCCCGCATATCTGGAAAGGTCCTTCTCCAGTTCCCCGACTTTTAGATTCTTATACATGTCTTTCCATTCTTTGGAAATGATAAGTGCAGATTCCTCTGGTTCTGTTTCAGCGACGGATCTGAGCGCAAATACCAATACTTCCCAACTGAAAGAAGAATGTTTGAGTAGTACGTTCCATTCCTCTAAGCTCGGGCTTTTTTTGGTGCGGATAATATCTTCTAAAAGTTCCGTTCCTAAGATCCCAGAGTCTGATCCTATTTGTATATAATATCTTCTTAAAGGAAGAAGATAGTCCTTATCCGGAAAAAGATTTTTTCTGAGAGAAAGTAGGAGCGCTCTTCTTGCTAATGCCGCAGATTCAATGAATCTTCTCTGGTCCAGATATTCCATACTTAAGATATGATGAAAGATCGGTTCATCTCTAAAAATATTCGCTCTTTGGAGTAGTCCTTCTTCATATAAATTGGAATCTTTAGATTTATAGGATAAGACACAAAGCCTGTGCAGGTTTTTGTTTCTGGGGAAGTAGGGGAGGAATCTTTTACATCTTGCGATAGAGTCGTCTATTTTTCCCGCTTTTTGAAAACCTGAGATCTCATCCAATAGAGCTTGTTCTTCCGCTAGGTATGGATTGGTAGATTCTAATTCTTTTAAAGTTGCTTTAAAATATTCTAAATCTCCGATGCGAGAAGACCAAAGTAATGCCTTGTATCTGAGATCTCTATTTTCAGGATCTCTGGATAATAATACCCGAGCAGTGTTCAACGCCTTGTCCGGAAATCTGAGAGAATCATATAGATCCGTCATTTCTTCCAATAATTTGGTTTGGTCCGGATTGAATCGAAGGCTTGTTTCGTAACTTTTGAGTGCTTCTAATTCTTCCCCCTTTCCTTTTTGGGATTTTCCTAAAATCCAATAGTAACGGAAGTCTCTCGGCTCTCCTGTTTCGTCAGCGATCTGTAATTTTTCTAACGCTTGTTGGTATCTGCCTCTTGCCGCTTCTTCCCCTGCCTGTTGGATCAGCTCTTCCCAAGAAAAGGTTGAACTCAAGGCCAGGACCGATTTTATAGTGCAAATAACTAAAAAGAACCAAATGGAAAGTGTACGTGTCATCAGTGGCAGCCCCCTGTGGTCTTCTCCTTAGCTTTGGCTAACACAGTTCCCATCTTTTTAATCCATCGGAAATTTTAAAAAAAAACAAGAGGTTTCCCTGAATGAATTCGGTAACCATTATTCTGGCTTTTGCCTTCCTGGCTATTTTGACCGCCGTAGTATACGCATTGAAGGTCACCAGGATCCAAATCGGAACTGAGGGCGGAAAGGATGCAGAATCCAAGAAATTGATCGAAATTTCTTCCGCAATCTCCGAAGGCGCTATGGCCTTTCTAGTGAGAGAATATAAGACCATTTCTCTCTTCATCGCCTTTATGGCAGTTCTGATCTTCTTCCTTTTGGACAATCCGGAAACTCCGGATTTTAACGACGGGTTGTTTACTGCGATTGCTTTCGTGTCAGGGGCCCTGATCTCCTGCCTTTCCGGTTTTATCGGAATGAAGATCGCGACCATCGGAAACGTTCGTACTGCGCAAGCTGCTAAAACTTCCATGACCAAGGCTTTCAGAGTTGCTTTCGATTCTGGCGCGGTAATGGGTTTCGGGTTGGTTGGTCTTGCAGTTTCCGGAATGATCGGACTTTTCCTGCTTTATACTCATTTATTCCAAAACGTAGGAACTCTTTTCCTTATGGAATCTCTGGCCGGTTTCGGTCTGGGTGGTTCCGCTGTGGCTCTTTTCGGAAGAGTGGGCGGAGGAATTTACACCAAAGCCGCCGACGTTGGTGCCGACCTGGTTGGTAAGGTAGAAAAGGGAATCCCTGAGGATGATCCTAGAAACCCTGCGACTATCGCGGATAACGTGGGAGATAACGTGGGAGACGTTGCCGGTATGGGTGCTGACCTTTTTGGTTCCTGCGCTGAGGCTACTTGTGCCGCTCTTGTGATCGGTGCGACTGCTACTGCTCTTTCCGGAAATACTGACGCTCTTTTATATCCACTTTTGATCTCCGCTTTCGGGATCCCAGCTTCTCTTTTAACTTCCTTCATCGCTTCCGTGAAAGAAGGAGGAAATGTGGAGAAGGTCCTAAAGATCCAACTTTGGGTTTCTACTCTGATCGTAGGTGTGATCATGTATTTTGTAACTGATAAATACATGGTGGATTCTTTCGAGATCGCGGGCAAAACAATCGGTAAATGGAATGTATTCATTTCATTGGTTGTAGGTTTGTTCTCGGGAATGTTCATCGGTTTGATCACTGAGTATTATACTTCTCATTCTTATAAACCTGTAAGAGAAGTGGTGAATGCCTCTAAAACTGGAGCTGCTACAAACATCATCTACGGACTTGCTTTAGGTTATCAAAGTTCTGTGGTTCCTGTGATCCTTCTCGTTATCACGATCGTTACTGCTAATATTTTGGCGGGAATGTATGGGATCGCAATTGCTGCTCTCGGAATGATTTCCACTATTGCAATCGGATTGACTATCGACGCTTACGGTCCGGTTTCGGATAACGCGGGCGGTATCGCTGAGATGGCGGAACTCGGAAAAGAAGTTCGTAATCGTACGGATACCTTAGATGCTGCCGGTAATACTACTGCTGCTATCGGAAAAGGATTTGCGATCGGTTCTGCTGCTCTTACTTCCTTAGCATTGTTTGCTGCATTCATTACCAGAACTAAAACTACTGGTCTCGATATCCTAGACGCGGAAGTTTTCGGCGGATTACTTTTCGGAGCTATGCTTCCATTCGTTTTCACTGCTATGACTATGAAATCAGTAGGTAAAGCTGCTGTAGACATGGTAGAAGAAGTAAGAAAACAATTCCGCGAGATCCCAGGGATCATGGAAGGAAAAGCAAAGCCTGATTACAAAAGATGTGTGGATATTTCCACCACTGCGGCGTTAAGAGAAATGATCCTTCCTGGACTTTTAGTTCTTTTAACTCCGATCGTAGTAGGTTACTTATTCGGAATTAAATCTTTGTCCGGTGTTTTAGCTGGAGCATTGGTAGCAGGTGTGGTTCTTGCAATCTCTTCTGCAAACTCTGGTGGTGGCTGGGACAACGCTAAAAAATATATCGAAAAAGCTGCCGGTGGAAAAGGTTCAGACCAACACAAGGCCGCAGTTGTAGGTGATACCGTAGGAGATCCTTTAAAAGATACTTCCGGTCCTTCTATCAATATTTTGATTAAGTTGATGGCGATCACAAGCTTAGTGTTTGCGGAATTTTTCGTACAACACGGCGGATTATTGCTTCGCTTATTCCAATAAGAATTTTCTAAAATTCTAAAGTAGAAAAGGGATCTGAAAGGATCCCTTTTTCATTTTAGGGATCGATGTTGGAATTCCTACACGGATTTGAAGAAGAAGATTTTGTTGACTGAGGTAGGATTTCGTGATAAGAGAGAAAGCGCTTTCCCACGGGCCACTCCCCCCAATCCCAATGCAGGGTGGGGGCGATCTTTGTTCGATGTTGGAGTTCCTACACGGATTTCCTGAATCTCACATAGAACGGATCGAATCCCATTTTCTTCCAGAATTCAACCGCGCCCTCGTTCTCAGAAATTGCTCTTAATTCTACAGCTAAGATACCTTTTTCTTTTGCATATCGGAACGTTTCTTCTACGAGAGGTTTCATATAGCCGGACTTTCTTTTACCTTGTTTGGTAATAGCCAGGTCTATGAATAAGTTCTTCTCCTCAATAAGATATGGTTTTTCTTCCACTCTTGCGATTAGGAGAGAGACAAGTTCTTCTTCTACAAATCCGCCGATAAATAATACTTTGTCTGTGGCTCTGAGTTTTAGGTAGATGTCCACCATTTTAGCGGCGGCTCTAGGACGGATCTTAAATATTCCATCTAAGGGGAGTTTATTGACCATTCTGAAAAATTGATTTACTAATTCAATTGCAGCCTCCCTATTTTGGGGGAGGATTGGTCGTATCTCCAAAAGTTTCTCAGACATTAAAATAAAACTTTGCAAATGACCGGAGTTTGTGGAGTATTTTTTATAGTTGAGAAGAGAAGTTTCTCTTCTTTTTGCAAATAAATAAAAAAAGAAACGATTCCGGTTGTTATTAATACGAAGGCAAAATGATCTTTCGAGCACTTATAATTCTATCCTTCTTCTCATTTATCAATTGCGAAAATGGTAAATCGGAACTGCCACCTGCAGTTTTGGGATATATCACTTTGGATTATCTCATTCTAACGGACCCGGATCGTTCTTCCGTTTATTTTTCCACAGTCAGATCTTTGGATTTGGAAGTTGCTTATGAAACGGATGCGGAACCTTTTACCGGGAATTATACGATCGGTGGTACCAGCGTTTGGAATGTGACAGATAGCAATATGCAGGACGTTTTTGCAGACAGAGGTTATTCAGTTTCGATCACTGTGCCTAGCGACCTTTCCGAGATGAATGAGATCCCGAACCAAAACAGATCCACTTGGAGTGTGAACCAACTCTTGGATCTGGTGCCAAAATACAGAAAGAAATCTTCCGATTTTCAATCTACTAGTTTCTTTATCGTTTATATCAGAGGGCAGTTGGCCGATGCGCCTGGCGTGATTGCAGTCACAATTTCAGGAGCTTTAGGGATCGGGCCTCCGGTGATCTTTGTATTCAAAGATATGATAGAGCAGTTTGCAGGTATTTCACCGGATAAGGTAAAAAAGGCCGAGCAAATGACTGTGACTCATGAGCTTGGGCATGCGCTTGGACTCGTGAACGCCGGGATCCCGTTATATTCTTCCCACCAAGATACGGAACATGGAAATCATTGCACGAATGAAACTTGTGGAATGTTCTGGGCTTTAAGCGACACCAAGGTCGATAATTTTAATCCAGCGAGTCCTTTAATTCTCGGACAAGAATGTAGAGACGATATTCGAAACTACAATCCTTGAATTAAAGGATTTTATTTGCAAAGTAAGACTTCAAAGAATCGATTGAAACTCTTTCTTGAGACATACTATCTCTTTCTCTTACAGTAACGGATTTGTCCGTCAAAGAATCATAATCCACTGTGATACAATATGGAGTTCCGATCTCATCTTGTCTGCGGTATCTTTTTCCGATAGCGCCGCCTTCATCGTATTCTAAATTCCCTAAAGAAGATAGATTTGCATAAATCGATTTTGCGAGTTCAGGAAGTCCGTCTTTTTTCATGAGTGGAAAAATCCCTATCTTCACAGGAGCGACCTGAGGAGCAAAGCGTAGAACAGTTCTTGTTTCTCCATCCGGCAATTTTTCCTCTGCATAAGCGTCAGAAACAACCGCTAAGAATAAACGATTTAAGCCGAGTGCAGGTTCTACCACATAAGGTATATACTTTTTGTTAGCAGCTTGGTCTTGGTATTTCAGATCTTCTCCGGAGAATTTTTCATGTTGGGAAAGATCATAATCCGTTCTGGAAGCGATTCCCCAAAGTTCTCCCCATCCGAATCCATATTTGTATTCTATGTCGGAAGTGGCTTCGCTATAAAAGGAAAGTTCTTCCTTCTCATGTTCTCTGATCTTCAGGTTTTCTTTTTTTAAACCCAGATGATCCGTTAAAAATTTAACACAGTAGTCCACCCAATGAGAGAACCATTCTTTTTGGGTGCCTGGTTCGCAGAAGAATTCCATCTCCATTTGTTCGAATTCTCTCGTACGGAATACGAACTGTCTTGCCATGATCTCATTGCGGAATGATTTTCCAATTTGAGCGATACCGAATGGGATCTTGTTCCTGGTGGTGGAGATAACGTTCTTAAAATTGATAAAAATACCTTGGGCGGTTTCCGGACGAAGATAAATATCTTGTGAATCTTCTGCGGAAGCTCCATGAGAAGTTTTGAACATTAGATTGAAGTCCCTTGCTTCAGTGAATGTACCTCTATTACCGCAATTCGGACAGGCAAAATTTCCTGCCTTGATGACCTCGTTCATTTTTTCCAGGGTCAATCCTGTTGCGGCACCTTCTCCTTTTTGGTCTTCCAAAAATTTGTCCGCTCTGATGCGAGTTTTACAATTTTTACAATCAATGAGTGGGTCGTTAAAATTAGAAACGTGTCCGGATGCTTCCCATACTTTCGGGTTGAGAAGGATAGAAGAATCCAATCCGACAACGTCTTCTCTCAAGTGGACAAAATGTTTCCACCAGAGTCTTTTTAAGTTATGGAGAAGTTCGGCTCCGTAAGGGCCATAGTCGAAGGTGTTGGAAAGTCCTCCGTAAATTTCAGATCCGGGATAAACAAATCCTCTTCTTTTACAAACGGATACAATATCCTTGAGAGAGGAATCTAAGGTTTCTTTTTTCTCCATAGGTCCAAGGATTCTCGAATAGGATTCGTGATAAAGTATTAAATTCGTAGGAATTCCTTCAATTCTTGTTTGCTTCCGGAACTAGCTAGGGTCCAATGGACAAGGATATTCGGAATGAAAAAGGAAATTTCGCAGAAGGAAAAATTAGTCTTTTGGGGGATCAATTTTCTCTCTTGGACCTCTCCTATTTCCATGATTGGGTTCGGCATTTTTTTTCCTTTGGGAGTCATCTTCCTATTCCCGAAAGAGGATAGGGTCCGGAGGCCGGCATTCCATTCCGTTTTTCTACAAGTGGTCTTAGGACTATTTTTATTCTCTCTCGAACTTCTATTTCTAATTTTCCCCAAAGCGGAAGAGATATTTTCCGCATTTGTTCTGCTCAGCTCCGAAGATTCAAGTGCATTCGGCTTTACTGTATTGACCCTAATGTTCTTCCTAGGGCTCGCTGTATTTTTCCTTCAGGCAAAACATATTCGAGAAAGATTAAGACCGGAAGATCCGAGACCTCTTATTTTAAATCCAGTCATAGTCTTTCTAACAGTATTCTGTTTAATTCTATTCACTCATTATTTAACATATTCAGATACATTCCGGGCGAAGATGGCTACATTCGCAGTCTTTTCGGAAAGTGTCTGGATCTTCTTTTTTACTGCGATCGGACTCGCAGAACTTTTATCCGGCAAAAGACCATTCTTCTTATTCCGCAGACCTTGGGCTTGGTTTGTAAGACAGACTAGAGATTCGTTTGCGGAGGAAGAAGGTGATCTGCCTACCTCTGCCAGAAAACGTAAGAACGCGAAAGTACGAGATGGGATCTTAGCCGGTTGGGGACACATTTACACCGGGCGTTTATGGAAAGGATTTCCGATCCTGTTCGTGTATTTGCTCGGGTTATTATTATTCGCTACATTCTTCTTTTCCTGGTGGGAACCTGCTCTGGGGATCCGCTTTTTGGCAAGTTTAGGTCTGAAGCCTGGGCTCTCAGATAAAAAGTTTTTCGAAGTTGCTTCTTCTATTTGGGTTTGGTCTGCGATCCTAACTACATTAGTTTTAATTAACGTATTTTCCGGATGGTTACTTCGGAAATCCTTCCGTTCTCAAACTCCGCTCTTGGGTTTGAGCCCAGGCTTCGAAAACAATCTTGGATTGAGTGTTCTTGTTCACTTAATAGTGATCTGTTTGATCTTACTTATGCCAACGACGATCGCTTTCCAAAAAGAAAGTAAGTCCCGTCCGACAGATCATTTTACGCCGGAGAATCATGCTGAATTTTATTTTATAGATCCGAATCTTCCGGACGAGGTGAAAGGACTGAACGGTGGGGTCATTACCGGAACGGACACGCCTAATAGCACTCAAGGTGAAAAAATCCCCGAGGAAAAACCTTCTGACGAAGGAAGAGTGAAGGGAGAAGTTAAAAAGATCAAAGGTAAAAAACTTCCTCCTACATATTCTAATTATATTTCCGCGAAGATGAGAACGTTCGAATCTTTTATGGATTATTGGAGAAGCGCTCCTCGAAATTATTCCTGTGTTGTAGCTTATACGATCACTCCTGACGGAGAAGTTGTGGATGTGGAACTTGTACAAAATTCTCCTTATCCTGAACAAGACCAAAGAACCTTGGAGTTGATAGAGAACTTATCTCCAATGATGCCTCCTCCTGGAACTAAAGGATATATCCGAGTCACCGAACTTTTCTGGAACGGACCTTTGGATGCAAAAGCGATGCCGACTCCTTTACAACAAGAACTTGTGAATATGTTCGACGGTCGTTATATGGAGGAATTATGAGTTTAGAAGTAATTCTTCTTGCGATCGCAAGTATTTTCCCTTGGGGATTTTATATTATCTATACTCAACCTGATACAGGCAGAGAAAAACGTTTCTTTTTTATAATATTCTTCGCATTACTTTTGGGTTGGATCTCTACTGAATTGGTACTTAGAGCAAGCGCCTGGATTTGGCCCGAAACCGAGATCAACACTAAGGTAGCAAAATCGATTCTATCTCAGACCGCATTTCTCGCATTTGTGAAAGCAGGAATGATGGAAGAATTATGTAAATCTCTTCTGATCGTAGCATTATCTCTGACATTAGCTTATGATTGGAAGAAGAAGGAATTCCTTCCGGAAACATTTTTAGTGGGTGGATTTGTAGCATTAGGTTTTGCCGGAATAGAAAACTATCATTATATTCTAACCGCGAAAGAAGATGATCGGATCCACACTTTTATTTTAAGAACATTGAAATCTTCGAATGCACATTTGCTCATCAATCTTTGTTTTGCGCTCTGTCTGATCAAAAGTAATAAAAGACAAATCCCGGAAAAGTATTGGTACATTCTTTCCGGATTTTTACTCGCAGTGGTTCAACATGGGCTGTTCGATTTTTTTGTGATCCCTGTTGGACGTTTCGGACATTGGGCGGCGACGGCACTATTCGTAGGGATCTGGGTCTGGATCGTGAGAGACAGAAGAGTGTATATGAAAGAAGAAAAGATCTATAAAATAAATAAAGAAGAACATCCCCAATCGGTTCCAGAGATAATCCGTTGAAATATAAAGAAATCAGAGTTTCCATTCCGAAAGATTTTGCGGAAGAGTTTTCCGCGTACTTGGACGAATGGCAGGTTGCAGGATATTACGAGATCCTATTCGATAGAGAAGAACCCAGAAAGCCCGGCGAAGAAATTATTTCTGACAATACTCCGATCAGAGTGTATCTGGCGGAAGACGATATTCAATCGGAAGCCAAAATTTGGATCTATTTACAAACGGTCGCCCCTGGAGATTCATTTGCTGAATCCAGATGGATAGAAACAAAAGAATACGAAGAAGCCTATAAAGAATTTTACAAACCGTTTTCAGTCGGAGTTTTCTGGGTAGTGCCTACCTGGGAAAAAGAAGATTGGGAAAAAAACAAAAAGTTAGAACAAGAAGGTTCTCTTCCAGTATATATAAACCCAGGGCTTGCTTTTGGAACAGGACATCACGAAACCACTCGTTTGGTTTTGTCCAGACTAGGCTCCATAGATCTGAAAGGAAAGAAGGTCGCAGATATTGGCGCAGGTTCCGGGATCTTGTCCGTGGCAGCGGCAAAATTAGACGCATCTAAAATTATAGCTGTGGATATAGACCCTAATGCAGTACGTTCTTCTACATTTAATAGGGACGAAAACGGGATCTCGGATCAAGTTTTAGTGGTAGAAGAAGGAGGATTCGATCATCCGCAAGTTTCTTCCGAAAAATTCGATCTATGCGTGGCAAATATTACTTTCGCTGTTTTAAAGGCGAATATGGAAAAGATCGCAGGACTTCATACGGATCATTTTTTATTTAGCGGCGTGATCACAGAAAGAAAGGAAGAATTTCTGGAACTACTGTCTTCTCAAGTAGGAGGTAAATCTGTATATGAGACCTCCTGGAATGGATGGGAATTGATAGAATGGACACGCAAAGGCCCATAACGTTTTATTCATATTTAATATCGGAGAAAAAATGAGACATTACGACGTATTCGGAATAGGGAACGCACTTGTGGATATTCTAATCCCTACCGAAGATTCTTTTTTACAAAAAATGGGCTGGAATAAAGGGATTATGACCCTGGTGGACGCGGAAGTGCAGGGTGGGGTTCTTACCGCTTTAGACGGGCATAAAAAAGAATTAAGATCAGGTGGAAGCGCCGCAAATACAATGATCGCTCTCGCCAATTCCGGAGGAACTGGAATTTACACCGGAAAAGTAAGCGAGGACACTTACGGAGAATTTTACAAACAGGACATGGAGAAGGCCGGGATCTTATTTGAAGTTCCTCCTTCCAAAGAAGGACATACCGGAACCTGCGTAATTCTCACAACTCCTGACGCTGAAAGAACAATGCTCACTCACCTGGGCATTTCTTCCACTTTGACCAAGCAAGATTTGGATTTGGATAAACTGAAGGCTTCTTCCTATAGTTACGTGGAAGGATATCTTTGGGACGGACCTTCTACCAAGGAAGCTTGCCTTCTCGCAATGGAAGAATCTAAAAAAGCGGGAGTGAAAGTCGCATTTACTTTCAGCGATCCATTCTGCGTAAATCGTTCGAGAGAGGATTTTTTAAGACTTACAAAAGAATATTGTGATTTAGTTTTTTGTAATGCAGAGGAAGCAAAAGCGCTTGCTGCTACTGAATCCAAAGAAGATGCTTTAAAATTTATTTCTTCACTTTGTAAAAATGTTATGATGACTGATAGCGCTAACGGCGCGTTTGTATCGATAAACGGAACAATCATTCATGTGGGTGGATTTCCAGCTCAGAACTTGCTGGATACAACGGGAGCAGGGGACTGTTTTGCAGCAGGTGTGCTCTATGGACTTACTCACGGATTCTCTCCGGATAATGCGGCAAGATGGGGAAATTACGTTGCATCCAGGATCGTTCAAGAGATCGGACCTAGACTTTCTGTCAGACTTATGGGAAGACAGGAAGAAATATTAGGAAAAGTTTAAGGACAAGAATAAGACAAAGATATCGTGCTCATATTTCCGTTCTCAGGAACGGAAAATGTGAGCGGAGTTCCTACGATCGTATCTGGAAAACCGTTCAGGTTTCCTGTATCTGCCAGACAATACAACTTATGAGTTCCGGAATTGATGTATTTTATCTTTACTGTACCATTTCTTGCAGGAGTTGCAGCTAAAGGAAGTTTGCTTAGAATATTGGTCTCATTTTCTCTGAAAACCGCAAAGTAATGAGTTAAATTTCCAGAACCGCCTGTGATCGACAAAGAAGATGCACCACTCGGATAAATTGTCCTGGATCTGGACAAAATCCCTCCGCCCATATCAGTTTGGCCTTGGTGATTCACTTTCCAATCGCTGATAGAGATCAAAGTCGCGGCAGTACTTCCGTCTGCAGCCTTAATGGAATGCACCATTAAGTTTTCCTTAAGGTTCATTCTTACTTCGAAAATATAAGGTTCGAATCCGGGTTTAAAATCCATATCCGCTTCTCCGGCTTGGACTGAATAGAGAAGTGGGAATACTAATGGATAACCCGACTTGTCGGTAGTCCCGGCTGCATAAGCAAGTCTTGGAACTATATTAAATCCATAAACGCCATAGTTATCAAAGAAGGTAACCTTTGTTAGGTCCACACCAGGTGAATTTCCCCAACCGGTAACCAAGGAACGGATATAAGTTCCTGTATAATAATACTGACTCGCAAGTCCGGAAGAAGTCCCTGAAGTAGGATCGTTAGAAGGGAATTCTGCTCCTTCTCCATTTAAGAACTGGATCATTTTGAATTCGCCGTTTAGAGATCGGCAGGTGTTTGCATTCAATGTATAAGGTTGGGTACAATATACTTCTCTGTTAGGAGCAATATTATCCCAGAAGGCTTTTGCGGCTGCAACAGTCCTGATCTGAGAAAGATTGTTCAGACCGTCTTGGTATTTGGAAGAAATACGTATCTCGCCTATATCTACATAGATGGGAAGATTTGCCATCTTAGGAAGGCCTGCTAAGTTGAAAGTAGGATCACCTGCCGGATCTTCATACGCATTTCCAGTCCCGTTATTGTATTCGGAAAATTCAAGAGGACTATCTGTTGCGTAAGTACCTTTCAACAGAAGTAACATTCTATTATTGAAAAGAGTACTGACTACAGGATTGTCGGAGGCGTTTCCTTCCCAATGTCCTACCTTACAATCGGAAACGAATGCTAACAAAAAGGCAGAAAGACATAGAAGACGATTCGTTTTGGAAATCATAAGAATACGCTCACCATTAAACCGAAATGGAAAAATTCAGTATCTACTTTATTGTAATAATACGGGTTATTCAACCTAGGGTCTACAGTAGGACCTATGTAAGGATACTTTGTTTCCGCAGGAGAATTCAAATCCGATTCATAAATTTTATTATAATCCAGTCGTATCCCGATCCGGATCTTCTTCCCTGCCACAAAACTTGCCTCGAATCCTGCGTATAATGTATCGTTCCAGCGGGAAGTGTTTGCAGGTCTTGCAACCACATAGGTTTCTCCGAATCCTGCCTTTAACATAAATGTGATCGGAAGTTCGAAAGGAAGTTTATAACAAAGAGCGGAATATACCGGGATGGTTGTAAGCGCTCTTTCCGATCTGGACAAATAATTGGAATAAGAGGCTCCTACTTCCACATAAAAGATCCATGGCCAAGGAACTCTATAGAAAAATCCGCCACCCAAGGTGGTATCCAAATATTTCTGAGCCTCTGATCCAGGGAATGGATTAGAAGCGCCAACCCATGCGCCGATTTCCGGTTTTCTATTATCATAGAATGTAGGAAGTTCTTCCTCTAATTCTTCGTCGTCAGTGCCGTCTTTTTTGTCGGAGCGAGAAAGTCCGGAAGAAGGTAAATTTCCGCCTGCCTGTGCAAGGATCAATTCTCCATTCTTAAAACTATTTCCTATCTTGTTAAAATCCATAGGAGGAGAAACCGGGTTTCCTCCCAGATATTTTACAGCTTTATTATCCACTTGGTCGGGATAAGAGAATGTTTGTGCCCATGGAAAAAGTAAAAATGCGATCGGCAGTAGTTTTTTCATCTGGAAACTCCGCCGAATTCTTTCCTGCTTTGGTACATACGATCAATCTGAGGGAAAGAATCGTAGTACGCTTTTAGAAAATACAATCCGTAAGGGGGGAGGGTGATCCCTGCTATGGTTCTATCTTTGGAAGAAAGTATTTTCAATATATTCGTCTCTTTGCGCTTCTCTATCGCTATTTCAAAAAGTGTTCCGGTCAGGATCCGGACCATATTATGGAGGAAACCGTTTGCCTTGATCCGTAAACGAAGAAGTCCGGGCTCTTCTTCACTTTCTAAAAGGCTCGCATCATAGATGACCCGAGTTGTGCTCCTACGGTTCCGCATCGAAGTGGCTTTTGCCAGACTTCTAAAGTCATGCTCTCCCTTTAGTAGTTCCAGTTCTTCTCTTAAGCGGGAAACGTCAATCCGATGTTGGTACCAGAATGCTCTGTTTTTCCAAACAGGTCTTGGGAACCTTGCATTCACTAAAAGGTATTCATATTCTCTTGCAGTACAGGAAAACTGAGAATTAAAATTGAAGGGAACTTCTGTGATCTCATGAATTGCCAGACCCCGGTCGGTGAGCGCATTCATTCCAAGTAGGAACTTCGACAGGTTGGGAATAGGAGAATCAGTCTTAAAGTTTACGATCATTCCCCTTGCATGAACTCCAGTGTCTGTTCTTCCCGCGCCCCAGATCCTGGTTTCTTTTTTTAGAAGAACTTCCAACGCCTTTTCTATTTCTTCCTGAACTGTGGGAGATTGTTTCTGGCTTTGGTATCCGAAAAAACATCCACCATCGAATTCTATCAGTAGGGCATAGTTTCTAGGATCTTCTGTCATAGTCTGGAAAGAAAGTGGGATGGAATAAGACTAAGGGGAGAAGATAGAGACAATTCTCTTATTTTTCTCCGCCCATTTCCTCTATGATCTTATTGTATTCGTCATAGAGTTCTTTGGCCATATCGATGATGACGGACGGTTTGGACTTGGACGCCTTACCTGAGCCGTACAATCTAGAAAGAGTTCTTTTGGCACGGATCAGAAGATTCAGTTTAGAGGCTGCATCCGATGCGAGTTCTTCCTTGAACTTCATTGTGAGATAAGCGGAAAGATAGATGACTCCGTCAAATCCCCAGTTTTTGTCCGTATCTGGTCCGAGTAGATAAGAAGCTGCATCCACCGGCTCTGAACCGGATTGCATGATTTCCATTGTGTCCGTGTACCAGCCTGCGGATTTTTGGTAGAGAAGGTCCCGGATCTTGTCGTAACCCATACCTGGAAACTCAGTGTTCACGTCATCGAAGTACCAGGCACCTCTGACTGCGCAGACAGCCTTTTTAGGTGTAGGAGCTACTGTCACTTTTCTGGACTGGTAGCATTCAATTGCTAAAAGATAAGATGCAGCACCTAAGATCAGGTTTCTTTCCTGGTAAAAATCAGTAGGTCCCATGATGGACTCAATATTTTTACGTCGGATCTCTGCGGATTCTCTCAATTTTGCGAGTTCGTCAGCATCCAGGCCGGACCAATCTTTAGGAAATGCAGTATAAAGACAACGGGGGCAAACATTTAGAACGTAATCATTCGGGGAAACCCTACCGAATTTTTTGTTTTTTTCATATAAGCGACGTAATTCCTGAGTGAGTTTGCCTGCAATTAGCCTTCCTCCCCCTTGGAACATACTTTCCCTTTGGTGGACCTCGCTGCAAATAGGGCAGACCGTATCCTCTTTGTTCCTAAACGAGATTTTTTTGCCTTGGGCTAATGCACTTGCTGTCATATGAAGAATTTCCGGAAAAATCGAGCCGGAAGCGTCAATTCTCACCGTATTCTAACCGATAGACTAAGAAGAAAAGCACGATTTTCGGGTTGAACCCGGTCTTCTTAGGAAGATAGTAAGGAAAAGGTCCTCCAATGAAAAAACTTCTCGTTTTCATGATTGCGATGTTAGTCGCCCCAGTTCTATTACACGGCGAAGCCGTTTCTATGAAATCGTATAAGAAGAGGATAGAGCTCTTAACCTATTTAAGAGCGATAGAGCCGGTCGTAAAAAATTATCCGGGAGAGGTAAAATCTTCCGGAACGGGTCAGGCCCAGGCGGATGGGGAGAGACTCGCGAAATATAAAGAACTAAAAAGATTGTACCAAGAAGGTCTTCTGTATTTCTTCGAAGGAAATTTCGTAAATTCTTATCGTAGATTTTTGGAATCCCAACTTGGAATGGAACTTCTTCTGGAAGAACTTTCGCAAGCGTATGTGGAAAGAACGGAAGAGATCCTAAAAACTGCGATCGAAAAGAAAAATCCGAACAATCCTATGGATAGAGCGCTTGTGGATATTTCCGTAGAATATGGAAAAACAAGTTACATCCGTGCGGATATCAAGGAGAATAGAGAAGCTCCTACTACCCGCAGGATGTACAACCCGAGAGAATTCCATTACGTTGTGAATAAATACACTATCGAAAAAAATATGGAGTTAGGTTATCAATTCTTGGGAGAAGCCAAGGAAGCTCGTAATAACGCACTTAAGATAGAAAAACATTTGGAGAAACACCAAAAACTCCAGCCTGAGCACAGAAAACATCGTATCGAAATGTATTTAGGAGCGATCAATCTTTGTAGGGACGCAAGATCTAATGCGATGAATATTTTCAAACTCAAGTATCCTTATGATAACTACTATCTGCAAAGATCCGATGCTAAGACTGAAGAGACCCGCAACGAGATTGGAGAGGTCACCCCAGGTGAAGTTGTTTCCGTAGAAGGAGTTACTTATGATTTCTCTACCAACCCTCTTGTCCGTGCGGATAATAGAATGAGTCCTGTATTCGATAAAAGAATTCCGGACGATTATCGTAGAGACGCTGTGGATATTTTAGGTAGAGTTTATGATGACGAGATCGACAATAAATTGTATCTGCGTTGGGATGCTGAGACTCGTAAAAAACTTCTGGGAGATAAAATTCCTCCGGGAGCTCAAAAGAGAAAACAAGCTGCAGCTGCAAGCCAGCCGAATAAATAAGATCTTTCCATTCTTCTGAAAAAATAAAAAGGCCTGTTTCCAAAAGGGAACGGGCTTTTTTATTTACTATTCCTATTCTTCTTAAAGCGAACATCGTAAGTTATGTCCGAGAAGACTTATTGTATTCGTGTTTCTCCTTTTGAATACTTCTAAGAATTTGCTTTCCTTGTTCGGAGAGGTACTAAAGCATAGTTCGCATGAATCCACTCAAGTTTATGGAAAGCCGTTTGGGCAGGTTTTCCCCGAAGTATCGTAAACTGGTATTACGCACCTATGTCGTAACCTTAAGATTGGTACTTACGGTAGCATTTCCTAATATGATCGCAGGGATTTTTTATGCGCTCATAGGCAATAGAGAAAAGCAATATATCGCTTTTCTAAAAGGTTCTAAAACTTGGGGATCGGCAGTGATCAAGATGACCAAAACGAATCTGATGATAAAGAATGAGATGCAGATCCCTGATAAGGGTCATATGATCTTCTTAAATCACATAAACGAAATAGATTTTCCTTATGATTGCCTAGTAGTAAATAAACCGTATCTGGCAAACCAAGTGATTAAAAAAACTTTAGTCGCTTATTGGTGGATGAAGGCGATGGGTTCACAGGTTTTTGAAACTTCTAAGGCAGCAACCATCGCAGTTTCCGTTCGTAATTTGATAAAAGGACTTTCTACAACTTCTTATATAGTTTATCCGGAAGGTCATAATTCTTATTCTGAAATTATACAACCTATGCAAAAAGGGATGATTAAACTCGCCTTTGAGAATAAGATCCCTGTGGCGGTGGTGTTAAAATCCGGTATAACAACTTACCAGACGGAACCTATGTATGCTAAAGTAGGATACAAGTTTATAGGAAGATACGAACCCTGGACCCATGAGACTTGGGAGAGTTTTAGGGATTTCTTATACGAAACCATGAGCAAGGAAAAGATCGCATTGGACTCCGAGGTCGGAATAGTGCGGGAACCTGTCTCTTCTAAACCCAAGTGATTAAAAGACTACTTATTGCAAACAGAGGAGAGATCTCTCTCCGCATCCAGAAAACCTGCAAGAGGTTGGGCATCGAGACCGTGGCGGTATATTCGGATGCGGACAAAGATGCTCCGTTCGTAAAAGGTGCGGACTTTTCTTTTTATTTAGGAGAGTCGGAACCTTCTAAATCTTATTTAGTAATTCCTAATATATTAAAAGCAATTAAAGAAACCGGGGCAGATTCTGTGCACCCCGGTTATGGGTTCCTATCCGAGAAGGCCGAATTCGCAAGAGAACTCTCTAAGGCAGGGATTTCTTTCTTAGGTCCTAAACCCGAAACTGTGGATCTTATGGGAGACAAGATCAGATCTCGTGCTGCTATGGAAAAGGCGGGAGTTCCTGTTGTCCCAGGATACGAAGGGGACTCCCAAGAACATCCAGTTTTACTAAAAGAAGCAGAGAGGATCGGATTTCCGATCATGATCAAGGCAAGTGCCGGCGGCGGTGGAAAAGGAATGAAACGTGTCTTTTCCAAAGAAGAATTTTTGCCTGCATTAGAATCCGCTCAAAGAGAAGCAGGAAACGCTTTTGGGGACTCAAGAGTATTCTTAGAAAAGTATATTATAAATCCTAGACATATAGAAGTCCAAGTGTTCGGGGATTCTTCCGGAAAAGTGATCCATCTTTTCGAAAGAGAATGTTCCATCCAGAGAAGGCACCAAAAAGTAGTGGAGGAATCTCCCGCACCTAATTTGCCTTCCGAACTGAAACAAAAGATATGTGAAGTAGCTGTTAAGGCCGCTTCTTCCATTGGTTATATTGGTGCTGGAACAGTTGAATTCATTTTGGGAGAAGATGGAGCATTCTACTTCCTTGAAATGAATACAAGATTACAGGTAGAACATCCAGTTACTGAATCTGTAACCGGGTTTGATTTGGTGGAATGGCAGATCCGAATTGCAGAAGGTGTGAGTATTGAAAAACTCACAGGTGGAAAATCTCCAACTCAGAGCGGGCATGCGATCGAGGTTCGATTATATGCAGAAGATCCAGAGAATGAGTTCCTACCTTCTATCGGCAAGATAGAACTCGCCAGATTCCCAGAGGTCCAAAACTTAAGAGTGGATTCTGGAGTAGTGACTGGCTCCGAAGTTTCCCTCTATTACGATCCGATGCTTGCGAAAGTGATTGGGATCGGAAAAACAAGAGAAGAAGCGCGTAAAAATCTGATCGCAGGCCTGGAAGAAACGATCGTATTCGGGCCGATCACAAACTTGAATTATCTAAAAGCGATTTTGGAACATTCTGAATTCGTAAAAGGCAACACCAATACTCATTTTTTAGAAAAACATAAAATAGTTTGGGAAGAATCCGGAGAAGAAAAAGAAGCGCTCATGAGAACCGCTTCTTTCCTCGCGAACCGTACAGTGAAAACTTCCTCCGTATGGGAGGCCGTCGGGCCGAACGGAGTTTGGGGAGAAATATCTTGAACCGTTTGTTTCGACTTCAATGGAAAGAAAAAGAATATGTATTAGATCTGGGGGATTCTTCTTCCAGATTATTCGGTCCTGAAAAAAAATGGGAGTCACTTCTCACTCATTATTCTTGGACTGGAGAAGAAGATGGTTCTTATTCTTTGCCTGATGGAAGCGTAGCATTACTTAGAAGTGGAAAACTTTTCATCCACACTAAAGGAAAAACATTCCAATTTGCGATCAAAGGAAGAGAAGCTTCGGATGCACAAGCTGCTTCCTTAGAGATTAAAAGCCCTATGCCTGGAAAGATCATCAAAGTAGAAGTGAAGTCCGGTGACTCTGTGAAAAAAGGGCAAACACTTGCAGTAGTGGAAGCAATGAAGATGGAGCACGCATTAAAGGCTGGAGCGGATGCAAATGTACAAGAAGTACTCGCGGGCCCAGGTGATATCGTTTCCCAAGACCAGTTGTTGATCCGATTGGCAGAATAATAAATTTCCAAGTAAGTTTTACACTGAAATGTTTTCTGATACTGAAACATTTCAGTATTGTTAAAAATAAAATTCTTATTTCGAACAAGCGATATGATAATTTTGGAATGCGGTTCAAGTCGAAGCCGATGACCCTAGATCAAAAGAAAAGGTTCCCGGAATAAATTTGACATCGGTTTAGACGCTATTATACATTGCGAATTCCATAAAAAATTCCAGGTACTGCATGAAGCATTTCCTTATTCGCATAGGCATAATTGCTATATTGGCCTTTGTTTCGACTCAAAATATCTCCGCCGATCCAGGGCTCTTGGATGGTTGCGAAAAACCGCCCGAAAGAACGGATCTACCGTTTTACATAAGTCCTAAAAGACAGCTTTGTAAAAAAGATCTTGAAAAGAAAAAAGAAGGTTGGTTCCCAACAGGACTTCCTCTTTTGAATTCGGATCCGAATACAGGTATCGGTTACGGAGTTCGTGTATTCGCATATAATAATGGAAAGAAAGAAGATCCATTTTTCGAATATACACCTTACAAATTTAGGATTTACGCTCAATACTTCAATACCACAAAACAACGCCAATACCAGGATATCGCTTTCGATGCTCCTTACGTGTTCGGAACACAGTGGCGTTTGAGAGGAGAAGGTGTCTACGATGCTAACCCGAATACGTTATTCTTCGGTTTGGGAGAATCTTCTCTCCAAACTTTGAGTTATACGGATCGTAACCAAGACGGAGGCCAAGTTTTCACGAACGCAACTTTTGCGGATCAACAAAGGAACTTGGCATACACAAGGCCAGGAGGTCCTGGAGATCCGGTAGATATTAATGGTTCCGTATATAACGGATTCCCTGCTCAAAACGGATTCAGAGTGACCGACTCTCAGTATAACCGATACAATTTGATCTCTCCTACAGCGATGCTTAGTGGAGAAAGATCTTATGTGGGAGGAACTGTTAGACTCGTTGCCGGACTTCGTATGTCCCAGAACATCATAAGGGCATTTGATGGAACTCTTGCGAACGCTTCAGATCCTTACTTAGATGGATTCGGGATCAATTCAGGCGGAAAGGCGATTAACGGTACTACTAAAATTACCGAAGATTATAACTCTGGAAAGATCTTAGGCTACCATGGCGGTATGGTAAATACACTTCGTCTGGGGGTAGTGTACGATACCAGGGACTTGGAGCCTGATCCAAACCAAGGTGTGTTTTTAGAAGCAACCTACGAAAGATCCGCAAAAACTTTCGGATCAAATTTCGATTATTCCAAGTATTTCACTCAGGCAAAATTTTTCTGGAGCCCATTCCCAAGGGTATTCGATAAATTAGTTGTTGCTGGACGAGGCGGTTTCTCTGTTACAGAGGGTGACGCACCATTCTTCGAATATAGAAATATGTGGGGAACAGAAGGTGTGATCTCCGGACTCGGTGGACGTACTACATTAAGAGGTTATAAACAAGACCGATTCGTGGGACGCGCAATGGGTTGGGGGAATATCGAATTACGTTGGAAGTTTGCGCAATTCAGCGTAGCCGGACAACATTTCGCTTTGAACTTAGTTCCGTTTATGGATTTCGGAAGGATCTGGGATGACGAGCATAAGGCTGGTCTTAAAGATTATAAATTTTCTCGAGGTATCGGATTCCGGATTGCTTGGAACCAAACAACAATTATCATATTGGACTACGCGGTTTCCAGAGAAGATAAACAATTATTCGTAAACTTTAACCACGCGTTCTAAGGAAAAAGAAATGAGAAGAATATATTATATCATAAGATCCTTATTTACCTTATTCGCGTTTAGTATGTTCGCGATGGGTTGTGAAGAGAAATTAGATCATAGTCCTTACGGCTTTGCGGAAGAAGATAATAGCGATTTAATTGCGGGAGCGATCTTCTTCCAAAGTTTTACGAACAATGGAGATGGAACAACGTCAGACAGTACAAGCGGTTTGATGTGGAAGACTTGTAGCCAAGGCCAAGTGTTCAATGGAAATGCGACTAGCTATAACTGTAGAGGCGCCAACGGAACACTTGCCAATCCTAGTTCCTTCGGAGCAGCTGAGTTACAATACTGCAGTGTAGATCTGAATTCTTGTAATACCTTGGGACTTCCTCAAACACTTACAAATGTCTCTCCGATAGGGATTGCAGGCAGTTCGGAAGCATATGATTCTTGTGCGAACGATAACACAGGAGGTCATACGGATTGGCGAGTAGCTAGTTTCTTGGAGTTAAAATATCTAAGTTCAAATAGTCGCAACTTCATGCTTCTGAAATTTCCGGATACAATAGAGTCTTTCTATTGGAGTTCGACAGCGAACGAACAAGATGCGTCGGGTAAAACAGCTAGATCAGTATCTTTTTCGAGAGATAAATTCGGAGACGACGATTCCTTTAGCAAGACCAGCAGATACTTTGTTCGCTGCGTAAGGTAGTTTACAAATTCATAATGCCCTCGTTTTGCTAAACGGGGGCATACTTATATATCCCTTATATCTGGGTCGAAATCGTGTTTAACTAATGCATAGTTTGCTGGTTTTTTTATAACCATTGTGATGAAAGGGAACTTTTGCGTGATGAACGGGGTCATCAAAACTCTGATCCGAAATTTTCAATTGACATAAGCTATTGCTACTTCAATAACTAACGAACTTAAAATCTTAAATCCGGGGTGTACATGAGGATTAAGGAAATTAAATCGTTGGTGCTAGCGATTTGTTTTGTGGGAGGCGTTCTAGAATTAAACGCCCAAGATTTTATTCCTGAACCGGGATGCGAGAAGCCTGCTCCTCGTAAAAATTTACCGTTTCATATGGATACTTCTAAACAGCTCTGTTCAAAAGACCTGGCTGTCAAAAGGGAAGGCTGGTATCCAACCGGACTTCCTCTTATCAATTCTGATCCGCTTGAAGGAGTGGGTTTTGGTGTTCGCGCATATGCCTATAATAATGGTCTGAAATCTGATCCGTTATTTGATTATACTCCTTATAGAGTAAGGTTTTTTGCTCAGTATTTTAATACGAGTAAGAATGCTCAATACCATCAGCTCAGTTTGGATATGCCGTTTATTGCGAATACCCAATGGCGTCTTCGCGCGGATGCGTTTCTAACGATTACTCCTACCACTCTCTACTTTGGAATAGGGGAAGGTTCCCTAAAAACTCTGAATTATTATGACCGTAACCAGCCGGGCGGTGATTATTTCACGAACGCAACTTTTGCGGACCAACAGAGAAATAATAGCTATTACAGACCTGGAGGTCCCCAGGATCCGGTCAACTTCGGCGGGAATACCTACTACGGAGTTCCAAGCCAGCCTGGATTCGTTGTGACCAATAGAATGTACAACGGATACATTATCGAAACTCCAATGATCAATACGAGTACTGAGAGATCATTCTTCGGTGGAACGGTTCGTTTAGTTGCCGGGATGAAAATTTCTGAAAATATTATCAGGACTTTTGATGGAAGAAAAGCGCAGGGTTATGATCCGGTTTTAGGTATGGATTACGGGGCATATGTGCCTAACGCCAAAACCCGTCTGACTGAAGATGCACAAGCTGGAAAAATTTTAGGATATCACGGTGGATATGTAAACGCAGTTCGTCTTGCTTTAGTATATGATACTCGTGACTTCGAACCGGATCCGAATAGTGGGGTATTCTTAGAAGGAACCTTCGAAAAGAACAGCAAGGCTTTCGGGTCAGACTTCAATTTCCAAAAATACTTTGCTCAAGGAAAATTCTTCTGGAGTCCATTCCCGAAAGTTTTCGAAAAACTTGTTATCGCTTCTCGTTTTGGAGCAGGCTTATCAGAAGGTGATGTTCCATTCTTCGAATACCGTAATATGTGGGGAACAGAAGGTTTGATCGGAGGACTCGGAGGTATTCGTACTATTCGTGGTTATAAACAGGACCGCTTCGTAGGAAGAATGATGGGCTGGGGTAATATCGAGGTGAGATGGAAATTCGGATCCTTAAAAGTAGGAGATGAATACTTTGCATTTAACTTAGTTCCTTTCATGGACTTCGGACGAGTTTGGGACGATGAGCATAAAGTCGGAACCAAGGGTTATAAATATTCACATGGTATCGGACTCAGGATCGCTTGGAACCAGGCTACGATCATTATGATCGACTGGGCAAAATCAAAAGAAGACGAACAATTATTCGTAAACTTCAGCCACGCGTTCTAAGGAAAAAGAAATGAGAAGAATATATTATATCATAAGATGCTTATTTACCTTATTCGCGTTTAGTATGTTCGCGATGGGTTGCGAAGAGAAATTAGATCATAGTCCTTACGGCTTTGCAGAAGAAGATAATAGCGATTTAATTGCGGGAGCGATCTTCTTCCAGAGTTTTACGAACAATGGAGATGGAACAACGTCAGACAGTACAAGCGGTTTGATGTGGAAGACTTGTAGCCAGGGTCAGGTGTTCAATGGAAATGCGACTAGCTATAACTGTAGAGGCGCCAACGGAACACTTGCCAATCCTAGTTCCTTCGGAGCAGCAGAGTTACAATACTGCAGTGTAGATCTGAATTCTTGTAATACCTTGGGACTTCCTCAGACACTTACAAATGTCTCTCCGATAGGAATTGCAGGCAGTTCGGAAGCATATGATTCTTGTGCGAACGATAACACAGGAGGTCATACGGATTGGCGAGTAGCTAGTTTCTTGGAGTTAAAATATTTAAGTTCAAATAGTCGCAACTTCATGCTTCTGAAATTTCCGGATACAATAGAGTCTTTCTATTGGAGTTCGACAGCGAACGAACAAGATGCGTCGGGTAAAACAGCTAGATCAGTATCTTTTTCGAGAGATAAATTCGGAGACGACGATTCCTTTAGCAAGACCAGCAGATACTTTGTTCGCTGCGTAAGGTAATTAAAGAGGCGCTTGTAGGTCCCCATGGACCAGGTCATTGATCAGAATTGTATCATGTCTGGATGGGGATCTATTCTCCGGATAATCAGTCGAGTAATGTAGACCTCTACTTTCGTGTCTGGCAAGTGCAGAACGAATAATCAACTCAGCTACCAAAACCAAATTACGAAGTTCTAATAAAGGATTTGTTACTATTGTCCTGTTATAATAGTCTCTGACTTCCGCATAGATCAGATCCATTCTTCTTTTTGCTCTTTCTAAGCGAAGATTGGAGCGTACAATCCCCACATAATTGGACATCGTGTTTTTGATCTCTGAAAGATCATGGGAGATCAAGACCCATTCTTCCGTATTTACTAGGCCTTCTTTGTCCCAAGCAGGAATTTGCTCATGTTCCGGTAAGAAGTCAGGCGGATTTTTGCGTATCTCTTCTGCGATCCGATTGGAGAACACAAGACATTCCAACAGACTATTGGAAGCTAAACGGTTTCCGCCGTGGACTCCTGTGCAGGAGGCTTCTCCCGCGGCGAATAGATTCTCTATTCTTGTTTTTCCCCAAAGGTCTGTAGCTATTCCTCCACACATAAAGTGGGCCGCAGGTACGACTGGGATAGGATCAGTTGTGATATCGATCCCTAATTCTAAACATTTTGCATAAATAGAAGGGAAGGATTCTTTGATCTCTGTCGCCGGTCTATGTGAGATGTCCAACCAAACGTGAGGATCTCCGGACTTCTTCATTTCTGCATCTATGGCTCTTGCGACAATGTCCCTTGTGGCAAGATCTGCCATTGGATGGTATTTTTTCATGAACGGTTCCCCGTCCATTCCAAGTAATACTGCCCCTTTTCCTCGAACTGCCTCGGAGATCAGGAATGAATCTCCTTTTTCATGATAGAGAGAAGTAGGGTGGAACTGGTAAAATTCCATATTTCGGATCTCCGCTCCTGCACGATATGCACATGCAACTCCGTCCCCGGTTGCGATCTTAGGATTCGTAGTATGAGAATAAACCTGTCCGGATCCACCGCTTGCGATGATGGTTTTTTTCGCAAGAATGGGAATGATCTCTCCAGTATGACTCGAAAGAACATAAGCACCGAAACAGATCAATCCCTTCTTTTTAAGATGGTGAGGGGTGATCAGATCTACGACAGTATGGTATTCTAATATTCTAATATTCGGGTTTTGTTTTACGATCTCTAAGAGTGTTTTTTCGATTTCATGGCCGGTTCTGTCATGAGCGTGTACAATACGATTTGTTCCATGTCCACCTTCTCTATGAAGATCGAATTCTCCCTCTTGATTCAGGTTGAATGGGACTCCGTATTCTAAAAGTTCTTTGACTAGAGGAGGACCTTCTTCCACCAGAACTCGGACTGCTTCCGGATCACATAGTCCTGCTCCGGATTCCAAGGTATCCTTTACATGATCCTCGAATTTATCTCCCTGAGCAAAAACTGAAGCGATCCCGCCTTGCGCATAATTGGTATTCGACTCGTAATCCGACTTCTTAGTCACGATCACAGTCTGACCAACATTAGAAAGTTTTAATGCTTGGAAAAGGCCGGTAATACCGCTCCCAATGACTAGAAAATCGGTTTTAATTCTTGGCATTTGTACAGATTCGGCGGCTTTACGCCGCCGAGATTAGATTATTTACGTTTTGTGCCGGTGTTTAAAAGGGCTTCTACGTAATCAATGGAACGGATCAATTGGAAGTCAGGTTTGATCGGATCGTTCTTATGTTCTTGTATGAACTTCTCCGCTTGTCCGTTTGATTTTACGTAAGCCTCCAGTTTTTTCACATCGAAATGACCTTTTTCTTCTGCAGAAGAAGGTAACTCAGGAAGGTGATTCCACATATTCTCTTCACGATAATGAAATGGGAAACTGCCATCTTCTTCGGAAGAAACATCCACATCAGGTTTGACCCCGACTACCTGGATCGTATTCCCGGAAGGTGCATAATATCTGGATTGAGTAAGTTTGATATAATAAGCTCCGTTTCCTCTCAACTCTTGGAGTTTTTGGACGGTTGCTTTTCCAAAAGATCTCTCTCCGAGGATCAAACCGCGACCATGATGTTTGAGCGCAGAAGCTACGATCTCAGAAGCAGAAGCAGACTTTGCATTGATTAGAACCGCGACTGGAAGATCGGTAAGATCTTTTTTGCCTGCATTCGAATCTTCAGGGCTTCTATTCGGACTTTTTACGGAAACAATAAGTCCGTTAGTCACAAACATATCCGCAAGATCGATCGCCAGATCTAAATAACCTCCAGGATTATTTCTTAGATCTAAAACTAACGCCTTGAGTTTGGTTCCTTTAGAAGTAGATTGTTTTTCTAATTCTTTGAAATGTTGTACGAATTCTTTATCAACGGAAGGATCCGATTTAACGAAACCGGTCAGCTTGATATATCCGATATAAGGATGATTGTCTATCAACTTGCTTGTGATATTTCGGATCTCGATCGTGTCTCGGATCACTTCGATCGCCAAAGTTCCCGCCACTCCTTTTCTACGGATGGTCAGAACTACTTTGGATCCTTTTTTTCCTTTGATCCTTTCTACTACTTTGTCGAGTAACATTCCTTTTGTGGATTTTCCATCCACTGCCAGGATTATATCTCCAGCGCGAACACCTGCGGTGACTGCAGGTCTTCCTTCCAGAGGATTTTCTACGATAACTTCTTTATTACCGCCACCGCTTAAGATTGCTCCAATTCCCTCGAAACTTCCGTCTTCGATCTTTGCCATAGATTCTTCCCAGGCGGCTTTTAGGAATACTTGGCTATGAGGGTCTAAAGAAGAAAGATAACCGTTAGCTGCAGCTAAATACACATCCTTGATACTAAAAGGTTCTTTTTCTTTAGGATCTTCTTCTCCAAACGGATCTTTGAGTGGAGGAGTCATGTAGTTTTGCAGGTTTTTTTCGAGATACGCCAAAACTCTATCGAAGTCTTTTTTGGAGAAGTTGGTCTGTTCCCATTTAGCGGTGAGTACTTTTTTACGAACCTTCTCCCTTTCTACAAG
This sequence comes from Leptospira hartskeerlii, assembly GCF_002811475.1. NCBI lineage: Bacteria > Pseudomonadati > Spirochaetota > Leptospiria > Leptospirales > Leptospiraceae > Leptospira > Leptospira hartskeerlii. Next base: position 95,194 of record NZ_NPDL01000007.1, read on the forward strand.
TTTAAGGACCTCGTCATTTGAAAGTTTAGGTTTGTTAGCCTCTTCTTTCAGTTTTTTATCTCGGATCTTCTCCACTTCTTTATAATCCGGATCGAATAGGACAAATTTGTCCTCCGGAGAAAGTTTGAAAGATTTACCTGGAAAAATATCATCCGCTTCTTCGTATTTTTCTCGATCCGTGAAATAACTTTCCGGATACAGATAAAGGCCATGCGGCAAAGATAGAAGTGCGAAAACCGCTGCGTCCTTGTAAGCGCGGTTTTTATCTATATTTTTATCTATATAGTTTCCCTCAACGGTCTTGACTACGCTGTCAAAATCTTTGAGAGTGAAATCTGCCGTGGTCTTGGAATTTCCGGAAGAAGGTTGGCAGAAGAAGATGCTCGTACATAAGATAACGGAGAGAAAGGATAAGGAGAAGGATCTCAAGCTTTTCAAATCGGGTCCTCTTTTTGCAAGGTTGATTTTCGATCATTTTCCACCCGGAACAAGCATTGTCAATCTATTCCCCCGAAATCTCTCATTCTATAAAGGTTTGGAAAAGTTCTGTATTTTTCCTTTTTTCTGCTTTGTGGGAACTTTTTACTGCACTTCTGTTTCGGTCCCTGGCGGCGGGAGATTCGGGTCGGAACTCATACAAGAGCAGGCAATCCTAGATTTTTATGGAACGGAAGAAGAAAGAAAATCTTCTTTAGATTTATTAAAATCTTCCTGCAGATCCCTGAGAAAAGATAGGGGACTCGCTTGTTATAATTTATCCATTTTATACGATTCTTTGGGAGAAAATCAATCAGCTTGGGAATATGCGGTTAGAGCAAAAAACTCAGATCCGAACGATCCACTCTACAAAGAGCTTGCATTCACTTCTTCTTTAAAATGGGAATCCGAAAAATCCGCACTCGCGGACCAGGAAGAAGTTTTGTATCAAACCGCAATCTCCGCATGCAAAAAAGGGAATATTGCAGAAGCTTCCGAATCTGTTTTTAAACTGATAGAAATTCAGTCCATTTCAAAAGAATCCTTAACCAAAGGCATATTTGCAGAATGTGGGCTGGACAAAGAATTGGTCTCAAAAGCAAAACCGAACGCACTCAAACCTTCTTCCGAATATTATAAATTTCTGGAGAAGAACCATCCTTACAAAAAGGTATGGGATTTGAGTGGAGAATTCGGTAGGAATCCGAAGGACATGGTTTCCGGAAATAAGGTCACCCAATCCTGGAAAGAACTCAAAAAAGCGGTCTCCACGAAGGATCAGGTTTCCGCTAAAAAACATCTTTTAAGTTTTAGATCGAATCTAGAAGAATTAGCCAAAACGAACTCAGAAGCATCCATGCTTTCCGCAAATTTAAAAAAAGCAGCTTTTTTATTACTCTCTGAAGATTCGAATTATTCTTCATTCAAAGAACTCGCGAAGGAACTCTCGGATCCGCCGGTTCAAATTAAGTAAGAGTCTTTAAATATTCTTTCACTGCGGCTTCTAAACCGACTTCGAGGGCATAAGACATTAATCTGTGGCCGATGGATACTTCCTCTAAACCTGGGAGACTGGAAAATAGTGGAAGATTGAAATGATCCAGGTCGTGCCCTGCGTTGATCCCTATTTTTTGAGCCTGTAGGAACTCCGCCGCCTTTCTAAAAGATTCGAATGCTTTTTTACCTTCTTCCGGAGATTGGTCGAAAGCATGTGCGTAAGGACCCGTGTAAAATTCAACTCTGTCCGCGCCGGTATCTTTTACTAATTTAAGATTCTCTAAATCCGTTTCCATGAAGATGGAAACCCGGATCCCCGCATTTTGGATCCTTCGGATATAAGTTTTCAGCTCGGAGGAGTCCTTCTTCAGATCGAAACCGTGATCTGAGGTGATCTCACCTGGGGTAACAGGGACTAACGTTGCCTGGTCGGGTTTGGCTTCCAGAACAAGATCTAAGAATCGGGGAGAGGGTTCTCCTTCCATATTGTACTCTATCTTATTCTTTTTATCCCGATTGTAGAGCACGAAGAACTCCCTCAGGTCGAATACATCCTTCTTTCTTATATGTCTTTCGTCTTCTCTGGGATGAACAGTAATTCCATGAGCACCAGAATCCAAGATCAGTTTTGAAAGATAGATCAGGTCCGGATGATTTCCACCTCTGGAATTTCTCAAAGTAGCAATTTTGTTTACATTTACGCTCAGATGGACCATAACCCTCGTATTCCGAATCCAATTCTTAGAAAATGCAAAATAGCGGAAACTAGATTTCTGACTGCTTTTTCTGCTTGAATCGGAATAAGTGTCTTCCAGCATGGTCAATTCCGATGGCAACAGCTAAGAAAACGGCTAAGAAAAAAGCTGCACCGAAGTCCAAACCTCCGGTGAAAAAAAGCGCTCCGAAGAAAAAAACTCCTCCGGCAAAAAAGAAGGAAGTTGCTAGTACAAGCAAGCCTGCGGGGACTAAAAAGTCTTCTGCATCCAAATCTTCCCTCAATCCTTTGGGCAAAAAGTTCACATGTCATACTTGTGGAACCAAGTTCTATGATCTAAACAAAGAAGTAAAAATCTGCCCTAAATGTGGAGCGGATCAAAGCAAACGTCCTCCTTCCAAATCCAGGTCTCGTGTCGCTAGAGTGGAAGAAGAAGAGTTTCCAGAAGAAAACTTAGATTACGATTCCGAAGTTGGTTTCGAAGAAGAAGAAGGTGGTATCGTAGAAGAACCTCTGGAAGAGGAAGAAGACGAGGAAGAGGAGGAGGAATAATTCCCCCCGCCGCCAATTCCATTCTGATCATCACCGCTCCCACCGGGGCCGGAAAAACGGCTCTGGTGAGAGAATTAGATCCTTCTCGTTTTGAAATTATCTCCTTCGATTCCAGACAGATCTATAAAGAGCTAAGTATCGGCACGGCAGCTCCCAGCCCCGAAGACTGCGAAAAAATCCCCCATCATTTGGTTTCTTTTCTTTCTCCCGCAGAGTCAATAGACGCAGCAAAATTTGTTACAAAGGCAGAAGAAGCGCTGGATGATATACTTTCCAGAGGCAAAATCCCAGTTTTAACAGCGGGAACAGGGTTCTATTTGAATGCTTTTTTGTACGGTATGTTTCCTGTTCCGAAAATCACTGAAGATATAAAATTGAAAGTGGAATCCTTAAGTATGGAAGAAAGGATTAGGGAACTCCAAAAGGTGGACCCTAAAGCTCTCCAAAAAATCTTTCCGAACGATAACTACAGATACGGAAGAGCCTTGGAAGTGAATTGGATGGGAACTCTTTGGTCCGAACTAAAAGTAGAAGAAGGGAGCGGAGCCCTAATTTCCAAAAAATTGAATATACTTGGGGCCTTCTTCTTGGATCTGGATCGAAAAGAATTGTACGAAAGGATCGATTCCAGGGCCAAAAAAATGATAGAATCCGGAATGGCAGAAGAAGCGAAAAGGGTCTCAGATAAATACGGGGAAGATTGTCCCGGTCTTCAGTCCTTAGGTTATAATTTCGCGCTTGAAAATATTAAAGGAACGTCCAATCTTGAGACATTCTTTGGGAATTTAAGCCAGTCTCATAGGAATTACGCCAAACGTCAGATTACTTGGTTTCGAAAGCAAAAGATTTTGGAACAGGTCCATCCGAGTGAAGCGTATAAAAAGATAAAAAATATAAACGGATAAAAATCTATGTCTGCTAAAAATAATATACAGGACCAACTGCTCAATACGGCTAGAAAAGAAAAACTAGAATTGACCATCTATCTTCTAAACGGAGTTCCTCTAAAAGGTAAAGTGGTAAGTTTCGATAATTTTACTATAGTCCTTGAGCAGGAAAATAAGCAGAGTTTGGTGTATAAACACGCGATCTCAACGATCATTCCTGCCAAAGTAATCAAACTTTATACAGAAGAAGCAGCAAAAGAAGCTCCTTCCGCCTAAATGTTCCGAAAGATAGGCCGGGCACTTTTCATTCTATTTATATTAGCGGGGATACTACTGGTATCCTATCCGCTTTTCTTTATAAAAGAAGGAGAGGCTTTGCTTGTCTGGGAACAAGATTCCAAGTTAGTTTCCTTCGTTCGTGGTCCTGGCTTTGCCTATGAACCGGCCGTAATCCAGTTCTGGGACAAGTCTGTTCGTAAAGAATCCTTAAACTCTTTGGCTTTGGAGTTGGATATTCATCACGATCTTTCTTCCGGATTATTTTCCGAAAAATCGGAAGAAGGTAAGATCAGAGCGAAACTGGATCTATCTTTTCATTTAGAGGAAGAAGGATCTAAAAAGTTTTTTCTCTCCGGAGGAAAGACAGACCAAGGCAGAGCAAAATATCTCTCCAATATCTTTCAGTCCAAATTGAGAGCTGGGATAGAGGATGAGAAAAATATCAACTTAAACAAGGATTCTATCTCCACTTTCCTAAGGAACGACATGGTGAAAATTCTCTCCACTGAACTTCCTTGGCTTAAGATAGAATCGGTTCGCATTATCAGTCTGGATATTCCTGACCCGATACTCATTGCGAATATATTCCGTAATCCTAACTATATTTTGGCTAAAAAGTTAGAAAGAATAGAAGCCTTAAAAAAGGCGGAATCTTACTCCATACAAGAAGAAGCAAAACTTGCAGTTTCCAAAAAGAAATGGGAACAATATAAGGATTTTCTAAAGAAGAATCCGGATATGAAAGAGTTCCTACTTTACGATAATATCGGAGAGAATGTGGATGTTTTACTTCTTCCTTCCGATACAGTTTTTGGAGATCCTAAATCTTTGAGTAAGAAAAAGTCCGCCCCCAAACCTAAAGAGGTGGAATAAATGACACAAGACAAACCCGTAGTACTCATTATGGCGGGGGGAAAAGGAGAAAGATTCTGGCCAAGATCCAGAGTTTCCACTCCTAAACAACTCCAGAAAGTATATTCTAAAAATACTCTTCTAAAAGAGACTTTAAATCGTGCTTATACGATCACAAGTCCTGATAGAGTTTTTATCGGAACAAACGCTACTTTAAAAAAAGCGATCTTAGCTCAGGAAAGAAGTTTCCCTGAAAATAATTTTATCATAGAGCCTGAAGGAAAAAACACCGCACCAATCATAGCTCTCGCGTCTTTATATTTTAAAGAAAAATTCGGAGATCCGGTTCAGGTGGTATTATCTGCGGATGCTTGGGTAAATTCAGACAAAGAATTTGCTAAGAGTATCCAAAAGGCTTTGAAAGAAGCAGACGAACATTTAGTTCTGCTCGGTATCAAACCGAATCGTCCTGAAGTAGGCTATGGTTATATCGCTTCAGGGAAACCGACTAAACACGGATTCGAAGTAAAATCATTCTTCGAAAAGCCGGATGTAAAAACGGCGATCAAGTATATTAAAAAAGCAAACTTCTATTGGAATCCGGGCATCTTTCTTTGGAAGACTAGTCTGATCCTGGACGAGTTTGAAAAACATTCTCCTAAAATACTAAAACCTCTTAAGGATAGATTTCCATTCAAGAAGATGGGAGATCTGGGAGAAGCATTCAAACTTCTTCCTTCCGAACCTGTTGATATAGCTATCATGGAAAAGAGCGCTCGTATCAGAATGGTGGAGGCAAGCTTCTCATGGGACGATGTTGGTTCTTGGCTATCGTTGGAGAGAGTATTGCCCGGAGATAACCAAGGCAATCGCCATATCGGTAAAGAAATTCTATTTTATAAATCCGGAAATAACGTCACTCAAACTAGAAAAGAATTCACCGCACTACTCGGAGTCCAGGATATCGTAGTTGTTGAAGAGGAAGATGTTCTCTTCATCGCTTCTAAAGAAGGTATAGGTGATATCAAGAATATGGTTGCCGAGATCCGTAAAAATAAAGGTTTACAAAAGTACACTGAATAATTTCCTGGCAGGTTAGGAACAAAATCAGGAGAACCGAATGCCTTCCGGTAAAAAAAGAAAGCGAAGAAAGATCGCGACTCATAAGAGGAAGAAAAAAAGAAGACAGAATCGTCATAAGAAGAAAGGCAAATAAGATATTCTTATAATATCTAAAGACCGGGAAATCGAATCGAAGACCCGGTCTTTTACGCCCGCCATCCTCATCGGGAACTCTCCCGAATCGAAATTAGCAACTATCAAAGCCTAAAGCAAAATTCGAAATTGGCCGATCATGTTGCTGTATGGCCTCCTTCCAGGACTATTCTCTTTTAAGACGTTGGTGGAAACCTGAGTTTCCTCCAGCCAAAGGATATACGAAATCCTACCAAGCTAAAACTCCGGATGGAGACATTCTCCAAGCCGACTTTCATTTTCATGATCGTAAGATCAGGCTAACTTTGGAAGTCGCCGGAGAGAATGGCCGCATTTATGTTTCCACGATTCGGGATGGATCCATCCTAAAAGAGACCGACCTAACCACAGGTAGATCTTATCCACTTTATTCTAGGTTCGCACCTTTTAGGGACTTATTGTCCTCTCTTCCTGACAAGGACGCTTTGCAGATTTTGGGTGGGGCTTATGGAGTTTCTCCGGAACCTTTAGGGGGACCGGAAAGAAGGACTCCGAAACCTTGGGAAATTTCCACCAAGTACGATCATATTTTCGGAATAGATCGCAATCCTAGATCCTGGAAAAGATTTTTCCAAAGGGAGCAAAAAGAGCCCTTATGGACCAGGATCAAAAGAAGGATTTGGGGAGATCTACAAGACTATTCCTTAGGTCTCGCATCTGCTCTCGGGATCTGGTATGCTTACATGGATTTTTATTTGCTCGGATTTTCGCTCGCTGTTTTCGGTTTGCTTTTTGGCGGATTGGACTGGATACTGAGGAAACGCGATCCGCTTTTCTCGAAAGTTGTAATCTTTTTAGGTTCTGGATCGTATTTTTATTACTACGGATTCACCCGTTTCTAAAGGAGGGGGAATGTCCGCCGAAATCGAACACCAGTACATTCTATTTAGCTTGGGAGAGGAAGAATACGCTCTTCCAATCGTTCTTGTGGATGAGATCATCAAGATCCATAACCTGGTCAAGGTTCCCAGGTCCAAAAATTACTTCGCAGGTATCATGGATATCCGAGGCAAAGTAGTTAAGATGGTAGACCTAGGCGTGAAACTCAATATTCCCCATTCCCACGAGCAAGATTACGACCGCGCAATCGTGGTAAAAATAGGCGGAGAATCCGTCGGCATTATAGTAGATAAGGTAGCTAACGTAGCACTCTTTCCTCCGGAAACAATCAATCCTCCTCCTCCTTCTATCAAAGGAATTTCCTCCCGTTATATTACGGGTGTCGGTAAAAAGGACGATAGGTTCATCATCCTGATCGATATCGAAAAAATTCTAGGATCAGAAGAATTAGCGGAGTTGGGTGCCGGAGCGAAATGAAACAAACCCGCCTGAAACTGGGCGTGATACTCCTGATCGTCTTTGGGTTAGGAGTAAACGTCCGAACCGAGGCGGATGAGCAGGACCAAAGACTAGATCCTGCAGGTATTTATAAACTTCCTCATGAGGTAATCCCTCCTGCAAATCTCCGCACATTAAAGGAGAACTTACTTAATTCTTCCGACGCTGCCTCTGATCCGATCACAACGATCCGTCAGGTCATGGATCCTTATTATGCTCAATTCGTGGATCCGAAAAGAACGGAAGAAGAAAGAAGACTAGGCCGTATCTTTACTGAAAAAACGGATCGTAACTCTCTTCGTCTATTGATCTTAAAAATGTTAGGCAAGATCACAGGGGGCCAACAACTCCGTGATTCTCCCATCCTTTTCGAGCTACATTGGTTACTTAGCCAAGAATATTCTAAAAAGAAGCAGAACTTCAAGGCGTTAGAAGAAGCCTTGGCTGCACTTAGATACAGGGACTTTTCTCACACAGAAGAATCATTCTCCAAAGAAGAAAGACTGAGAGAATTATACGATACAAACGAAGTGGAAAGAGCTAGGCAACATGCTAAGGCCAAAAAGGAATTAGAAAAAGCGAATGTAGATCTGGAAAGTGCAAAGGATAGAGTCCATCTTTTAGAAGCTGCTTCCGCAAGGGAGAAGGACCTGATCTTTGAATCAAATCCTCCAAGTAATGCACGCAAAGTTACTGCAAACGATATCAGCATTGCAAAACAAGGTGTAAAAAATGCGGATGATTCGCTTAAAAGGGCCGCTAACGCTTATAAAGATTCATTCGAAAATAATTATTATCCATTTTTTAAAAGAAAGTCCAGAGAAGACGCGGACACGGTCTTAACTTTGGCAAAGTTCGTAAAAGATTCGGAGAATGAAAATAAAGAAAGACTGAAAGTAGTCAACAAAACCTCGGTAAGCGGGCAGGGTATCTTCGTCCTATTTGATTATAAAAGAAATACCGATTTTTTTGCATATGCGGCGCTACTTGAATTAGCATTTCGTTTAGACCCAGAATATTCCCAAGTGGTTTTAGCATTGGCCGAAGAACTAAAGGCTTCCGGTAAAAAAGCCAAATCTCTAGACTTCTTCTTAAAATATCTGGCACTTGCTTTAAAAGAAAATAAAGCTCCCGCAGAGATGGCTTTTGTATATCGCGCGATCGCTTCTTTGCATACGGAACTCAAACAATATGTTTTGGCTGCGGAGTTTTACGAAAAATATTACCTATCGGAACCTGATCCTAAGAAAAAAGGGATCTATGCATTTGAACTTGGGAATTTTTTCGAAAGTAAACTGGGTAATTTAGAATCGGGCAAAAAATACTACGAAGATTGGCTGCAGATCAGAGAACAGGAAAAAGCGACTGCTTCCGATCTATCTTTTACGGATTCACAGGAAAGGATCCGTATGGAGGTCCTTGCTTATTTAGGGATCTCTAAACTATATAGATACGAGAAAAAACCTCCTAAAGAAAAAGAAGAACTTATAAGATCGATCCAAGCCTATGATAGACTTAGAGAAAATTTGAGATTAGAAGAAGAGAAATATTCTCAAGGCAAAAAGGAATTACTGCAGATCAAAAAAGGTCTCTTAGAAAGAACAAACGACCAAGACATGGCGCAATATAGACTCAAAAGTCTGGAGATGGAAGAATCCAAAGAAAAAATGGATATTATCCGTACAAAGCTGGATACATCTCCTGGTCCAAGAGCAATGCAAAGATTATCCGTATTATACGAATTCGAAAAGGATTATGGACAATCCAAAAAAATGAATGAAGAGATCCTGAAAGTAGGAAACCAAACAGAGATCAATCTTGCTCTAAAAAATATAGAAAGGATCAATAAAATTTTAGAAGACGGAATGCAGAGGGATCCCTATCCAAGAGATCCGCTTTCCGGAGATACTTATTAGAATCGATTTGTAGGAGTTCCTACAAGCGGTTTTTAATTCAGAGTTTTCTTGGCTTTAGTGTATTTTTCCACATCGTCGCCGGATTCTTTTTCTTCTTCCCTTTCTTCCGGTTCTATTACTCTGAATTCTACCTGATCGATTACTTCTCCTTCGTAGGAGACCTTGACTAAATATTTGCCTGCGGTCAGTTCTTGGAAACGTCCGGTGATACTGGAGCTAGAAAGTTCAGGCCTTTTACGATTAACTTCTATTTCGTTAAAACCCACTTGGAATCTGCTAAGGCTCACATAGATCTCTGCTTCCGGATTAGGAATTCTCGAAAATTTGTAAAGATATACCAGGGTTTTGTTAGTGGGGAAGATCAGTTTCTCTCTTGTAAGAGTGAATTCCTGGACGGTAGTGAATTTTTTCTCCAGCAAACTTTGTTTGGTCTCATCCACCAAAGCCCAGCCGAATTCTCCGCTCATTCCCAAACAAGAAACAAAGAAGAAGTATAATAAAATTATAAAATAGAAAAACCGGACCTTCATTCCTTGGATCATTCTCCCTTTTCTACAACTCTTCCCTTATCGGAAATATCTTTTTCTCCGGAAGAATATTCTCTGTCTGGATATATCACTCTAAAGCCGGAGCCTTCGCTTCTTTGTGGAAACATAAGCCTTTGTAAAAAACGATAGGTTAAATATGCGAATAATATAATTAAAAGGAGTTTCATCTCTTGTTTGAGGCCTGGCTTTAGTCTATACTTGCCGGAAAAGTGATTCCGGCAACCCGATTTCCAAAAAACAGAGTTGCGGATTTGGGTAATGGTATTACCTTTTAGGAATTAACGGGAATACCCGAATGTGAGCCACTTGCCCCCTGGATATAGTCCAGGTGGGCATTTTTCTATACGTTTCTAAAAGGTTCGATGTTGCGGGGATTCCCGATATCAGAAGGAATAAAAAGGATCAGATAAATCCGGATTCGCTATATATATAATTTTTTAAGTTTTTATTCTCTTCTTCCGTCTTTGCGATTTTGGCTTTTACCGCATCTCCGATAGAGACGATCCCCACCAATCGGTTCCCATCCAGAATGGGCATGTGCCGGATCCTTTTTTTCAGCATAATGGAAAGAACCTCATCCACTTGGTCGTTCGGTTGCATAGTAGTCAATGTGGTGGACATTAGATCCGCCACTGTTTTCTCGAATACTGCTTCCCGATCTGTGGAGGCGAAATGAAGTAAATCCCTTTCTGTAAATATACCGGCGAGTTTCCCTTCTTTGAGCACGATCACGGAACCTATATCATACTTGGTCATAAATCGGATCGCTTCCCAAACGGTAGTACTGGGTTCCACCGAGAGGATCTTTCGGTCCTTTTTTTCCAAGATATCTTTTACCAGCATGGCTACCTCTGGCCCAAAGTTTAGTTTTGAGGGAGCTTCGATTCAAGGACTTTTTTTGGAAAAAAGAGGTCGGAACTATGACAAGCTTTTGGTTCTTTTAGTCGAATGCGCGGAAAAATGGGCACTAAAATTGGAAAAAAAACATTAAAATAGGACTGTATACGACTTTGAAAAATTCGGTGATTTCTTCCTGGATCTCAAAATGCTAAAATAGATTAAAGGAGAAGTTTTGAAAATTTTGCGGAAACAATTATATTCCTAAAAAAGGATTTCCCAATTCACTCCTAACGTGGGAGCATAACTCTAAGAGCCGCAGTTTTTACCACTTCAGGAATATGTTATTAGCGAACATGAGTTCTTCTTCAGAACAACCGAATATTCTAATCGTCGAAGACGAGTGGCTTCTATCTTTCAACCTGCAAAAGACTCTCCAAAATTTAGGCTATAAGGTTGCGGGAGTCGCTGCGAACGGTCTGGACGCTCAATCTATTTTTAAGGAAACTGATCCGGATCTAGTTCTCATGGATATCTCCATCGAAGGGGATATGGATGGGATCCAAACAGCACAACATATACAAAGGATCAAAGACGTTCCGATCGTTTTTATGACCGCGTATACCGACGACTCCACATTTATGAGAGCGATGGATGCTGCTTCTACTTATGCTTATATTACTAAACCGTTCCAGAACCACCAACTTAAGTCTTCAATAGAGATCGCACTTCGCCAACAAAAACGTTTGGGAATCGTTAAGGAAAGTGGAAAAGAATTTAAGAATGTGATCCAAAGTATTTCGGAAGGCGCTGTTTCTTTAGATGCGGAAGGAAATATTATATTTCTAAATCATTCCGCAGAGGAGTTGACTGGCTGGACCTTACAAGAGGCTCTTGGAAAACCGGGAGATGTAGTTCTTTCTTTTATCCAAACCCAAATCGGCTCGGGAGAGCATCCTGATAATTTAGGTCATAACCTTAGATACATCCCGGCGGTCTTAGTTAGAAAGGATGATCGAAAGATCAGAGTAGGCTTCAGGGTTTCTCCTATTAGAGACGAGGCGAATCGTATTGTAGGAAGTATCGTAACATTCTCCGAATTGGACCTTTTATCCGTATCCGAAAAAAGGATCTCAGAAATGGAGAAGGTGATCCAATCCGAAAAAAGATTGGAATCCATCCAGAAATTGGCGGCAGGTATCGCTCATGAGATCAATAATCCTCTTATGGGTGTGATCAACTATGGAAATATTATCCGGAACAAAAAGGACCTTCCTGCTGATATTCGAAATTACGCCAGAGTCATTATAGAACAAGGAGAAAGGATTTCGGGTATTATCCGGAATTTGATCTCATTCTCCCGTTCAGATAACGAAGAACCTACTTGGTGTAAACTGGATGATATTTTGGCGGGGGTAGAGGGCATTATCTCCGAATTATTGAAGTCTAAGAACTTGGAAATTTCCAAGAATATTCCAGCCGATCTGCCTGATGTATTCTTAAAACAGAATCAAATTAAAGAAGTATTATATTATCTTTTGTATTTTTATGCGGATGGAGTCGGCTCAGACTTGAAAGGAAGTACAATCCATTTTAACGCAGGATTGGAAGATACTAAAACTGATTCCGGAAAGTATTTGGTACTCAGACTTTCCGGAACCTTGGATGGAGAATTAGACCCTGAGAATGCTTTCCAACCTTTCGAGAGGATACAATCGGATGATTCGCGGATAGGGATGGGCCTTTCCGTTTGTTATGGGATCATCCAATCCAATCAGGGAAAACTGGATGTCCAAAAATCCAGCTCGGGTACTGACTTCCATATTCGGCTTCCGGTGCAGACTAAATAGTGACCAAGCCTTAGGACTTTCCTTGCCTCTGGATTTCTCGCCGAAAATCGATGGAAATTTTGGGCTTCGCCCCAAAACTAGTCATCAGATCGATAAAACCAATAGGTATAACTGGAATGTTAGATAAAATCAAGAGCGCATTAGGTGCGGAAGCGGATTCTCTCTTAAATCATGTCTCTAAAACCATCCCCAAGGAAACCCTGACCATCCCTGGTTCGAATTACATTGACGAAATTTTTGCTAAAACTGACAGAAACAACTCTGTTCTTAAAAATTTCCAATCCATCTACAACACTGGACGTCTTGCTGGAACAGGATATCTTTCCATTCTTCCTGTGGACCAAGGGATCGAACACAGCGCGGGTGCTTCTTTCGCTAAAAACCCTGCTTATTTCGATCCGGAGAACATCGTAAAACTCGCTATTGAAGGCGGATGTAACGCAGTTGCTTCCACTCTTGGAGTTTTAGGACTCGTGTCTCGCAAGTACGCTCACAAAATTCCTTTTGTAGTAAAGATCAATCATAACGAACTTCTAAGCTATCCAAACAAATTCGACCAGATCCTCTTTGCAAACGTAGAGCAGGCATTCGATATGGGAGCAGCTGCAGTTGGAGCTACTATCTATTTCGGTTCTGACGAAAGTTCCAGACAAATCCAGGAGATCTCCGAAGCTTTCCACAGAGCTCATGAACTTGGACTCGTAACAATTCTTTGGGCTTATCTTAGAAATGATGCATTCAAAAATGATAAGGCTGATTATCATATTGCTACCGACCTTACCGGACAAGCAAACCATTTGGCTGCTACTATCCAGGCAGATATCGTAAAACAAAAATTACCTGAAACCAATTTAGGCGGATTCAGAGATCTGAAATTCGGTAAAAAAGACGATAAGATGTATACTGATCTTTCTTCCGATCATCCGATCGATATGGCGAGATACCAAGTGGCAAACTGTTACATGGGTAAAATCGGTCTGATCAACTCCGGTGGACCTTCCGGTTCTAATGACCTTGGTGATGCTGTAAAAGCTGCAGTTATCAATAAAAGAGCGGGTGGAATGGGACTTATCTCTGGAAGAAAGGCATTCCAAAAGCCGATGAAAGACGGAGTTGCCCTATTAAACGCGATCCAGGATGTTTATTTGTCTAAGGATGTAACAATCGCGTAAGAGACTCTGGCTCTTGACGCTCGAGTAAACGGGCTTCAAACATAGATCATTTTTCCGATACAAAAAACAAAATCGGAAAAATTCGAGGGGGAAAGCGGATTCACGAAAGTGGGTTTGCTTTCCTTTTTTTATTGGGATATATTAAAACATTATAATAAAGAGGTTCATATGGAGATCAAAAAAGGTTTTGCGGATGCTATCGGGAACACTCCTCTGATCCGTTTGAATTATTATTCGGATCTAACAGGTTGTGAAATTTTAGGAAAGGCGGAATTCTTAAATCCTGGAGGTTCGGTAAAAGACAGAGCAGCATTATTCATCATTGAAGAAGCGGAGAAGAAAGGATTCTTAAAACCGGGAGGGACAGTGGTCGAAGGCACTGCGGGAAATACGGGAATTGGCCTAGTACATATCTGCAATGCGAAAGGATACAAATGTCTGATCGTGATCCCAGACACACAATCCAAAGAAAAAATAGATCTACTTAGAACACTTGGAGCGGAAGTAAGAACGGTCCCTGCAGTCCCTTATAAAGATCCTGGAAACTACGTAAAAGTTTCCGCTCGTATCGCAGAAGAAACTCCTAATGCGATTTGGGCCAACCAATTCGACAACGTCGCAAACCGTTTAGCGCATTATCATACTACAGGACCTGAGATCTGGAGACAAACAGAAGGAAAAGTGGACGCTTGGCTTGCATCTTTAGGAACAGGAGGAACATTCAGCGGGACAGCTATGTTCTTAAAGGAAAAAAATCCTAAGATCAAAACGATTGCAGCTGAACCATACGGATCAGCAATTTATAATTTTGTAAAGAAGGGAGAACTAAGCTCCGAAGGAAATTCTTTTACGGAAGGTATCGGTAACGGTAGAATTACAGAGAATATGAAAGACGCACCTTTTGATGATGCGATCCGAGTCACTGACGCAGAATGTTTAGAGTTTATTTATACACTTCTCCGTAAAGACGGATTGTTTGTGGGAGGTTCTAGTGGGATCAATGTAGGTGCCGCGGTAAAACTAGCAAAAGAACTTGGACCTGGACATACAATCGTTACGATTCTTGCGGACAGTGGAGCGAGATACCAGTCCAGGTTATATGACCAGGACTGGTTGAAATCGAAAGGATACTCTATTCCGGAAGTTTAGAAAGTGCTTACATACCTTAAGTCGGTGCGGTATTCCCAAAGATTACTCGCACCACCTGCTGCGATAGGCATATAATTACTTTTAAAATTGAATCCTTCTTTAACTGCTTCTCCGGAAGGAGTTTGGATAATATTGTGAGTGGCCCATTTTTGGCCTAAGAAATAACTCTGAGCCAATTGGACTAAATACAAACCGACACCCATATAAAGTCCGGTTCTGCTATAAGTCTCGTATTGGTTTTCTTTACTCTTGAAGGAATTATATTCTGAAATACTATCCGATTGCAGTTTAGTCACGAGAACTGAGGCGCCTGTAATACCTGAACCTTGGATCTGTGCGTAAGTAACTGGATCTTCGAATAAAATTTTACTCAGTCGATTCTCCGCTTTATTATGCTGTTCCGTTGCAGCTTGGCTTCCACCGATCGCAACAAGGATAGATAGACCGATTCCTATTTGATAGGCTCTGGCATAGTTATCATGCTTCATTGTGGAAAGTCCCCAACCAGGGAGAATTGCGGATTTCCAAACTGGCTCCCAAGGATTTCGATTGGCGGAAATATATTCTTCCCAACTAGAATCTTGTTCGTCTATGTACTTCTCGATCAATGCCAGACGTTTTTGCACCGCCTTATAACTGTTTTCCTTGATCATCTGTTCCAAAAGAACAGTGTCCAATTGTTCTTCTTTTTCTGGCTTCTTGCCGTCTTTGTTCAGTTTTTTCTTTTCAGCGTCGAATAATTTTGCAAGTTCTGCCTCGTCTTTGATATCCTTGAAGATAATCTTTAAGATCTGGGACTTGGCTAAGGTTTGCCTTTTGGTTTCTTTCAGAATTGTAACCGTGTCTGTAGACTGATCGATTACAGTTCCATAGGTTTTTTCACCATTTTTTAAGAGGATCGTTTCCGCCGAAACTTGGCTGAATGCGATCGTAATGAGGATAACGGATACTGATCCTAGTAGAATTGAGCGGAGATTTTTCATTCGAATTCCTATTCGGTCTTTTGAACTTTTCTCCCTTTGTCACCTTCATAAGGCCGCCGAGTCAACGTAAAAACTCGACTTCAGATTTTGAATTCAGGGATTTTTCCTTGCTTTGAAAACTAATTCTATAGATAAAATAGTTAGGATGAATTTCAGAACTCCGATCTTGGTTTTTGCATTTAGTTGTCTTTGTTGGGTCTCTAGTTCTGTCTCGGGAGTTTCTCCTGAACCTTCTAAAGATACAAAGAACCAAGAGCCATCACCCAAAAAGGAAAAACCTTCTAAGATCCAAGGGTGTTGCCGGATCAAATACGAAGGAGGAGGGATCGACTATTTTCCCTCCACCGAGGAAGAATGTGTAGCTAAGTCGGGCTTCCAGAGTTTCGAAAAAAATTCAGCACTATGTTTCCAGTCTCTCTGGGATTAAATGGCCGCGTCCCTCGCAAATCACAAAGCCAAAATCCTTCGCGGTCTTGGCGCCTCGCGTGAAAACGGCAGCTACTTCTTCTCTAAGTCATCTTCAGACTCGAATTCTTCCGCTTCTTTCTCCGATTTTTTTGAAGAATCTCTCCATTCCGGAATTTCAAAAGAAATAGAAGTAGTAATCGCATAATCATAAAGCCGTATCTCAGGATCTCTAATTAATGGAAGACGACCCGCGATCGTAAGATAAGTTCCTTTTGTAAGAGTATAATTAAAACCTAAACTAGCTTCCTTGAATGCTTTCGGGAATTTTTTCTGGGTTTCTGAATCTTCTTCCAAAAGGCTACCACCACCGATCACGTTCACATAAGGAGTCCTGTATAAAAGTCCGCCGAAAACGCTAAAATCCTTGGACCAAAAATAAGTAACGTATGCAAACCATTGTGTGATCTTTTGGATCTCGGGATGTTCTTCCGTGTTCTGAGTTGTTGAACTTTGCGCCCAATAGGGAAGACCTGACTGAGTATCCAAATTCGCATGATCCTTAGAAAGTGGAAAAATACCTGAACCTCTAAGTACAAATAGGAATTGTTTCCAAGTAGCGCCTAGGGTAAGATTCGCGATCCCTGAATAATAATCTCCACCAGCGAATTTATCCGTATCACCACCGGAAGGAAAACCAAGTCTACCTTCTAAAATAATAAAGAATGGCCAGCCCGTATCTATCAAAGGATTCCATTTGGCTCCCACGAATGCCTTACCGTAACGAGCAGCATCACTTCTATCCTTCTGCTCATAATAGGTCCAAGGAGCGCTGAAGTTCGCCGCAAATTTACCGCCCGCAAAGTTAAGCTCACCGAAAACCGTAGTCGTATGAAGATTAGAATTATCAATTGTTCCTTTTTGAAAATCCTGAGTGATCAGAAAATAATCGGAAGGTTTCTCTCTTTTGCCGGTAAAAGGATCCACGAATCTTGTGGAAGAGATCATATTCTGTCCTTCTCCTGCATGGTGGGCAAAAATTTCTCCTCCTAAAAAGATAAAGAAGAGAAATGTAAAGATTCGTATAAAGAACGAAAGTGTATGTTTTTGAAATATTAGAAACATGAATATAATACCAAGACCTGGCCGCTTGTATCCAAATTCTCGAGGATTTCGGAGTAAAGCGTCGTATTTTCGAAATCGTTGATCGTGATCTCTGAACCGGAGAGTGCAAAGATCCCATCCAAGATAGAAAAGGAAGATCCAGCTCTCTGAGAGAGTAAACCGTCCGTTCTAAATCCTATGGAAAAAGGAACATTCTTTTTATAAGGAATTTCCAATTCGCAGGAAGCCTCTACTTGGAATTCCGCCTCTCTTAATTCTACGTGAACCGTTTTTGTAGTAGATCCATTAAAGATTTCGAATGTAAGAAGAAGGTCCGAAAATTCTCCATAAATATGTTCCAAAGTCCCGTATGGAACCGCAGGGAAAGGTGATAAACTTTGTCTCTTCACAGGTCCCGTTAGGGTAGTAAAATCGGAAACTGAAATATCGCCTGGAGAAAAACTTCCTGTGATCCCATATTTTTTTGAGTAGGAACCGGTTCCTGTTGTCGGAGTTTCCGAACCTCCAGAATGGAATGCATGGATCTTTCCGTCCGCAAAGGACGAGGAAACTGAAAAAGAATTTTCAGGAGCTTTGAATAACATGGAAATACTTTCCAAGACAACTTCATTTTGGGTGAGTTGTATCTGGTAGGAAGAACTTCCGGTCAATATAAAAGACCCGATATCAGAGTCTCCTTGGTCATCCGAGTAATACAACCAGGGAGAAATGATCGCCCTTCTTTCGTCCATGATACGGAATAACGCCTGTAATTCCGTGGACCTTTCTTCTGTCGAATTTCCTAAAGTCCCATAGGTGCATGCCTGAAAGGAAAATAGGAAAAGTAAGATATATTTGGATTTTGTTCTATTCTTCATCATATTTTTCTAAAATTTCAAAACGGATCTTGGAATTTAGGATTGGTCGTGAATTCGGTGTCCGTAAGGCTTTTTAAAAATTCCACCAAGTCCTGCTTTTCCGATTCACTTAAGGAAAAACTTCTTACGAAAACGTCTCTGTTTGGATTGTTAGTTCCATCTCCGCTTCCACCGTTTACATAATGGTTGATCACAGACAATAGATCCGGAATGGAACCGTCATGCATGTATGGGGCAGTGAGGTCTACATTACGCAGAGAAGGGGCTCTGAATTTTCCACGATCCGATTCCTGAAAGGTGAACTCGTATAACCCGCCATTCGGACTTACAAATCTTGAAGAATCCAATCCATTATTATGAAATGTAACTTCTTCGAAAACGGTTCCAGTATGCAGGATCGTGTCCGTAAAATTGAAACCACCATGACAATGGAAACATTCCGCTCTTTCTCCAAAAAATAGATTTTTACCTCGGATCGCGGAAGCGCTTAAGGCGGTAAAATCCCCGGCCTGATATCGATCATAAGCTGAATTTCCGGAAATAAATGTCCTCTGGAAACTGGACAGAGCTTTTGTAATATTTAATATACTGAAAGGGTTTTGATCGCTCGGGAATGCCGCCTTGAATTTAGAAGTGTAGTCCGGATCATTCGAAAGTCTTTCCAACAAAAGATCTTCTCTGTCCTTCATTCCAAGTTCCACAGGATTATCTCCAAACATTGGAACTCTTGCCTGATCTTCTAATTTTTTCAGCAGTGGATTTGCCCAAGTTTGTCTGAGATTATAAACCACATTAGAAAGATGTTGTGCGTTTCTTGGATGAGATTGGCCTGTAGAACCTAAAGAAACAGTCTGTCCGTCGGTAAACGCATTCTCTTGTTTATGGCAACTGCCGCAAGATTGGGTTTCATTTTCTGACAATCTTATATCATAAAACAAAAACTTACCTAACTCTACTTTCTCCAAAGTGATCGGATTATCACTCGGGACTTTCGGAGTGGGAAATCCCGCAGGAAGATCCCAAACATAAGGAGTTCCTTCCGATGTGCTTGTGCCTAACAGCAAATATAACCCTTCCGATCCGGAACTTTTTTCCTTCTCTAATCCCAATTGTGCGCATTGGAAATATAGAAAGAAGAATAATGAAAATATAATATATCTGTTCATAAAATAATCCGGCTTCGGCCAAATCGACCGAAACCATCGTTATAGTTCCTATTTGGAGATAATCCCAAACGCTGTCTGAGTGGCAGAACCGGCATTTCCGGTTGAATAATCCAAACCGAAATTCGGATACACTAAGGAGCAGGTCCCGCTGTCCATAGCTCCCATAGAATGGCAAGATTTGCTTCCAGTGCTGATATCCCAGCCGGTCACAGCTTTTTTCAGGTCAAACTGTACCTTTTGGGTGAATGGATTAAATCCTTCTGTAGGAGTTAATTCTATCCTGGCACGGTTGGAGTTTGTGCAGGTATAAACTCCTCCTGACTCGGAACAACCTGCTGAACCCATATGCAAAACTGCTGCATTTCCGACTGTTGCAGGATCGTTGGATAAAAATTCTCCAACGAAAAATCTGTATCCCATGGTCCAGCTCCAAGCAAGCCCTGAAACATTGAGCGGACTAGGAGCCACACTATAATCGATATGATTTAAACTTTCTGGAACTCCCAAGGTGAATCTAAGGGTTTTGTAGGTTTTATTCTCTACAGCAGCTTGTACAAAATTATTAGTTTCGGTAGTTCCGCTGCAGCTTCCTTTTCCATTTTCGAAATCTAAAAGAGCGATTCCACTGTATTGCCAAACGCCAGTATTAGGAACATCTAAAGTAATAATATTATCGTTCTGATCCACCAATTCGAATTCTGACACATAGAATCTAAGATCCTTGAGCCCGATCGGCATTACTCCCGCAACATGTTGGATTGCGACAGAATCGCCATGTCCTGTAATATCTCCTCCGCATGTAGCTTCGCTATCTCCAACTACTGCTTTGAATTCGATTCCTGGTTGGTTTAGGGTGGCTAATGCCAAAAGGGCCATGTTCGGTTTGGAAGATCCGTCGCAATTGAGTGCAACGGCGGACGAAAAAAGTAAGATAATATATTTATATAATGATTTCATAATATTCTCCTGAGGAAAGCATTTTGCTTTCCGGTTTTTCATATACGCATGAGGATATGGGTATCCTATACGCCCTCGTTCGAGGCTTGGAAAATGTTTAGGAGAATCGAGGTGGTCTTTCTAAGTCAAAAGAAACAAACACTCCTGAGCCTTCTTGTATACGGCTTAAAAGTTCAGAGCCAAGAGCCTCTGGAGCGATGTTTTCTAATTTGGAATAAGTGAAAAATTGAGTGCAGATAGTACCGCTTAAATTAGAAGCTTTATCTTTTGCTTTTTTACAGGCACATTTATGAACTTCTCCCGATTTAGCGGAATGACAATCAGGTAGGGAAGAAGCTTTGTGATCTGAATGATCTTCTCCCGCATCGGCAAGTTTAGAGGAGAATCTTGCATCTTCAGAGTTAGAGTGTTTTTCTTTTTGGCTTCCGTGATTACAATGGCAAAGTTTGATCTCTCCTGCGAGCATTCCGCAGAACCAACCGCTTCCGAATACCAAACTTTGGAATAGGAAGCATTGGGCCAGAATGATCGAGATCGTTTTCATTGCAGGGAGATTTTCAGTCGATTTAAGACAGTTTTGAGTCCTTCGCTGGTTTTGATTTCCACCGGGACTCCTTTGGATTTTAATTCAGCCAAAAGTTTTAGGATCCGATTCAGGATAAGAGAAGGAATGGCGACTACGTTTTCGAGATCAAGCTCTACAATGTTCGGCTGGATTTCTTGGATCTTTTGTAGGATCAGGCCGATTTCTTCTGTTTCGACAGAACATACATTTCGCACAAAAACGACTCTAAACCGTTTTTTTTCCGCGTATACATGTGTCTCCGTAAACTGAATTGCAGAAGAAGTCATAGCTTTGGACCAAATTTTCTACTTTGAAACCCGAAGGGAAACAAAAAAAGGTCCTCAGAATTGATTTGTATCACTCTAACGGATCACATACTTCTTCTGTATTGGCCACCCACTTCATAAAGAGAATGGGTCATTTGTCCTAGAGAGCAAACTTTTCCTGCTTCTACTAACGCCTCAAATCCGTTCTCTCCGGAAAGACAGGCAGCCTGCAGATTTTTCAAAGCGTGAATTGAATCCTCTTGGTTCCTAAATTGAAATGCTTCCAATTCGTTGATTTGTGCTTTTTTCTCAGCCTCTGTAGAGCGGATCACTTCTTCCGGAAGAATAGTAGGAGATCCATCCTTTCCTAAGAAAGTGTTCACTCCGATCACAGGAATTTCTCCGGTATGTTTTCTATGCTCATACTCTAAAGATTCTTCCTGGATCTTATTTCTCTGGTACATTCTTTCCATTGCACCGAGAACTCCTCCTCTTTCAGAGATACGTCGGAACTCGGACAAGATCGCTTCTTCTACTAGATCGGAAAGATCGTCTATGATGAAGGAACCTTGTAGAGGATTTTCATTTTTAGCTAATCCCAATTCTCTATTGATGATGAGCTGGATAGCCATCGCTCTTCTGACTGATTCTTCTGTCGGAGTTGTGATCGCCTCATCATATGCGTTTGTATGTAAACTATTACAATTATCATAGATTGCATATAATGCTTGTAAGGTGGTGCGGATATCGTTGAATGCGATCTCTTGCGCGTGTAAAGAACGACCGGAAGTTTGGATATGATACTTCAACATTTGAGAACGTTCAGATCCGCTGTATTTATACTTCATACTCTTGGCCCAGATCTTACGGGCTACTCTGCCGATTACCGCATATTCTGGATCTATTCCATTGGAGAAGAAGAAGGAAAGATTCGGAGCGAAATCATCTATCTTCATTCCTCTAGATAGATAATATTCCACAAATGTAAATCCGTTTGCGAGAGTGAATGCAACCTGAGTGATCGGATTTGCTCCCGCCTCTGCGATATGATATCCTGAAATAGAAACGGAATAAAAATTTCGGACCTTATTCCAGATAAAATATTCTTGGATATCTCCCATCAATTTTAATGCGAATTCAGTGGAGAAGATACACGTATTCTGTGCCTGGTCCTCTTTTAAGATGTCTGCCTGAACCGTTCCTCGAACGGAAGAAAGAGTTTCCTTCTTTATCTTTTCATAAACTTCTTTAGGAAGTATCTGATCTCCGGTAGTTCCTAAAAGAAGAAGGCCCAGACCATCATTTCCTTTCGGGATCTCTCCTTTATAATGAGGAACAGGAACATCTTTTTTAGAATAGATCTCTGCAAGTTTGGATTTTGCTTCTTCCACTTTCCCTTCTGCTCGAATATACTTCTCACAGGTTTGGTCGATCGCGGTGTTTAAGAAGAAGGATAGAAGCATCGGTGCCGGTCCGTTGATCGTCATGGACACGGAAGTGCTCGGGCTACAAAGATCAAAACCTGAATAGAGCTTTTTAGCATCGTCTAAAGTGGCGATACTTACTCCGGAGTTCCCGATCTTACCGTAAATATCCGGACGAAGTCCAGGATCTTCTCCATATAGAGTGACTGAATCGAATGCAGTGCTTAAACGATGAGCCGGCATTCCATGGCTGACATAGTGGAATCTTGAGTTTGTTCTTTCCGGTCCGCCTTCTCCGGCGAACATACGAGTAGGGTCTTCACCGGTTCTCTTGAAAGGGAATACTCCCGCTGCAAATGGGAATTCTCCTGGGAAATTCTCAGTGTAAGACCATTTTACGATCTCTCCCCAATTTCGGAATTTAGGAACGGAAACCTTGGGTATATTTAGATTACTTAAAGATTTTGTAAAATTCTCTACCTTGATCTCTTTGTCTCTAACTGTATAAGTGAAAAATTCTCCTGAATATTTTTCCAGTTTGGAATCCCATTCTTTCAGGATCTTTTTTGTATCCGGATGAAGCTGGGCCTCTCTTTTGGAATATTCTTCTTCCAAGTCGGAAACGTTTTTGCCTCTTTCTTTTAATACCTCGATTGTGCCTTTGATCCTGTATAAAACTTCTGCAGTTTCGGATTCTTTTTTGACGAAGTTCTCGTATTTCTCGCATTCTTCTGCGATCTCCGCAAGATATCTTTGTCTATCAGGAGGAATGATGTGGATCTTTTGGCTAGTCTCGGCACTGGAAACAAAATTAGATTTCCATCCAAGATTGAATTTTTTATTCAAAGAATCGATGAGTGCAACATATAAGTTATTTGTTCCCGGATCATTAAATTGAGAAGCGATTGTTCCGAAGACTGGCATTTTTTCCGGAGAGGAATCGAACAATTTTCTGGATCTTTGGTATTGTTTCTGAACGTCTCTGATGGCATCTAACGCTCCTCTTTTGTCGCACTTATTGACTGCGACCAGGTCCGCATAATCGATCATATCAATCTTTTCTAATTGTGTAGCGGCACCGAATTCGGGAGTCATTACGTAGAGTGAAAGATCGGATACTTCCGTGATCTCCGAATCACTTTGCCCGATCCCTGCGGTCTCTACGATCACAAAGTCGAATTCGGAACTTTTGAGAACATCCAAACTTTTTTTGACATTTCGGTTTAATGCGATATTTGCTTCTCTGGTCGCAAAAGACCTCATATAAACTCTTGGATGAGAGATAGAATTCATTCGGATCCTATCTCCTAAGAGGGCACCGCCCGTTTTTCTTTTGGAAGGATCCACGGAGATAATGGCTATAGTTTTATCTTCGAAATCATGAATAAATCTTCTGACAAGTTCATCGGTAAGAGAGGATTTTCCAGCACCTCCCGTTCCAGTAATTCCTAAGATCGGAATTGTCTTCTTAGAAATCGGAAAATCTAATTTTCCCGTATCTACCTTCTTAGGATCATTTTCGGAAGATTCCACTAAGGAAATGGATTCTGCGATCGCGATTGGATTTTTTTTGCGAATTTCAGAGAATAGATTTCCGTTAAATCTATGAGGTGGAATAAAATCAGATTTTTGTAATAGATCGTTGATCATTCCTTGGAGACCCAAAGAACGTCCATCGTCCGGAGAATAAATTTTAGAAACTCCGTAAGCTTCTAACTCTTGTATCTCCGAAGGAAGAATGGTCCCTCCGCCTCCGCCGAATACTTTGATATGAGAGCTTCCTTTTTCTTTTAAAAGGTCTATCATGTATTTAAAATATTCTACATGACCTCCTTGGTAGCTTGTGACAGCAATTCCCTGAACGTCTTCCTGGATGGCACAATCTACAATTTCCTGAACCGATCTATTATGACCTAAATGAACTACTTCCGCTCCTGAGGATTGGAGTATTCTTCTCATAATATTGATGGAAGCGTCATGGCCGTCAAAAAGCGAGGCCGCTGTCACAAATTTTAATTTATTATGGGGGATATAAACTTCAGGTTCCATTATATTCTCCTAATGTTCGAGCTTGGGCAAATTTTAACCGAACTTTGTTTGTTTTGTCGTTTGGAGAACGATCGTTCAATAAATTCCATCTATATATCTATCATGCTGCAGGAATAAGAATCTATCAACCGGATTTTGGCATACAAAACGACTGTTCTAAAAACACCCGGAAGGTAAAGATCCGGAAAAGAATTCATTTTGCGTTTAAAACCGAAACTTTATATGTTCGTTTTTATGACGGATAGTTTCCTGTGGAAAGAGATCTTATTCTCTAACGCGCCTTTAGAGGCTCTTCATATTTCCTTCTTAAAAACCGTACTGGACCCTTTTACGATTTTGTTCCATTACTTGGGCTCTTCTCTCTTTTTTATGGCTTTGGTCTCTCTCATCTATCTTTGTGTGGATCGTAAGATAGGGATCAGAATGACATTGGGATTGCTAATCGCAGGAGTTGTGAATGGAGCTTTTAAGGCTCTTCTTACAATGCCTAGACCGATCGGTTTACCTTTTCCTTCCGAACTCGGACTCATGGAGGGTTCATACGGATTTCCATCCGGACATGTACAGACTGCAGTGGTGTTATACGGAACATTATTTTTGCATATACGAATTCGCTGGGTGAGGATACTCACCGCGTTTCTGATCCTATTCATGCCCATCTCAAGAATGTACGCGGGACTTCATTTTTTGGGAGATACTTTGGGAGGTTTTACTTTAGGAATACTCATATTATTCGGATTAGAGTTCTTGTTCACAAAAGATCCGGAAATTTTAGAGCCGAGTTTTGTGGGACAGACCCCTAATACGGGACAGGCCCCTGACCAAAAAAAATTGAAGTCATTTGTGCTTTTCATTTTAGCTATTACTGTGCCTAGTATTCTTCTTCATGATCCTAGCCAACCTGAGTCTACAAATAGATCCTGGGAGCAGGTGATCTCTTCTGCGGGAGCGCTTGCAGGTTTCGGGATCGGGATTTTGTACAACAAGAGGGAAGGGCTAGATTGGAAATCAGTCGATTCTTGGATCGTATTTTTAATCCGAGTCGGTGTGATTATTCTTGGGATCTTGATCTTTTATTTGGCTCTCGGAAAAATTCTCTCCTCTCTATTTGGGGAAAATCCGGTTGCCAGATACTTTAAGTATGGGATCGTGTGTTACTATATCGGCCATCTCGCTCCCATTCTTTTGAAAAGGATACGCGGAGGCATCTATCTGACTTAACTTCATGCTTCGCCTTGGATCCTCCTTACAGTTCATTTTCGAAAGTTTCGGAAAATTACGGACCTCCGGATTCATACGTAGCTTTTTTTCAGTAGGGTTTTCCAAGGTAATCGCCTCCTTACTGAATTTTATCTTCATGGTATATTCGGTCAGGATCCTGAGTAAGAACGAGAATGGGATCTTCCAATATTATTCCGGATTTCTGCCGGTGCTTTTAGCCGTGGCAGAATTCGGATTGCCCACCGCCTTAGTACGTTTCCTTGCTCCAATGACAGAAGACAAACGTAAGATTGGAGTGCTTCTCGCATCTTCTCTTTGGGTCAAATGGGCAGCGTTATTTCTGTTGGTGTTTGTTACTGGAATTGCCGTTTATTTTTTAAAGGAGAACGCACTGGCTGCATTCCTTCTGGTATTCGGTAGCTTTGTTCTTTCTTTCAATTCGTATTTCGAAAGTATATTTGTTTCTTTCGGACAATATCACGCACTTTCGATATGGTATCCACTTCCGAACCTGATCCGTATTTTGA
Source organism: Leptospira hartskeerlii (assembly GCF_002811475.1). NCBI lineage: Bacteria > Pseudomonadati > Spirochaetota > Leptospiria > Leptospirales > Leptospiraceae > Leptospira > Leptospira hartskeerlii. The sequence goes on from NZ_NPDL01000007.1 coordinate 121,561, forward strand.
TCCTATATTTAGCGGACCAATTTTCGGAGCATGCGCTCGGGCATTTGGATATACTTGGGATCTTCTCCGTTGCTCCGGTTTTTACAATTGTACTATTTTTCCTTTTATTCCCGAGAGGAAAACTACATTGGGCGGGCGATAAAGAAGAAGTCCGACAACAGACCAGGGAACTCATCTCATTCAACCGTTACGCGTTTTTGGCATCTTTGTTTGCGATCGTGTCCGATAGAATGGAGTTATTTTTCTTAAACAAATACCATTCTAACGAGGCAGTGGCGGCTTACGGAGTGGCATTACAACCTTTCAGTGGATTTGTGATCTTGTTTTCAGTTTTGAATTCAATGATCTATCCTAAACTCTCCAGACTTACTGAGAATAAGGAATTCACGAGTTATTTAGGCAAATCTATCTTAGTAGCGGTTGTATTTGCATTGGCATTAGGGCCTTGGGTGTTTTTAGGAGACTGGGTATTCTCCGCATTGTTCTCCGGAAAATATCCCGAATCAGTTCCCGTATTCCAATTATTGTATCCGAATTATCTATTTCAATTGGTGTTTTCTCCGCTTGGAATGGCTTTGTTCGCTTTGGGCCAGCCTAGGTTACTTGCTATACTTGCATTGGTAAGATTGATCTTCGGATTGGTTTTGGATAATCTTTTGATCCCAGAATATGGGACTATGGGAGCGGCGGGAGCATTTTTCTTAGGACAGATCCCTTCCTGGTTCTTGCTTAGCGGCTATTTTTTAGCGTATTATAGACCTTCTACCAAATAGATGACGAAATATATTCTAAAATTAGAATATTCTATCTTTATGATGAATTGCCAGCCTAGACTTGTTTCGGTTTAACTTCCGTTTTTTGAAGTTTTTTTACGAATGTGACTTGGTTTCCTTTTTCATTATAAGAAAGAGAATCCACATTCATACGAACTAAGAAGATCCCTCTGCCTGAAAGCTGGCTTGCATTCGGATCCTGTACCGGATCCGGAACTCTTGCAGGATCGAAACCGTCTCCTCCATCTTCCAAGATAACGGTTACTCTTGTATCGTCGTAGTCGACTTCTACTCGGATCCATTCTTCTTTAGATTCGCAGATCTTGTCCACATAAGAGAAGTAATCATTCTCTTGGAACATCAACTCTTGTTTTTGGTGATATGTAATGTGAGCACAACCATGCTCAATCGCGTTGCCGATCAATTCATATAATGCGACCTTTAAGGAGAGCTGATCTTCGTTATGCAGATTTGGAAGATGAGCCAGAGATTTCAGGATTAAATGAACATATTGGTTCAAATTCCCAAGTCTAGGAAGTAGTGCAAACTTCTGTCTTGATTCTCGGACCTGGAACATTCGTTTGTCCACCAGATCCTTGCCCGCATAAAATAAGTTTTTAAACCTTAAGAGAGAGTAACGGATTGCCTCCATCCGGAACGGTTTTAGGAAAAAATCTACGGCTCCTAATCGGAGTGCATTGATAGAGATCTGGATGTCCTGATTTCCTGTGATGACTATAAAAGGAGTTTCTACTCCTTTTTCCCTCAATTTAGTGATGAACTCTATACCGTTCATCCTTGGAAGGCGAATATCGGTGATGATAAGATCGAAAGTCTCCGACTCCGCTAAAGTTAAACCTTGTTCCGCGGTCCCGGCCAGAACGAGTTCGTATTCGCTGCCGAAAATTTCTTGGAATAGATCTCGGATAACTTCTTCGTCATCAACGAAAAGGATTTTCATAATAAATTCCTAATTCAGAACTTCCGAATGCTTAGTGGCCTTATTCGGAAAACAAAAGAAAACCTTGGAAAGGTATTCAAGTCAAGAATTTTGTCAGCGTATATTATCTAGAGAATCGAGAGAATATAAGGATTTTATCCTTTCGTCCAAACTTTTTAACTCTGACTTATCGAAAACTGCCAATTTATTTCCTGAAAACCGGAAGATCAAAAATTCGTCCTTATTTTCTGAAATTGCCGCTTTCAAACCTTCTACAGAATCCACAACCTTATCATTCACAGATTCTAAGATCAAATCTTGGAATTCCTGATAAGCCCTGTTCTTCTCGTCTGGAAAGGCTCTGGAAAGTAATACGATACGACTTCTTTCAGGATGAAGTTTTTTAGAATAACTTTCGGCTAAGTATACTAACTTTCTATCGCTTGCGGATTTATATTTTTCTCCATATTCTTTCAAATATGTATGAGTGAGTTCGGTGAAAAGTAATCCGCCTGCGATGATATATTTAGGAGCGATCTTGTCCGAACTTTCCGGGATCAGAAAAGAATCCTCGTTATACGGTTTTAGCTGATAACGTATCTCTCTTTTTCTACCGTCACGATACAATGATAGAGTGACCCATTCGCCCGAATTGAGGTAAGATCCATTCTTACTGAGTAGGATATCATACAATACTTGCCTTTGTTTAGAAGCAACCGGAGTCCCATTCACGGAAAGAACTGCATCACCCGGAAATAGATTATGCATAGGACCGATCCCAGGAAGGACTTCGGAAACTACAGCACCAACACTACCTTTCGGAAAATAATAATCTTCTTCTGCAGGAGTTAAAGAACCTTCTGCGGAAAAACCCGGATGTGGAAATGGGGATAAGGAAGAAAATCTACTCTGGTAAAATCTACGAAGAAGATCTGCACCTGCGTTCCAAGTACCGTCAGTAAATCCGCAGACTTTTTTTCCTGAAAAAAGAAAACTTCTGGCTCCGTCCTGGTTTTCCTTTCTGGAAAGTTTAGAAAGAGGCAAAATCGATTTAGAAAATTCTAAACTTCCCCATTCAAAATTAGTGAAGAAGGAGGAGCAAACCCCTTGGGTCCTTACACCTTCTTCTAAGATCGCAATAGGAGAGACTTTTTTAGATCTTCCGTAGTTTTCAGGAAGAAGAACGATCCCAATCCCAGTGTCTAAATCTACTTTTTGGAAATACGCTTTTCTGCCTGCGGATTCCTCCGGATGGATCTCAGCAAAGAGCGGAACTTCTCCAGGTTTTAAAAGTGCAAGTGCAGTTCTTTCATCCACACGAATTGCAGGAACTTTTTTCTGATATGGAGTTCCTTTCTGGAAAGGGTTATGATGAGAATACTTTCTGAAATGGACCAGAAGCGAAAATTCTGAATCTGCTTTGGCTTCTACATTTTCTAAAAATCCTGAGAAACAAAAGATGAGAAGTAATGTGAATTTATGAAATCTCATTTTCCCTCCTTGGATTCGTCCGACTTGATATCGAATCTTTTTCTAACTCTTAAGTCTATTGTCCTAACAGTTTTAGCATCCAAAACCAAAGGAAGTCCAACACCTCTGAATTTTAAAACCAAGGTTCCATTCGAATACTTTTTCCAATAGTCCTTAAATTCGGAGATATTGGCGGGAGTTTTTCCATTAATGGATTCTAATATTTTGAAACGATAATTTAAGTATTTAGAGTTGAGAGGATCCGGGAAGATAGTAGTCAGTATCAGATCTCTTTCCGTAAATTTGAAAAGATCGTCCTGTATAAAATAACTGTAATGGTATCTGAGCGCAGTTTCTACTCGTTGGCTTTCTTTGCCGAATAATGCACGGTTTACAGGTTGGAACAAGAGTCCCGCTCCCAAAAAGCTTCTGATCTGACGATCTCTATACAATTCCAAAGAGTCCGTCTTTTTTAATTCTGCTTGGATCTTAAAGTTTTTGCCATTTCTATAAAAATACAGAGTAAGCTTTTGGCCTACAAAACCTGGCTCGATCAAATCTACGATTGTTCTTCCTGTAAATTCTAAAAGCCCACCTTCGTTATTCAGGTAAGCCTCATCTACTTTATATAAAAAATCATCCGTTTGCAAAACATCCGAAAAAGAAGAATTCGGATAAACCTTATTCACAAGCACGCCTTGTAAATTCTGAGGAACTCCCAAATACTTTTTTACAGATTCGGAATTCCCGTTTTGAAATGTAAAACCTACGAAAGGAAACCCGTCGTATTGACCGTCTTGTATGTCTTTTAGGAAATGTTGTACTACTTCAGGAGGGATCAGATAAGCGGTATTTCCTTGGATCTGGCTAACTTCGAAGATAATCCCTGCCACTTTTCCGTTTTGGATCGCAGGACCACCTGAATATCCTGGAAGAATATTAGCTCCTACGCGGATTACTTTTCTATAATCTAGGCCTGTAAAAGAATATCTCAATCTTTCCACACGATTGACTAGTCCATTCTCCAAAGTGAGATTTTCCGCACCTTCCGGATAACCGAGCATCAAAAGATTACTACCAAGAGAAGGGGATTCTTCCGTAATTTCTAAAGGTTCTACACCTGAAAAAAATTCTTCGTCTTCAACGGAGATCAAAGCTAAATCGCAGTCAAAACCTATAAATTCCACTTTTGCATTATAATATTTACTGCTATTAAAACGTTTGACTTTCAAATACTTGGATTCCGAGATCACATGAGCGTTTGTTAATATTCTATTTCCTGCAATAATGAAGCCGGAACCCACATCTCGGGAAAGATCCTGGTCCCCGAATTCCAAAGGATCGCTTGCATCAGGATAAATATCGCTCCTAACGATAACAACACCGTTCAATAACGTTTTAAGATCCGAATTCCCATTCGTTTGGGAAAAGACAGGAAAACTAAAAAGTAGGACTAGTCCCGCGCGAAGTATCCAAAATTTATTCATGAAACAACTCCGCGTCGGACCATACAATTTTATCCTTTTCTACCGATTCTAATTTCAATTTTGCCAGGTAACGTGCACCTTCTTGTAGTTCTTCCGTGGGTTGGTTATCCACTAAAACATTTCCGCTCAGATCCGCTTTAATCCTGATCCAAGAATACGGAGAATCCGGTAAACAACTAGCTTGGAAAGAATAATACAAAGACTTGTCCCAATAAAAGTCCGCATCCTTACCTAAGTAAAGAAGAGGGCAGGAAGAATCAAAAAAGATCTCCTTTCCTTTAGGAGTAGGACGGTCTATCGGATGTTTTGCGATGCTTAAGAAATATTGCAGACCAAAATTCACCGTGGAAGCTTTCTCCACTAATTTTGTTTCCGGATTGGATTTCCCACCCGGTGCAGGTTTGGAACTTGCAGCTTTTAAATTCTCCGCAGAAAATTCTAACTCCCAGTAAACGGTTTTTCCTAACTTAACAGGACCTTTCACTCTGAAGGAATCTATTCTTTCTGGAGAACGTAATCTTTCTTCTCCGGAATAAAAGAAACCGTTTAGTTTTTTTCCGGGACAATCCAGAGAAAGAACCTGTATTTCTTCCATTTCATGAGTAGATCTGAACTTACACTCACCGATATGAACGGTTCCATGTTGCTTGAACCATTCTTTTAAAGGCCTTGCGTCTTTTTCTTTGGAATATTTTCTCCATCCTTCCTGAAATTCTTTCTCAGCAAAGTCTCCAATCCTGGAATTTGCCTTTTGGAGTTGGGGTTCTTCTGCAAAACTTCCCGAATCAGGAATAAAAACGGAAAAAAACAGTAAAACTCCTAGGCTTACAAAAGAAAGAAGGAGTCTTTTCGTTCTTAAATGGAAAATATTCTGCATCGGGGAAAACATTCTTAATTATTATCGGTTCGGGAAAAAGCGGATTTTACAGATCTGAAAATAGAAGAGGAATTTCCGTAGAATTCTTGCGATTATGTCTCGAATTTTCAAGAATACCAAAAAAAAGTTAAACTCTGAAACGGGACTCTGGAATATGGTTAAAACTAAGAGTAAAAAATATAACGGTATTCATCTTGTCTCACTGGAGTTTTCTTAAAACCGACCTGAACGAAAAGCAGGACTTATTCATCGATTGTCGCTCCCAAGCGCAATATCAGGAATCCACCTTAAAGGGTGCGTATTATTTTCCATTCGTCAAAAAGGCTTTTGCTTCCGATCCGGACTCTTCCAAAAAATTATTGGGTCCGATCGAAGAGATACTTGCTCTCGCTAAAAAAGAGGAGAAGTCTAGGATCTTGGTTTTCGACGAAGGAATGGGTATGTTCGCATCCAGACTTGTATTCCTTTTAAGAGCCGCAGGTTTTCAAAATGCGTTTTTGATCGGACAACGCTGGCCTGTCGACGGAACCAAAGAAAAAGGTTCTAAAGAATTAGATTGTGGCCCTGCTTCCAAAATACGCAAGCTCGAAGGAGTAATAGATAAAGCTTTCTTAGAAAAGAACTTAACTAGACTCCAAATTTTCGATACTCGCACACCTGAAGAATACGACGGAAAACTTCCTCGTTTGACTGCTCCTGAACCGGGAAGTCTATGCGGTAGATTGCCAGGCGCTTTTCTTTGGGATTGGAGAATGTTGTATGACGCGAACGGTGAACTCGTGGATAAAACCTTCTTCAATAAAAAGTTAAGAGGTTTTCCTTTCATGCCGGAAAGGACCACCGTTATCTACGATTATAACGGAGCAAGATCATCTCTGCTTGCAATGATGCTCAAAGAAGTAGGATACAACGACGTGAACGTATATGTTGGCTCTTGGTTTGAATGGAGAAAATCCAATCTACCTAAACAAGCAGCAAATATATACGGACAGACTGGAGCAGGAGCTTCTGCGCCAAGAGTCGGTGGTGTAGACAGAAAAAGTTAAAAAAAGAAAGACTTCTTAAGCTTCTTAAAAGAACCTCTCGTTAGTTTCTAAGAGGAATAACGATGAGGTTCTTTTTTATTATAAGCATATTATTTGCATTTTTATCGGATTGCGGATCTATATTTGAAAAAATCTCTCCGTTTTCCATTCCTCCTCAAGAATTCGATCTTGGTAACGGAGTCAAAGCGGTATTCTTACCGACTGAACTGTCGTTCATTACTTCTAAAGGTAGAATATTGGAATTTTCCGTCCAGGAACCATTTCTCTCTTCTGCAAAAGGAGAACAGATCGTAAATTATAGAAAGGCAACCTTCAAGATCAAAGATAAGATCATATTAGAATGTGGATCTCAATCAATTGAAAGTCTTGGATTTGAATCCGGTGCATTAGTCGTCCAAGGAAAACTTATCGGAAAAAATTGTGAAACGGAATATTCTATCAGATTTGTATCTTCTTCCAATTCTGGACTCGATTGGAAGGTAGAAATTTCTAACCCAGAATTAAATCGTACATTTATAAAATTCAAATCGGACGGATCAGAAAGTATTTATGGATTAGGAGAACAATTCTCCCATCTTAATCTAAAAGGAAAAAAATCTTTCTTGTTCTCTGAAGAGCAAGGAGTGGGAAGGGGAGACCAGCCGATTTTTTTTACTTCTCGAAACAGAGCGTTCTTTTTTGAAAACAGCTCCTATTCTGTTTTTGATTTTGAAGAAGATTCCGAAATCGTGGTGGAATTTAGAGAAAGAGGATTTAGCGTTAAATCCTGGAAAGCTGCAAGTCCTAAAGAAATCCTAAAATTATACACCTCTAAGCTGTCTAAATAAAAGGAAGAAGGTCCACTTGTCGGAATTTACAGAATCGATCGTACTATTTGATGGAGTTTGCAATTTATGCAACGGTGCTGTAAATGTACTTTTGGATCTGGACAAATACAAAAGATTAAAATTTGCGAGTCTTCAATCTGAATATGCAAAGAACCTGATCCAATCTAAATCCTTGGAAGAAAAGATCCGGAGGATAGACAGTATCCTTTTCTGGGATGGGAAGGAAATTCATATCAAATCAAATGCAATCATTGAGATCTGCGGCAAGGTGGGCGGCTTCTGGAAGATCTTAAAACTTGGTTATATCATTCCTAAATCTCTTCGCAATATTGTATATGATCTGATTGCAAAAAATAGATATAGACTCTTTGGAAAAAGAGAATCCTGCAGGATGCCAACTCCTGAATTGAAGGAAAGGATCCTAGGCTAAGAATTTTCGCACCGAGCTCACGGAGGACACAGAGATTTTTCTGGTCAAATCGCATTTAGGAGTTCCTACATCCTCCATGTTCTCTATGGTCTCTGTGCGAAACCTCTCTTCTCTCATTTTCTCCCCAAAACCCGCACAAAACATGGCCGTTAAGTGCCTCAGTTTATGTCTATTCCTTCCTTGTTTGCAAATCCAACCATGACGAAACTTTCCCCAAATTTCTGAAAACTTTTCAGTAAGTTTGTATTTTTTCGGGACTCTATATGTGACACCTCGTAAAAATAACTGAAATCTATCAAAATATGCTAAAAATTAATAGAATAAAGATAAAAATAATTAATTTCATTAGGATTCGGTCGAATTCGTTTGATATCGTTAATTCCTCTGGATTTGGGTGGAGAAAAATCCTTGTCCCGAGATTATGGACCAGGAGGATAGGTTGAACTTTCGGAAATTTACCGCCGATCTTAAAAGCAATACCCGTTTTTTAAGAGAATTTTTGGCGGCGCAAAAAGGAAAGAATCAAATGAAAAGAAAAACTATCCTTTCGCTAGTAGGCGCATCTGCACTCATATTCCTTTCCTGGAAATCTTTCGCAAATACATATTTGGAAGAAGTCAAGGTAGATAACCAATTCATCCAAACCTATCAATCAAGAGAAGGTATCTGGATTGTTCCCGGAAAAGTAAAAGAATCCTTAGAGGATCTATATCATAAATTCGGCACCTCAGAAAGAGAAGTCCGCCTTTTAAATGGGATCCATGACAGTGGAAAGATCCAAAACTCAGAGCCGGTATTCTTCCCTTATAACGCAAATTATACTCGCAATCTTCTGTTAGAGGATAAAGGAAGAGAGATCTTCACCTCTGATGCCAGAGAATTGGTCTGGCCTTTAAGCTTCAAATATTCCAGAGTTACTTCCAGATTAGGAAGACGTTGGAACGCATTGCATGCAGGTGTGGACATCGCTTGTCCGAACGGTTCTGTTGTAATCGCTGCGGCTGATGGAGTTGTGACTGATTCCAAAAGAGACGGTGGATATGGACTAAGAGTTGTTCTTTCTCATCCTCAGATCAATGGGATCCAAACATTATACGCTCATAATTCTCTTCTTTTCGTAAAGCAAGGGGATAAAGTTAAAAAAGGACAGGTGCTTGCGCTTTCCGGGAACACGGGACATACGACTGGACCTCACGTTCATTTCGAAGTTCGTTATCAAAACGTAGTGTTAAACCCTGAACATTATCTTCCTCCTTTCTTAGCGGATAAAGAATCCCAAGTTGCAATCGCAAAAGAAACCATCCAACAATAATAGTGTTTTCTAATTCCGACTGGTCTTCCGAAATCTTTTCCTATTTAGAAGAGAACCTGACCGGTCGGAAATTCCAAACAGCTCTATTCGATTTTGATAATACTCTTGTCCGAGGCGATTTCGGAGAAGAAGTCATGTGTGAACTTTTGAAAGCTGGGGTTCCTTGGATCCAATCACTTTCTCCTTTTTTCTCGGAAGTTACGATCTTCGAAAAAATGGAAACTTTGCGTAAGACAAACACCCGGTCCTTTATGGAAGAAGTCTGGAAATATTATGAATCCAAGATAGAGAAAGAAGGTCTGGAAGCAGGGTATAGATGGTCCACCTGGATCTTTTCCGGTAGATCTACGCAAGAATTACAAAATACTGCAAAGTTTGTTTGGGAGAAGAATCAGCAGGATACAAGTCCGAGCGCAGTCCAAGCATTTCATCCTATGTCGGAACTCGTGAAAGAATTGCAGAAGGCGGGGACTAAAATTTGGATCCTGACTGCTTCTCCTGGACCGGTGATCCAAGTGGTTTCAGATCAATGGGGGATTCCAAAAGAGAACGTGCTTGGTATGAGGCTCATTGAAAGGAATGGGATCTTAAGCCACGAGCTGATAGAACCTTTCACATATGGGATTGGAAAGGTAGAATTTCTCAACATTGCTAACGAAAACCAAGGATATGATATTGCATTCGGAGATTCCGAGAATGATTTTCCTATGCTTTCTCATGTAAGATCCAAAGGAATATTTTTGGATCGAGGCAAGAAGAAGGTCCCACCCAATGGAACTCTTATCCAAAGTGTGGCAAACTGGAAAACTGTTCCTAAACCAATTACCTAACTTTCAAATATTCAGGCATATCCGGAAGTTTATCTTCCGTCCAGATCCAATCTCCGATCAAGGAAACAATGGGAGCCTTTTCTCCATCTAGAATTTTTAATAAACCGATCTTTAAATCGTTTTGTTCGGTAGCTCTATATGGAATATTCGGAAATTGTTTTTCAAAAATCCTTTTTTCAGATGAGCGAACATAGTCCCAGAAGAATTCAGAAAACTTTTTGCCGGATTCTTTATGCTCTTTCATTAGATTTTGTAATTCCGGATAAGGAGAAGTCCTGCCGATTTTTTGCAAAAGTATTCCGATCCCTCTTGCACTTGTGCTTATAAAGCTTCCTGCACGGATCATTTTTCTGGAATCCGGTTTTTCGAGTGCCCATTCTTCCATTTTCTTTTTGATGAACGCTAAGGCTCCATAGGAAGTGAGTAAATGTGGAAGATAGTAAAAAGCGGAGTATCCTATTGTTAAACGTGGTTTAAGTTTTGTCTCCAGTTCTACCATCGGGTCCAAACAAAATTTAGCCGTGTTTATGATATCAGCATCAGGAGTTTCTGAAACTGGATAACCTAGATTCCCTCTCGCAGGAGTGTAGATAAAAAGTTCTATTTTTAAGTTTTGGATTTCTTTTAGGACTTTTTGAACCGCTATATCAGGTTCTTCTAATTGTATATGATGAATGGTTTTGTCTGCTCCGTTGATCTGAGAATCAGCGGAAGTAGTGGAGATAATATTCCATTTCACACCGGATTTTTTGGAATGTTCCCGAAGACCTTCTATTGCGCTTTGGCCTGCCGCTCCTGATCCGCCTATGATCAATGCAATTGATTCGCTCATTTTAGCCTCCTGGAAAGAGAGGACCAGCTTACTCATTCCGGGAATCGTATGCCAGAAAAAAAGCGTAGATAAGGTTGAAAATCCGCAGGAAGCTCCGATACAATTTTCACTTCTTCTTCAAATTCGTTTTTGAATTTTAGAAGATAAGAATGTAATAAAAATCGTTTTGGTTTAGGAACTAAACTTTTAGCAGAAGATTCACCGTAAGTCTCATCTCCCAAGATAGGAGTTCCTATTGAAGAAAGATGAAATCGGATCTGGTGCCTTCTTCCCGTAACTAATTTTGCGGCAAGCAAAGAGAGATTCTTCTCCCTTGAAATGGAAAGAACAGTAAAATCAGTGATCGCTTTTTTACCACCTGAACGAACGGAACTTACCTTTCCTTTTCCATCTTTTAAAAAACATTCTACTCTGAATTCTTTCTCCGTTGGAATTCCAACACAAACGGCCAGATAGGTTTTTTCCGAATCAGCTAAGATTAGATCCGCTTCTTTGTTTTTGGATGGGTTCTTACAGAATAGAAGTATGCCGCTTGTATCTCGATCCAGTCTATGGAGAAGTCTTAATTCCGGCTCCTTCTCCTGTTGTCGAACAAGATCTTCCAGGTTGGGACGGTTTGGATCGAATGTGGCATGAACAGGGATGCCAGCAGGTTTTTCTACAGCGAGTAGGAACCCCTTCTCATACCATTTGCGAATAGGATGGGTCAGAGACTGGAATTTAGGCTTATATTCCTTCATTTGTTTTCCTGTCGTATCTTCTCTAATTTGAACATCTGCTTTTGAAAGGATTGAAATTGGATTGACACATCTTCCGTTATATTGGACGAATTAGGAATGAAACAGGCAGACGCCGAAGAACTGGATGGGAAGGAACTCATCTCCAGCGAACATATAACAGAAGTCGTTAAAGAAAACCTAAAATTAATTCGCCATACTAAAGGACTCTCATTAGACAAATTGGCATCTCGTTGTGGAGTGAGCCGAGCCATGCTTTCTCAAATAGAGCAAGGTAAAAGTGTTCCTACAATCGCAGTATTATGGAAGATCGCAACCGGGCTTAATGTTCCTTTCAGCGAACTTCTGAAGGAAAAAGGAACAGAAGGCGTTTTTCTCTTAAAAGCAGAGAATACAAAAGTCTTATATTCCAGTTCAAAGGTATATTCTAGTCGTGCCTTGTTTCCGTTTATCGGAGGCAGAAGGGTAGAATTTTACGAACTGATCCTGAAACCCGGCGGCATCGAAGTTGCAGAAGCTCACAAGGCTGGAACAACTGAGAACCTTGTTGTGGTCCAAGGAAAATTGCGCCTCCGTGTGGGGGACAAGGTGGTAGAACTGGATGCAAAGGATTCCGTATATTTTAGAGCGGACGTTCCCCACGAATATATCAATCCAACGGATACCGAAACTCTTATGTATCTGGTCATGGAATATACGGACGAAGCTAACTAAACTTTTAGTTCTAAGTTTATTTCTCACTCCGGGCCTTTTGTTTTCAGAAGCGCCCGATCCTTCCACAGGTTATTTCGGTATCGACAGATACGAAGAGCAAATCTCTTGTCATGAAGAGGATTGTATCCGCTATACTTTGGATGAATTGAATTCCAAAGGTGGAAAATCTGAAGTTCGAAAACTTTTGGAAGAAAATGTAGGAAAGGTACTCGTAGATCTTTCCGGAAAAAATCTCAAACTTGCAGACGATGAACTGGACGATCTCAGGGATTTTCTATTAGAAATTTCTAAAAGAGATGGAAGGGTCGCAGTCGAAAAACTTCATATTGCTATCCGAGGACTCGAGATCGCAGATCCTCCTGTTTTAAAGGATGTAGGTCTGATCGGTTGGGGTTTAATCCGTAGAATTTATAGAAGTGTATATTTTAAGAGGACCGGAGATTATAACGCAAAAGTCCTATATCATCCAGGAAGCGGAAAGATCAATCTGATCTTCTTCGTTCATAAAAGATACGGTGATATATGTGAGACCGTATTTTCTTCCTGCAACGAAATAGAATATTTGGACGAAGACACATTCGATCTTCAACTATCCACAGCACTCAGAGAATCCAAGGAAAAGGGGCTTCCAGTCAGAGTGAATTTCAAACAGGTCCAGGCTTCTTTTCCGGAAACAAAACTGGAATGGGAGAATGTAAAAAGTATAGGAAGATCTGCTAGAATGTACAAATGGCTCGCACTTCCCAAGGAAACCGAAATGAAACCTTTGAGCAGATCTAGGTTCCTTCCTTTACAGGCAGCTTTGACTGTGATCGATTATTCCGTTTCCGTATTCGATTATGTGAATCAGATCATAATGTACAAACCTGCAAGAAGCACAAAGGCAGAAGTTATGTACACTCAAAGATTAGCTGAAGATGGGACGCTCGGGACTAAAACAATCCATTCAGTCGTATTTATTCCGGTTAAAGAAGAGTAAAATTTCTCCGCTTCTTAATCGAAGCGGAGAAGAAGGAAATCCTTAGATAAAGAAGATCCAGGTTAAAAGTATAAAAGTAGGGACCAAAAGTAGGAAGGAATACACTACATATCCTCCGAAACTTGGCATTTTGATCTTATTCTCTTCTGCTACTGATTTTACCATGAAGTTCGGAGCGTTACCTATATAGGTCAATGCTCCCATAAATACGGCACCTACTGAGATCGCCTTAAGTAACTCTTCGCCTATAGGATCTGCCAGGATTTGAGTTACATTAGAGAATCCTAATAATCCTTTTGCTAAAGATAAGAAAGTCAAATAAGTTGGAGCATTGTCCAGAACTCCAGAGAATCCACCTGTTACCCAGAAGAATTGCCATCTTTCGGTAATTCCCAATTCTTTACCATGATGTTCCAGAAGTAGTAATGCAGGGATCATGGTTAAGAAGATACCGATGAATAGGTAAGCCACTTCTTGGATAGGACCCAAGGTGAACTTATTTTTTTCTCTTAGTTTAGGATCTGAAGTCACCTTGGAAAGAGCTATCAAACCAACTAGAACCGCTTCTCTGATGAATCCTAAAAACGGATATTTTCCGATGGCAGGAATATAGTTTTGGTTTAAGAACGCTACGGAAAGGATCACTCCTAAAAGCCAGAGTAGGTTTACCTGACCCTCCAAACCTAGAGGTTGTCTATGAGAATGATCGTAACGGATGTCCTTTTTGGTTTCTTTTCCGTGCATGACCGTGTCCCAGATAAAATAGACCACGAGTAAAATTCCGGATGCGATGATCATCTGAGGGAATAGTTTAAATGTCCAAACGAATGGAACTCCTTGCAGATACCCTAAGAATAAAGGAGGATCACCTAGTGGAGTCAAGGAACCGCCGATATTCGAAACCAAAAAAATGAAGAAGATCACAGTGTGGACCACATGTTTTCTTTCCGAGTTGGTTTTGAGTAGAGGTCGGATGAGAAGCATAGAAGCTCCAGTCGTTCCGATAAAAGAAGCCAGGAAGGTTCCTACGATCAAGAAGATCGTGTTATTTACAGGAGTAGCTTCTATATCTCCCTTTAAAACGATCCCGCCTGAAATATAAAAGAGTGCAGCGAGTAGAATGATAAACGGAATATAATCGAATACCATAGTGTGGAAAATTTTTCCACCCCAGCTATGTGCCATTAAGATCCCGAAAGAAACTCCTCCAAGTGCTAAGGAAAGAAGAAGTTTGTTATTATTGTTTTCCCACCAATGCTCAGTTGTATGAGAGATCAGCGGAAGAAGTGCAATACTTAGTAGGATTAGAACGAAAGGAATGACCGACCAAAGAGGAAGATCATCTCCCGCCTCACCGTGAGCCGATGCAGTCTCTTGGTGCTGGCTTCCAGTCCCATTTTCCCCATGACCAGGATCCGTTTCGGATTGAGCCAGTGTGTTTGTTTGAGGGGATGCCCCTGTTTCCGCCCAAAGGGAAACGTTCAGGACCAGGGAGAGAAAGAGTAGGGTAGTAAAAAATTTGTTTCTCATCATTCTCTGCTTTTCGAAGATTTTTCGTCAGGTTATAGAGATTCCAGTATTGTTTCAAAGGAAAATCCATGATTTCTCGGGTTTTTTTGGTCTCCTTTTTTGGATTGCATAAATCCTTCCTTTTTTGCAAGATCCTAATAGGAATTCATATCTTCTAGACTTTTTGCTTTATATTCGGGCCTTTCGGACCGTCAGATATATAGGCCTTAGAGAGAACCGACAACCATGACTGTTTTAGGTAAACAAAAACAATACTGCCTGACTCCGGATGAAATAGAGAGTAGATTAAAATCGGTTTCGATACAACCGACCATGCAAAGGATTTCTATTTGCCAATACGTACTTTGTGAAGCGGATCATCCGACTGCAGAAGAAGTAAAAGAATGGGTAGATAAACGTTCTTTAAAGATGAGCTTAGCAACCGTCTACAATACTTTAAACGTTTTAGTATCCGCCGGTTTATTAAGAGAATTTAAATTTTCCTGTTTGGGTAAGTCAGTATTTGACAGTAATATTGACGACCATTTCCATTTCTTTGATGAGAAATCAGGTAAATTTCATGATCTGGACGCGGAACTTTTAACAATCGATTCCAAACTGCCTAAAGAGTTTAAAGTGAATAAGATGGATATCTTATTCACGGGATCCTTGGAAGAATCAAACGTTTCCGCCTAAATCCCGTTAGATATTAATCGCCTCACCCAAAGCCTGTCCTGCCGCTTCCATTACGGATTCTGAAAGTGTAGGATGGGCGTGTATCCTTCCAGCAATTTCTTTCAAAGTTAGTTCGGATCCCATTCCTAAATTGATCTCTCCTAAAATTTCGGTAACATTCGGCCCGATTAGATGAGCTCCTAATACTTCTCCTGTTTTGCGGTCTGCTACTAGTTTTACCATTCCTTCCACTTCGCCTAGAGCTTGTGCTCTGCCGTTCGCTCTGAATGGGAATTTTCCTACTACAACATCTATACCTGATTTTTTGGCTTCTTCTTCTTTTAAGCCGACAGAGGCGACTTCCGGATGACAGTATGTGCATGCTGGAATTTTAAGATAATCTAATGGTTCGTAAACTAGTCCGTGAGGATTTTTGTTTTGGATGGAGATTGCTTCCGCTGCTTTTACTCCTTCTGTCGAAGCTACGTGTGCGAGTAATGGCGCTCCTATACAATCTCCGATCGCGTAGATATTCGGGACCTTGGTTTTATATTTAGTATCTACCTTGATAAATCCTTTTTGGAGAAATACTCCTATTTCTTCCAGATGTATTCCTTCCGTATTTGGAGTGACTCCTATTGCTACTAAGACCTTATCGAATTTTTTTCTTTCTCCTTCTTGTGCTATACCTTCTCCTTTTAGAAGAATAGAAACTCCATCCGATTCCAGTTTTGGTTCTGAAACCCCTACACTTGTTAGGATTTGGATGCCTCTTTTTACAAAGGAACGATTGAGAAGGTTTGATATTTCAGGATCTTCTAATGGAAGGATCTTATCCTGCATCTCTACGATCGTAACTTGGGTTCCCATGCTGGAATAGAAGTCGGCAAATTCTATTCCTATGGCTCCCGCACCAATAACTGCCAGAGTTTTAGGAGGGGAGTCCTGGATCATTGCATGTTTACTGGATAAAACCTTCTCTCCATCGAACGGAAGTCCTGGAAATTCTTTGGGTCTGGCACCGGTTGCTATGATAAAATATTCGGATTGGATCTCTTCCTTAGAAGTGTCCGGAAGCCAGATCGTATTTTTGTCTTTAAAAACTGCGTTTCCTTTCTTTACGGAAATCTTATTCTTCTTCATCAAGAACTCGACTCCGTTAGACATTGTGTCAGCGACACCTCTGGAACGTTTGATAATGTTTGGAAAATCCGGAGAGGCTTTTTCTACTTTCAGGCCGAAAGATTCGGATTTGCGAATGGACTCTAATAGATGTGCGGACTCTAAAAGTGCTTTTGTGGGAATACATCCCCAGTTCAAACATACCCCGCCTAGTTTTTCTTTTTCCACTAGACAAACGTTCAATCCGAGTTGGGCTGCTCGAATGGCGGCCACATATCCTCCAGGGCCTCCGCCGATCACAGTAAGGTCGTAGTTTTCCGCCATCTCATTCCTCCGGATGGCAATTTTGGATTTTTATTCCGACTCTGGGAAGAAGATTTTCTAGTTACTTTTTTTCTTCAGAACTAAGATCATTCTACTCGCATTACTTTTGAATTTTAATTCGCTGTAATTGGAGTAGACATGTAGGATTTCCATCCTGTGTTTTGCGAGCATTCTCTGGAGTTCTACCAGGAAGTAGGCTCTCATCAAGTGTTTGTCTTTGATCTCTTTTGCGTTCAGATTATAGATATAATTTACTTCGACTACTGTGGATTGGTCCGCTCTGACTAGACGAAATCCTCTGTTTCTCTGGATGGTTGTGTTTTTGGCTTTGATCTGGGCGACCGGGCCGATCGCTTTTCTTTTGATCTTACGAAGTGGTTCCGCATTCCAAACTTCTAAAACGGCTATACCTGCCGGCTTTAAGTTCATCTCCAGATTTTTGAGAGCTGCTTCTACTTCTTCATTAGATAATAAATAATTAAAGGAACCGAATAAGCTGATGATCGCGTCCCATTTTTCCTGGGACTTATAGGATTGCATTGCTCCCACTTCGAATTTACAATGGGAATATCTTTTTTTGGCGACCTCTATCATTTTGATGGAGGAATCTATTCCTCTGGATTTGTATCCAAGGCTTTGGAAATGGGTGACATGCTCTCCTGTGCCACAACCCAGATCCAAAATATTTCGGACCCTGTGTTTTCGGAAAAGCCTGTCTATAAATTGGGTTTCCATCTCGAATTTTCGAGCGTTCTTTTCAATATCGAAGTAATATTCTGCCAGTTCCGAGTAGAGTTTCATAGAAAAATCGTTTGAGCCGGACCGGGGAAAACCCGTTACATATAATAACGGAACTGAAGTTTACAAAATGCAATTTTTCCTCGAATTTTTTCCAATTTCAGAAGTTTTTCCAATCGCTTCCACTTCTCTTTCCACCTGGATCGACGGGGAAGTTTTGGCCTTGGGTGGGATCTCATTCTGCCTACTTTCCCTTTTTGGATACGTAATACATACTACAATGGATAGAAGAGAGGAGAAAGGAACTGAGGATATTGTTCCATTCTTCCAAGCAGTTTCAAAAGAAGAAGTTTCCGAGGTCTCATCAAAAGCACCGGTTACCATTGAGAATGGTATAGAGGAAGGTGTTCCTACCATCTCCCAAGAACAGCCCTTAACCATTTTTAAAGAAGAAGTTCCCAAGGAGACAATTCCCTTCCAGTCCTTCTACTTCCCAGTTCGCGGAAAAACCTACGAGGCAGTGAAATCATTCTTAGATTCCATCCGAGCAGGTGAAGAATATTGGGAAGTTTTACTCCACGATTCAAATGGAGATCTACAAACTGTAGCAAGTAAGACAGGAAGTATTTCCGTATTTCCTTCCGAAAGAAAGAGGGCCTCCGAACCAAAGGAAGGAGCAATCGTTTGGAAATTGGAATGGGATTCCTTTTCCCTGGGAGAAGTCAGACAAACTTCTTCTACGATTTCCGAATTTTCCCTTGATGAAATTTCTTTTAGATTGGATAAACTTGTAGAAGGACTGGTTCTTGCCGGAGAATCCCAGGACGGAGAGACTGGCTGGAGTTCCTACCCAGTATTTTCCCAACATTTAGAAAGGGAGAAATACGAGGGACAAGATACCAAAATTCTGGTTTTTTTGGAATTCGAGTCCGACGGAGATTTAGTTTCTGATTTTAGAAGTTTAGGTAATTGGTGGAAATCTAGATTTGGAGAAAATTCTCCCATCTATCGTGTCAGAAAAAACCGTTTAGCCACATTCTTCAATGCGGAAGATTGGATCGGATTCCAAAACTCACTCTCAGGGCTTATGGAATTTTTAGGCCCAGAAAAAACCAGGCTGAATATTGGCGCCTCGGTTCGAGTCAGAAAAGAAGACTCAGAATGGGAACCAAGAGCTAAAAAAGCATTACATTCTTCTAAAGAAGAGGGGCCGAACCGTTTAGTATGTCTTTGAACATAGATCCTTTATTGGATGAAAAATTCATACTTACAATTTCCCAGATCTTCCCAGAGTTTTTGGAAAAAAACCTGGGAGTCCAAGCTGTACGTGAAGCATTTGGTCCTTCTAAAAACGAAGGTTTATGTTATGAGAATTGTACCGCTGTGGAATTCCAAGGAGAAGCAAAAGGCAGGCTTTTTCTAGCAATGGACGGTTATACCAAACTGAAACTTTTGCCTAAGATCGCGAGATCCTTTCATATAGATCCCACGATCCGAAGTCATGCCGCTTCCATCATGCTGGAATTTGCCAACCAGATCTGTGCAGAACTTATCTCTGAAATGAAATTGGGAAGATTCCAAATAGATATTCTTCCTCCTGAAAATCTGAACAATAAATTGGTCCCTATCGATCTGGATAATTTAAGACAGTATATTCTGATCTATTTTTTGAAAGACGAAGATGCCAAAGAATATCTGGGCAGGATCTATCTCATTCTTCTGATGCAAAAATATTAATATAGATAATAAGGCTTCCTTTGCATGATTCGATATTCTTTCCAGGGATTTCCATTCTTACTCAAATACGCGGACATGATAGATTCTCCCGATTCTGAAATACAGGAGGAAAATTTAAAAGTTTCTAAGAAGTCTTCTTTTCGGACCAAAATATTCCCAGGCCCTGAAAATTCTCCAGTGATCTACCTGCAACATGGGATGAGTAACCGTGGAATAGACGACCCTAGAATTCTCACTCTTGCAAAACATCTGAAGAATACTGGTGCCACTGTTTATCTTCCGGAACTCCCGGAAGTGAAAGGTCTCGAAATCTCGGTTGATACTGTTCCGAATATTAGGGCCTTGTTCCAAGAGATTGTAAATAGAGAAGGTCGGGCAATCTCCTTCTTATCCGCAAGCTTCTCCGCAGGGATGGGAATGGTGGCATTATCCGGAAAGGAAGAACAGAAAAATCTAAAATCCGCTCTACTTGTAGGAACTTATTCCGACTTCGCAGATACTCTTCCTTTCATTCTATCCAACTATGATGTGGATCCGTATGCAGTTCATGTTTTGTTATATAATTATATTTCTAAGCTTAGGCCTAAACTTTCTAAATTAGAAGAGTTCTATTTTGAGGCTGCCTTAGATAACGGTTTAAAAAGAACGGGAGATGAGGAGAAGTCCTCCAAACTTCTGCAAAAGCTCGGCCAGAAGGAAAAGGATTTCGTATACCGGGTTCAATCCGATCCAGGATTTAGAATGGGTTTGGTAGAGCCGATCTTGTCCGTATTACCGCCTAACTTCATTCTACGCAATTCTCCTAAAAACTTCCTCTCTGATTGGAAGGCGCCTATCGCATTATTGCATGGATCGGACGATGCAGTGATCTCTCCGGACGAATCAGAGCAATTATTCGATTCTTTGGGGAACGGGAAGGAGGAATGGAAGGTGATCTTAAGGTCTAAACTGATCACCCATGGGGATCATCTTCCATTTTACACTCAATTAGGCGAGATCCCTAAGCTCGCCGGACTCTGGGGTTTTTTTCTAAAAAATTCTGGTCTCTAATATTGTTTACGTAATATTTTCTGAGAATATTCCGTCCTTAGAGATAGGACCCTTGCGTCTTTTTTAGGCTCCGAAGCCTTGTATATTCGGAGTAAAAGGTTATAGTGTTCTATCGTTAAAAACGCGAAAAGGAATAACCTCGCAGGTTCAAATACGATCTTTTTCGGACCTTTTTAAAAGGGTTTGAGAAACGATTTCTTCCGTGATAAAAAAAAGGCGGAGGAAACTTCTTATTGAATTGTTAGCTAGGTAGTATGGTTGTGAGTACAGAGCAAACTTCGGGTGTATCAGATCAAGAGACAAGTTGGGAGAGTGTATTCTCTCTTAAGATCAGTTCGGATAATCTGGGCGCCGATCTAACGATTCGTCCAGGGATGATCAAGGGAAGGGCTCTTTCCACTAGCATTGTTATCGAATATCTTCATAATAAGGATATTTCCCAAGACCGTATCATTGGGGACAATATCTACACCGCTTTAAAACAACTGCAGACATCCACAGCAAGGATGGATTTTTCTCCGATTTCTTTCGTGGTAGCCCAAGGTTTCCCTCCAGTAAAAGGAGAAGACGGCTGGGTAAAATTCTATCATCCGCAAGCCCAAAGGGTCAAGATCGGCGAAGATGGGCACGCTGATTATAGAAATATTGAAAGATATATTTATGTGAAGGCAGGAGAAAAACTTGCCACATTATTCGAAGGAATTCCGGGAAAACCAGGCATGGATGTTTTCGGAAAACCGATCGCTCCTCCTCCTATCAAAAGACCTAAACTTACTATAGGTAAGAATGTTCAGGAAAAAGGTTTGGTCCATGAGAACAAACCTTTGGTAGAATATTTCGCAACCTGTAATGGTGCGATTTTCTCCACCGAATCTTCTATCACTGTTTCCCAAGAATTACAGATCGATTCCAATGTGGGACTCGGAACTGGAAATATCAATTATGACGGAAACGTTTTAGTAAAAGGAGATGTCGAAGCTGCTACTTCCATCAAGACCCAGGGAAACCTGATGGTAAAAGGAAATGTGGAATCTTCAGATCTAGTAATCGCTCGCGACTTAGAAGTCAGTGGTGGGATCAAAGGTGACGGAAAGAATGTAATCAAGATCGGCGGGCATCTTTACGCTAAGTTTATCGAGAACGCAGAGATAGAAGTAGATGGAGACGTGGTTGTAGAGGGGTTTATCCTAAACTCCAAGATCCATTCTTTGGGCAATGTGATCCTGAACGGATCCAGCGGTAACTTGGTATCTTCTACCGTTTCTACTTATATGGGTTTGACCTGTGCCACTCTAGGATCTCAAGCTGAGTTGGATGTGACTGTGGAGTTAGGATTTCATTTTAGGAATGAGAAAAGTTTCCAAGATCTTACCAAACGTCTTCAAGTTGCGGAGAAGGAAATAGAGAAGATCGTTCCTAAAGTCCAGCAGATCAAACAAATGGTCCAAAGATCCAGAGGGCAGATCCCTGAAGATAAAAAAGAAGGCTATCGTATGGTCTTCGAAGAATATAATAAGCAGAACAAATTCATAGAACTTGTGAAACAAAAACTGGAAGTATTAAAGTCTTCTAGATTCAATACAGGTGAAGTTCAGCTTGTAGTCCGCAAAGGTTCTTATAAAGGAAGTATCATCAAGTATAGAAGGCAGGTGGAGAAGGTCGATAAATTCCAGTCTGCATTCATGATGCGTTTCCAACCGGGTCAAGACAAAGCGGCTATGGTTGCTATTAAGCCTCAAAAATAATCAGCCAAAGAAATCTTTGATCTTATCCGGAGGAACGATCCCTTTCTCAGTAATAAATGCTTTGATTAGATTCGCTGGAGTGACATCGAAAGAAGGGTTGAGGGCTTTTACTCCTACCGGGGCAATTATTCCTTCTGATAGGATCGCTTCTCCTTGTTCGTTTTTTAAAAAGTTTAAACGGGTCACCTCGTCTTGGGTTCTCATTTCGATCGGAATTTGAGAGCCGTCCGTAATTTTGAAATCAAAACTTTTTTCAGTGGCTGCAATATAAAACGGCACACCATGGTATTTTGCTAAAATTGCCAAAGGATAAGTCCCGATCTTATTCGCAGAATCGCCATTAGCTGCTACTCTATCAACGCCCACGATGACAGCGTCTATTTTCTGGGAAGACATGAGCCAACCTGCCATACTATCCGTGATCAGATAATTTTCGATCCCTTCTTCCATTAGTTCCCAGGCGGTAAGTCTTGCTCCTTGCAGATAAGGGCGGGTCTCGTCTTCATATACAGTAAGATCATGTCCCGCATCTTTGAGAGAACGAATGACTCCGAGTGCGGTTCCATGACCTGCAGTCGCAAGAGCGCCTGTATTACAATGAGTGATAATTTTTAGTTTCGAAGGAGAAGAAGGAAAAAGTCCCACACCATTCTTCGCTAATGCTAAATTGTTTCGGATATCTTCTTCGAAAACGTGGGTAGCAAATTCTTCCGACTTTTGTTGGAGTTCCGACAAAGAGGTATTATCATATTTTTCTTTTGGAAATATGGAGGAGAGTTCTTCGAAAGCTCTACGAAGATTTACTGCAGTCGGCCTGGATGCTAGGATTTTGGAAAGTATGGTCTGGAATTCTTGGTAGTTCGGTTTTTTAGAGAATTTTTTTAATTCTAGAACTGCACCGAATAACCCAGTAATGGCGATTGCGGGAGCGCCTCGAACTACCATTTCTTTGATGGCAAAAATTGCGTCATCGGAGTTTTGAGCGGTAAACCATTCTTTCTTGCCCGGGATCTGTCTTTGGTCTAAAAGTTTGAGTCCTTCTTTCTCCCAAAAAATCGGCCTTAAGTTCTCTTTTTTCATTTTTTTACTCTCCAAGGCTAAAGCAGGGCTTTCGTTTTTTCGATGATAAAACTGTGATTGAAAACATCCGCCAACTCCCTGGAGGATGAGGACGAACCGGGGCAGATCCCGCCCCGGCTTTGCCTACTTGACTAGGATACCAGTACCTTTAATCCTTACATAATGGCAAAGAGAAATCCGACCTCAGGTCCGAAGCTTTTCGGATTCTCGCTAATTCACCCGCTGAATCTGGTCTTATTCTTCAATATTTTCGTGTGGGTCCTTCTGTTGTTGGAAGGTGGGCGAGGAATTATTAACTACTTTTTCGGATTAAACCCAAGCCTAGTCATCGAAAAGAAAATGTATTGGCAGGTGTTCACGTACGGATTCTTGCATGTGGTAGGCGGAGATTTTTTCTCTTCTCTTATCCATATCGGAATGAATATGTTCGGACTATTCACTGTAGGTTTCTGGCTCTGCAGATATATCGGCGGTTGGAAATTTCTATGCGTGTATCTTCTCTCTCAATTGGGTGGAGGACTCTTCGTTTTGTCTTTTTCTTATATTGGTTTGAAGACAGGGCTTGTTCCGGAAAATTCTATTTGGGATAGTTATCATTCCACTACTGTAGGTGCAAGTGGTGGAGTTTTCGGAGTTCTTGCTGCATTCAGTTTGATGTTCCCTGAAGCAAGATTCGTATTTCCACCTGTGAGAGCAAAATTTGCTCCTTGGGTGCTGATCGGTTTTGGATTTTCTGTAGATGCTTATAACCTTCTTCAATTCCATTCCAGCGGAGTTGTGTCCCAAAGTTTTTTTGGGATGATGAGTAACTCCGGCCATTTGGGTGGAGCGGTCTTCGGTCTACTCAGCCTTCTTGGTCTACAAAAATTCGGAGGAAAAACAAAAACCCCTATGTTCGTAAGAAGATGGGAAAAGCCTAAGGAAAATCAGGAAGGTGTAATCGTTCGTCCTAAAAATTTAGGAGACCCATTCGAGACACAGATCCGAAAAAATAGAGAACTCTTAAGTCAACTATATGGAATTTCAGATGCAAAGGAGAAGGTAAATATTCTCACATCTATACAAGCAGAGAATACGAATCTATGTCCTCCCTCGGACTATAATCCGGACGATATGTTTTGTCTTCGTTGTGAATGGCTTCAAAACTGCGAATTGAGAAAATTAAGGAAAGATCACCCAGAACTTTGAAAGAATTTTTGAGAACTTTTTCGTCTATCTTGTTATAACAAGTATAGGGCGGAAATTTCTGGACATAAATTGAATACGTCCATAGAATAGTTTCCGTCCGAAAATTCGGACAATCGGCTTTGAGGACCTCAGTAAAATTGGCGGATAAAAAGAAAACAGTTCTCCCCGACGTTCTTATGAGGGAGAAATTACAGAAGATCGCCCTTAACGAAAAAGCAAAAGCTTCCAGGATCGTAGGACCTGACAAAGGTAATTCAGGTGACTCCAAAGGAGACGATGGGCCTGGTTCTAAAATTTATAAGGCCATAGAAGAATCTCTCTCGGACCTAAGATATTATTTTTTAGAAGGCGAATACGGAAGCAAGATTGCCGACTTATTCAATCGTAACGAAAGTCAGTTCGACCGATTGGGGATCACTCCTCGACGGTTTTTAGAATTTGCAAGAGAGTCCTTCGATCGCTTCAAACAATTACAGAAAAAAATGCCTTTGGAACCTATGAACAAAAAGGGCTGGGAATATCTGGAAAGAAGTTTGTCGGAACTGATCGGCAAACTGAACGACAAGTTTCATAAATAAAAAAAGCCGCAGAGTTCTGCGGCTTTTTCATTTTGAGATCCAGTTAATAGATTAGAAGAATCTTTTATCTGCTTCTTCCGGAACTGCAATACCGGTGAGTTTTGCTTTTTGAAGAACTTCCCAGAAATAGCGGTAAGTCGCTCTATCGTGAAGATCTCCGTCGTGTTGGATCGGTCCCCATTCTGCATCTTGTGCTTTTACAAGAATAGCAGCAGAAGTTTGAACTTCACTATAATCAGGAGCCATCGCATCTAAGATCGCTTGGATCTGAGTTGGATAGATGGACCACATACGAAGGAATCCGAACTCATCATGAGCTCTTTTCGCGTCTTTGTAGGTTTGGTATTGGTTTTTCAAGTCAAGAGTAACGTTGTGAGCCGGGATTACTCCGTGAGCCAAGGAAGCCGCTACACAGCTCGCTTTTGCTCTTCTTAATAATTCGTGGTCGAATTGTCCCGGGCTCTTCATACAAGAAGCTGGAATCGCTCCGTGGTGACCGGAGATAAAGTCCATTAGACCGAAATCGACTACTTGCATCCAAGGAAGAGCCGCGATCTTGTCTACATCAGCAAGTGCTCCGTGAGTTTCGATCAAAACGTGGATAGGGATCTCTCTAGTGATCCCTGCTTTTTTAGCAGCGCCTTGGATATAACTGATCATTTCTTCCACTTGGGAAGCTTTAGTAGGTTTAGGAATGGTGATGTATGCGATCTTGTTTCCTGCACCTGGAACGATAATGTCTACGTCTTGTTTCCAGAAAGAGTTGGTATAATCGTGGATCCTTACACCGCTCATATTGTGTTTATTGAGTTCGGAGTTTTGGATACGGACGATCATTTCCGCATGTTCTTTTTCTTTTCCGGTTTGAGCACCGTCTTCGCAGTCCATGGTAATGTCGAAAAGACCGCCGAGTTTGTTTTGTAACTCCAGAGCTTTAGTGATCAGTTTTTCGGATCCGGCAAAATGTTCACAGGCCGGGATGATGGGGAAAGGTTTTTCTCCTTCGAATAATGCATCCTTAGGATGTGGTAATTTGGACATACAAGTACCTTTTAAGTTTTTGCGATTTTAGCCTGGCTCGGCTGTCTTAGAACAGGGTTTTCAGGAAAGGCCTTCCCGGCAACGGATTTTTGGAGGAAAGACCTAAGCTTCTAAGAGTTGTAGAATGACCGCTTTCTGCGCATCCAGACGATTCTCCGCCTGTTGGAAGATAATGGATCTAGGACTTCTGACTACTTCTCTAGTAATTTCGTATCCTGAGTGGATAGGCATATCGTGCATAACCTTTGCCTTGGTCTCTTTCAATAATGCCTCGTTGATCTGGAAAGGCATCATTAGGTTCATGCGTTCTTTCTTCTTATCCGCGAAGGCAGGATCGTTAAAGAACTCCATGTCTATCCATGTATCCGTATAAATATAGTCCGCATTTTTTACGGAACGGATCAGGTCAGTCTCCCATTGGATTGTACCTTTTTTCTTAGCTCTTTCTACAGTTTCCTGATCTATGTTTTCAGTCTCAGCGATTGGAGTAAGAAGAGTGAGTTCCATTCCCAAAGCGGAAGTGATTCCGATAAGAGAATTTACCACATTATTATGTACACCGATATAGGTAAGCTTCAGTTCCTTCAGAGGTTTGGGATTATCCATCTTAATAGTGAGAATATCCGCAAGAGACTGGCAAGGATGGAATTTATTACAACATCCATTGATGACTGGGACCTGAGAACCTGATTTTAATTGTAAAAGTTCTTCATGTTTTCTCATCCGAGCCATGATGACTGAAACGTTTCTGGAAAGATATTCCGCTTCCAAATCGATATCTGAAAGAAGAAAGTTAGAAGTCATCCAATCCAAATAGATTGCATGTCCTCCCATCTCAGTCATTGCCACTTCAAAAGAAACTCTAGTACGAGTGCTAGTCTTTTGAAAAAGCATAGCAAGAGTCCTACCGGTCATATGTCCCAGATAATTGGCCCTATGATTTTTAACATGGACAGCAAATTGTAGAAGGTCCAGGACCTCTGCGTCCGACCAATCCTGCCAGGAGATAAGATGTTTAATTTTAGGAGATTCCATAGATCGGTAAACTATTACAGTCTAGAAAATAGGCGCAGGTAGATTCGACAATCTCAAAACTCTGGAAGATAGATGGGGAAAAGGGGGAGGGATCTAAATCTCCCTCCCTAAGTGTTTTCCGGGGAAAAAAGCGTGATCCAAGTTTATGGATTCGGCAGGAAGGATAAAACCTTTTGGTTACGCCGATTTTACCGAAGGAATACGAATCAGTGAAGAATTAGCGCTGTTTTCATGCTGACAAGGGCTATCGTTCCAAAAACGTTTCCTAATAGAGAGGGGAACCGTGTCGGAAAGCGCTATTGGCCAGAATATAATAGAAGAGGAAACCAAACGTAGGAGAACCTTCGCAATCATAGCCCATCCGGATGCGGGTAAGACCACCCTGACCGAAAAGCTTCTACTGTACGGAGGTGCTATCCAACTTGCGGGTGCAGTAAAGGCGCGTAAAAATCGTAAGGCAGCCACTTCCGACTGGATGGAGATGGAAAAAGAGAAAGGGATCTCGATCACTTCAGCTGCTCTACAATTCGAATATAAAAATCATGTATTAAATTTATTAGATACTCCGGGTCACGAAGACTTCTCCGAAGATACGTATCGCACATTGATAGCAGCGGACACCGCAGTGATGGTGTTAGATGCAGGTAGGGGAGTAGAGCCCCAAACAATCAAATTATTTAAAGTATGTAGGGACCGTGGGATCCCGATCGTTACATTCGTAAACAAGATGGACCGCCCGACTAAAAAAATGTTCGAACTCTTGGATGAGATCGAAAAAGTTTTAGGGATCACCGCTATTCCAATGGTATGGCCAATCGGTACAGGAGTGGATTTTAGCGGAGTGTATAATCGTGTGGATAAAAAGATCTACACTTACGACAAAACTCCTGGCGGTTCCCAAAAGTCTGCATTCCAAAGTTCCGGAATAGAAGATACAAATCTGGACTCTATGTTCGAGGACTGGGTCTTAAAACAATTTAGAGAAGAAGTAGAACTTGTAGAAGAAGGGATCGCTCCCTTCTCTTTGGATGAATTTTTAGATTCTAAGATCACACCTGTGTTTTTCGGATCCGCGGTGAATAACTTCGGGATCCAATTATTCTTGGATCATTTTTTAGAGATCGCTCCTCCTCCTTTATATTTTCCTCTGAAGAATGGAGATCGTTTAGATCCGATCACAACTCCTTTCAGCGGATTCGTGTTTAAGGTGCAAGCCAATATGAACAAGGCGCACAGAGATAGGATCGCATTCCTAAGAGTATGTTCGGGTAAGTTCGAAAGAGGACTTAACGTGAATCATGGAAGATTAGGAAAAGCTGTAAAACTTTCTTCTTCTTTTGCATTCTTTGGACAGGATCGTAATACTGTGGATGAGGCGTATCCTGGAGATATTATAGGTCTCGTGAACCCGGGCACTTATTCTATCGGTGATATATTGGCGACTGGCAAGGTTCCTGATCTAAAGCCTCTTCCTGTATTTGCTCCCGAAATTTTTGCGACTCTTTCCTGTGTGGAAACAGGAGCTCTTAAAAGTTTCAGAAAGGGAATCGAACAACTCGCAGAAGAGGGAATTCTCCACTTATTCACTTCCCAAACCGTGGGTGGTGGATTGCCTGTGATCGGTGCAATGGGTCAGTTGCAATTCGAGGTTTTTAGAAGAAGGCTCCAAGACGAATATTCTGCCCCTACGAATATCAATATTCTTCCTTACCAAGTCTCTTGTTGGTTACTTGAAGAAGATATCCCAAAGGTTCCTCAAGGTTCCAATCTTGTGACTGATAGTTTAGGAAGAGCAGCTCTTCTATTCGATTCGGAATGGGAGAAGGGTTATTTCCAAAAGAAAAATCCTGAGATCCGACTTCTGGATTATCCTACGCAAGATGTTTCTGAGTTAAATCAGGAATACTGAGGTATCCTCCAAGGGATGCGCAAAGCCCGCGCTATACATAGAGTCTAATCCTTTCAGTCTAGTTTTATGCCCTGAAATTTATTTCTAAAGAAAATAAATAATTTCCTGTAGTATGGTGGAAATCCCTTCCGTCGTATATAATGTATTTGCACCAGATGATTCAGGGCGGGATGGAAACATTCCGCTATTTTTTTATCTTTGCGAGCGACCCATAGGAAGCGAGCAAGCCGCTTGTCCTTAAAATAAAAAAGCCCCGGCTTTCACCGAGGCTCCTATTCAAAGAAGATGGACTTTTTCTTATTTCAAGTTTTCCGCGACTAATTCCGCGATATCCTTTACTTTTACTTCTTCGATCTTTCCTTCTTGTTTTACACCGTCTGTGATCATAGTGATACAGAAAGGACAAGCGGTTGCGATCGTTGTAGCTCCGGTATCCAGAAGTTGATTGGATCTCTTGAAGTTGACTCTTTCGCCATGTTCTTCCATCCACATTTGGGCTCCACCTGCACCGCAGCAGAGTCCTTTTGTGTGATGGTCGACAGGTTCTGCAAGTTTTCCACCGGAAACCTTTTTAACCAGGTCTCTTGGGTTCTCATAGTTGTCGTTGTATCTTCCGATATAGCAGGAGTCGTGGTAGGTATATTTTCCAGCGTTTGCATCTTCTGCGACACCTACATCGATCTTTCCTTCTTTAGAAAGTTCGTTGATGAATTCAGAGTGGTGAATTACTTCGAAGTTACCACCGAACTGAGGATATTCATTTTTGATCGTGTTATAGCAGTGCGGACAAGCGGTTACAATTTTTTTCACGTTGTATCCGTTCATTGTGTCCACATTAGATTGTGCTAATGTTTGGTAGAGATATTCGTTACCACCTCTACGCGCGGAGTCTCCGGAACATCCTTCTTCAGTTCCTAAGATACCGAACTTAACATCTGCTTTTTGCATGATCTTAACGAATGACTGAGCGATCCTTTTGTTACGATCGTCAAAAGCTCCAGCACAACCTACCCAGTATAGAACATCCACATTGGAATCTTCTGCCATGGTTTTAACGCCAAGACCTTCTGCCCAATCCGCTCTGGAGTGTGCAGCAACTCCCCAAGGGTTGGAGTTGTTTTCCATGTTTACGAATGCGCCTTGTAATTCAGCAGGGAAGTTAGAATCAACAAGTACTAAGTGTCTTCTCATTTCCATGATCGCGTTCACTTGGTTGTTTCCAACAGGACAAGCTTCTACGCAAGCGTAACAAGTGGTACATCCCCAAAGAGCTTCTTCTGAAAGTCCTTCGTATTTTCCGATCACAGAAGTGTCTAATGCAGCAACTGCATCAGCAGCACCTTCCGGATTCGTTTCTCTGATCTTTACTACTTCAGGCATTTTATCCATAAGCGCGTGTTTTAATTCCACGATGATCGCTTTAGGATTCAGGACTTTTCCGGTTCTGTTCGCAGGACATTGCACTTGGCAACGACCACACTCGATACAAGAAAGTCCGTCTAAAAGGTTTGGCCAAGGGAAGTCTTCCGTTCTTGTAACTCCCCAAACAGCAGTCTCATCTTCCAAATTCAATTTAGAAAGAGCACCTTTAGGAGTATCTGATTGTAAGAAATAGTTAAATGGCGCGAAGATCAAGTGTGCGTGTTTGGATGTTGGAACATATAACATGAACGCGAACACTGAAAGAATATGGGTCCACCACATAATCTGGAAAACTAGATCTGCGGAAGAATATTCCACACCGATCGCTTCCCAAAATGCTCCGATGCCTGCAGCGATTGGAGCCGCGTCATGGAATGGGTTTGCATATTCTGCTCCAACTGCTCTTGCACCTTCTCCCAATAGGGTGGAGATCATGAGTAGGGAGATCATTCCGATTACGATTGCGGAAGCAGGAGAATGAACATCTAATCCTTTTGCTTTTTGGATCCAACGTCTCCAAGCAAAGAAGCCAAGCCCCACTAATACCAAAATGGAAACTACTTGAAGAGCGGCTTCGTAATAATGGTTCGCAGTTTCTCCGAATATACTTCCAACTAAGGTGAATTTGTATGGATCGTCCAAAGCATATCCAAATACACCGGAGATGAACTGGCTGGTAGTGTGAAGTAAGTAAGTGACGAATCCGTAAAATACGAATGCGTGCATAATACCGCGTAATGGTTCTTTAAAGTTCTTTTTTTGTAAGATTACGTTTAATACGAAACTTTTGATCCGGAATCCCCAGTTTTTATGTTCCAGGAAGTTTTCGGTTCCGTTTGCCTTTCTAGCATTAAATACAAGATTCAATCTGTAGAGAACGGCACGAACGAACACAACATTTGCTACTATAAACAGAGCCGTGAAGATCACGTGGAAGGCGATTTGAGAAATGGCCATAGTTTTTCAGGTTACCCTTTGTATTTGGATGGTCTTTCATAGCAGCCTAATGACGGGGAAGCGCCCTGTCCAGGAAAAAAGATACTGAGTCTCCTTGTGGGAATTCCTACATGCGGAAAAGGTCTGGTCCCTTCTTCTTATAAATCGTGTACATGTTTAACTGCGACTCAATCGCAATAAATGAGAATGCAATCTAAAAAGGACGTGCATTTTTGAAGAAATAGAAAACTTTGAAGAAGTTAAAGGAAGAAAACTTTCCATCCAGATGAGCCGAATATTCCCAAACCATTCTACAGATCCTATATTAGAAAAAGCCCTAGACGGAGAACGTATTTCTCCCAAAGAGGCCTTGGAGTTGTACGAGTCCGGTGACCATCTTAAAATTATGGCGACTGCTCGGACTTTGAGAGAAAGAATTCTCCCACATACTAGTGCAAGTTATACAATGTTCAGAGTAGTGAATTACACGAACTATTGTAATGTAGAATGTAATTTTTGTTCCTTCATGGATGAGATAGGAAATGGAAAAGGTTACGTACTTTCTAAAGAAGAAATATTAGAAAAAATGGATTATGCCGTTTCGGAAGGAGCGGACCAAATGTTTTTGCAAGGTGGAGTTTATCCTGATCTACCTTTCGATTATTATTTAGATG
The DNA here is from genome assembly GCF_002811475.1 of Leptospira hartskeerlii. NCBI lineage: Bacteria > Pseudomonadati > Spirochaetota > Leptospiria > Leptospirales > Leptospiraceae > Leptospira > Leptospira hartskeerlii. Next base: position 153,578 of record NZ_NPDL01000007.1, read on the forward strand.
TGATCTCTACCGTAAAATCCAAATACCCTGACATGCATATACGTGCATTCTCCCCCGTAGAAATTATCAATTTAGAAAAGATCACAGGAAAATCCTTATTCGAAGTTTTACAAATTCTTAAATCAGTCGGTTTGGATTCCGTTCCTGGAGCTGGTGCGGAAATTTTAACGGATAGAATGAGAAACATCATCTCTCCTAAAAAAGCAACAACTGAAGAATGGGTTCGCGCTATGGAAACCTGCCACGAAGCGGGACTCCTTGGAAGTGCAAATATTGTTTTTGGTTCGGAAGAAACCAAAGAAGAAGTGATAGAACATCTCACTGTGGTCCGAAATCTTCAGGACAGGACTGGAGGATTTCTTTCTTTTATTCCTTGGACATTCCAGCCTCAAACCAAAAGATTTAAGGTAAGAGCAGTTTCTACACAAGAATATCTGAAAGTTCTTGGGATCTGTAGGATCTTCTTAGACAATATTAAACATATTGAAACTTCTGTAATGGTGCTTGGAAAAGGTGTAGGGCAGTTGGCTCTTACAAGCGGTGCGGATGATATTTCTTCCGTGGTAATTGAGGAGAATGTGCTACGTTCTTTTGGTCTAAAAACCGAAAAAGAAGCTATCAAGTTCTTGAAAGAAGGCGGATTCACGCCTAAAAGAAGAGACCTTCTCTATAATTACGAAAGATACGAGGGAAGAGAACTTTCAGCGGTTTGATCTTTTCTTGTCCGTGTAAATTTTTTTCAAAAATCCGGATGACTTAGTCTGTAAACTTTCCTAAATAGATAGATTCGAACGGGGGAAGAATGAAAAAATCTTTGAGCTCTAAAATACTTCAGTTATCCGCGATCTGCGGATTTTTATTCTGTGTATCAAATTGTTTGGATTCTCATCGAGATCGGATCCATATGGATACTGGAGTCAGCGTAAAAACCTTAGGTCCTCATAAATACCAATTCATAGCGATCGGAAAAGCTTCCGTTCCATCCGTAGAAGAACAGGATCTTTTTAAAATGAAAAAGACTTCGTGTGAGGCCGCAAAATTGCAAGTCACCCAAAGATTGGATGAGCTGGAAGCGGACCAAAAGCATAGACAATTCTTCTTAGAACAAAAAGAACAGAAATACTTCGGCGACGGAGAATACTGCGAACTTACTTATATATACGAACTTCCTCAGGCCAAGAAGCAGAAAGATCAACCTTAGTATTTAGCTTAGTAGCTTCTACTATAGTAACTCTGTTTCGACCGGAAGATTTGGACTTATACAATCCTGAATCTATGGATTGGTATAGATCGTCGAAAGTAAAATCTTCATCATAAGAAAGAATAGCAGCGCCTATGGATACTGTAATATTCACGGGCTTGTTATTCGTATCTCTGACGGAAAGTGCATGAGATTCTACGCCCATACGCAATGACTCACATAGGGTTTTTAAACTTTTAGGATCCACCGAATCCAAAAGAACACAGAATTCATCTCCACCAATACGAGCACAAATATCAGTCGATCTTACCCTGGACTTCATGACTGCCGAAAGAGTTTGGAGAGCCTCGTCTCCCATCATATGCCCGTACTTATCATTGATCTCTTTTAAATGATCTAGATCCAAGATCACTAAAGCCATTTGGAATTTGTGACGTCTTGCTCTCTTCTTGAAGATATCAAATTGTTCTATCAGATACCTGCGATTATAAAGATCAGTAAGATCATCCAGATTGGAGATCATTCTGATATGCAGATTTTTTGCCTTTAGTCGTAGGACAGCGCCGGATAATTTTCTTTTATCTCGGTAATCCATGGTTCTCCAATAGTTCATGATCACATTTCCGAAAGTCCCTACGAATAGATAGGTGAGAAGGCTCGGAAATTCTTTCATTGCTTCCACGGGAGAATCTCCTAAGTAGCAAACACCTAAGAACATCAGGCAAAATGCTAGGTTTGTGGCAACTGCGGTGGTAGTGGTTAACCAAAGAAGAAGATTCATACTGAGTAAGATCGCAGATGCTTGGTGAAGATATACATCGTAGTGGATCTTATCCAAATACAAGAAAGGAAAGAATGAGATAAGAAGAGTAGAAGAGGTCCAAACCTTGTAGAATTCCAGCTTTTTAGGGACCCAGTCCTTTTTGCGGGCATGTCTCCATAAAAATACAAGTGAAAGGACGATTAACGTGATCCTACTGGATTGAAGAAGGATCAGAGATTCGTCTTCGAAGTCCCGTGAATTAGGTAGGAAATAGGTGATTAAACTGATTACAATACAGAGAGAATAATGGGCCACCAAGGATTGGCGAATTTCGCTCCAATTGGTTTCTAAAAATCCTTGGGGATATCGATTAAAAAAGATCCGCTTAGATAGTAAGCGAATTCTTCGGTCTATGCCTGGGAACCACTTGAACATTTGTTTTCATTTCCGCATGGAAGGCTCGCACCTCCCTAATAAGACCAGCGTTCAAACACAACCTATCTTGGAGCAAGGAAGAATCTAAATTTAGTCAAAAAAATTCTGAGGCAAGTGATTGGCGTATTTGTCAGAAGATTGGAATTCCGATAGCGTTAGGAGAAATAGCAATATCGCGGATTAACTCGCAGGTTGGAACTCCTACAAAATGTATTCCTTTATGAATACGTTTTAGAGAGTAGCGATCTTTCTTGGATTTTTGGTAAGAACTTCCGGGATAGGAAGTCCTACACCACCCAGAGAGCGGACTTGTTTTCCATTGATATAGAGTCTAATCCCTCTTAGTTCTGAGTTTTCCAAAATGCTATAACAGATCTGGTCCACTCTGTCCTTTAGAAGTTCAGGGCCGGCGCTAGCTTCGAAGTCAGGGCCAAGATACAGTTTTAATACTCCATTCTCCACGGAGTATTCTTTGGAATATTCCATTCTATTAGGAAGAGCGTTCAGAACACCTTGGGTTTTTTCCTCTGTAGATGGGCCCTTAGTGAGTTCCTTTAAGATAAAAAGGATTTTATCCCCATGATCAAATTTCCTTTTTAACTGAACGAGTCTGGAGTGACTTTTGTTCCCTCTTCCATAAAACTTCAAAAAGTAAAGTTTGATCTCTCCTGGAGAATGATCCAAACGGATATTGGAAGATGGCCCGGATGGTTGTCCCGATTTCGGCATTTCTACAATAGGGATAAACATTTCTTCCGGATCGTTGGAATCGGATATAGGTTCTTCGGAAGAAGAGTTTTCTCCATTCTGCATTAACTCGGTTAAAATTTCATCTTCTGCCCGGTCCATTACCTCTTCATGGGTTTGTTTTCCTTTGTTCTCGGAAGAAGAAGGAGATAGTGGGTTTGTTTTTCCGATCGTATTAAATTTAGAAAAGAAAGAAGGGGATTCTTGTCCGGGGGTGGGTGTATTCTTGTTCCCCATAGACTTATCCAATAAAACTAAAACGAATAGAGCCCCTGTCAGGATATAAAGAAGCGATTTAAGTTTATCCGATTCGGGCACAATACAATTTTCGGCCGATCCGGAAACTGCCTTCTCACTTTTTCCCAGGAAAAGTGATTAGAATATTCGATCCAGGTCTTCCAATTGAGCCAGACTCACCTCCCAGTCAGGGATTTCTCCCTCAGGCGCGTGGCCATAGGCGCAGAATGCGAAAGGGCTTCCATTTTTACGGGCTGCCTCGTGGTCGGAACTTCTATCCCCGATCATCAGTATCTCGTCCGGAGAATAAGAATAATCTCGGATGTATTTGGCGACTATATCCGGCTTGGTTTTGATCGTTTCATTGTCCAAGACTACGATCGGATCGAAGAGAGGAAAAATCCCGGAAACTTCCAGGATGGTTTTCACATAGGCCATCCTACCGTTCGAGGCCGCTAAAATTTGATACCCCTTATTTTTTAAGGAGGTAACTGTTTCTTTGACCTTAGGATAGAATTCACCTTCTCCTTGTCGGATCTTCGACACCAAAAGTTCCAGGACCGAGTCGGAGATCTGGTCTCTTTCGGATTCTCTCAGTTGTGGGACCAGGTTTAAGAAGATGGTTTTGACAGGCTTTCCGATCTCGAGCATGATCCTTTCTCTGTCTGGGACCTCGAGTGGGATCTGGGAGTTGGCTGAAAATCTGCGGATTGCTTCCGCATAAGTCTCTAAGATGATTCCTTCGGAAGAAAATAGGGTTCCGTCCACATCGAAGGCAAGTGCGCGGACCCGTTTGGGATTCCAATCCATTAGCAAGACAATAGTTTTGGGTAGGGAAATCGGAGCATTCCTTTTTTCCTTCGCTTGATTTTCCCTGCGTGGGCATAAGGATGGGAAAAGAGTTCCGGATGGAGAGATTGGGGAAAAACCGGGGAATAGCGGATCTAGAGTCACCTGCAGATTCTAGAAAGAGTTTATATTCTTCTTTTGTCTGGACTGATTATAAGGCCCAGCTCCAAAGAAGGGTGAAGGCAGAAGACCTTCCAAAATATTTTCATTTAACCGAATCCGAAAAGATCGGGATCCAAGAAACCATCCGACTCAATGTAGGAACTACTCCTTATTATCTTTCTCTTTCCGATCCGGAAGATCCGAATTGTCCTATCCGAAAAATGATCGTCCCAAGAAGGGAAGAGTCCTTCTTTTCTCCGGAAGAAACATTAGATCCTTTGCATGAAGAAGATCTTTCTCCCGTTAAGGGACTCACTCATATGTATCCGGATAGAGTATTACTTTTTTCGAATCATGAATGTTCCGTGTATTGCAGGCATTGTATGAGAGGAAGAAAGGTTTCCGATTCAACTGAGCGAATGGAAACTGCGGATCTGGAATTATGTTTTGATTATATTCGAAATCATCCTGAAATTTCGGATGTGGTGATCTCGGGTGGAGATCCTCTTAATCTTTCCGATTCCAAAATAGATTGGATCTTAGAGAATTTGGAAAAGATCTCTCATGTAAAAATTTGCAGGTTAGGAACAAGAAATCCTGTTACTCTTCCTATGAGGATCACGACTGATCTATGCAAGATCGTTGAATCACATAATACGGATCGTTTATCCATTTTCTGTAATACTCAATTCAATCATGAAAAAGAATGCACTTCCGAGGCAAAAGAAGCGATACTTAAACTTCTGAAAGCTGGAGTGAGCGTTGGGAACCAATGTGTGATCCTAAAAGGGATCAATGACGATGAAGAAACAATGCTCAGACTCCATCGAAAACTTTTGGAACTTAGGATCCGCGCCTATTATATGTATGATCCGGAACTGATCCCTGGTTCTCGCGGTTTTAGGACTCCTCTTGCAAAAGGCATTCAAATTATTGAATATATGCGCGGAAAAGTTGCAGGTATGGGGATCCCGCAGTTTGTGAACGATCTTCCCGGCGGGGGTGGAAAGGTGAGCCTTGGGCCGAATTGGTATCTTGGATTTCACAAACCTTCTCGAAATCATGTGTTCCGATCCGCTGTGAGAGGGACTTATCATTTGAGCCCTGAACCTGTAGGCAGTGAATATGAGGAATTTTATCCTGAGATCAGTGAGGAAACTTGGTCGAAGTTACTACAGAATTCCTATTCCGCATTTAAAGGCCTTGGTCCTTTAGGAGAATCTGGAAAATGAATTCAGATTCTCCATCAGTTTTGATCGTTGCAGATATCCAGAATCCAAACTTGGACCTAAAGGACACACAAGAATGGGAAGATATGAGTTCTGTCCAAGAGATCAAACGTTGCTTGGAAGATCTGGGAGAGAAGGTAGAAGTCGTTGAATTTCCGTCGAAGTTACTACAAAAACTCTCTGATTATTCTAACTTAGAGCCACAAAATCGACCTGTCTTATTCCATTTGGTAGAAGGTTTCCGTTCTCGAAATAGGGAGGCTTTGCTTCCGGCGATCGCAGAATATTCAGGCTTTCCTCATACAGGTTCAGATGCGTATGCTCAGAATCTAAGTTTGGATAAACATCTTTCTAAATTGTTTTGTGTTTCTGCAGGTGTTCCTACCAGCCCTTGGACAATTTGGGAGAAGGGTTTTGTCGAAGTGACTACATCCTTCCAAAATGGAGCGCAGGATTCGAAGGGGTGGAATTCGGATTCCATATTCCGAGGTGCGCGATTTCCACTGCAATCTGAATTCCCAGTTTTCTTCAAACCTAGATTCGAAGGTTCCAGTCTAGGAGTCGGAGAAGAAAATCTGATCTCCGATTTGGCTGCTTTAAATCAATTCCTACAATCTAAATTCAACGAGTATTCCTCTTGGATCTGTGAATCTTATTTACCGGGAGAAGAATGGACACTTGCAGTTATAGGGTCGTCTGAGTCCGGATACAAGGCAAGTAAGGTCGCGAGGATTGGTTTGGAAAATTCTACTGAAACGATCTATGGAGAAATTACTAAAACGAAACTGAGTATGCCTGAAAAATTACATTTTGATTTGGATAAAGAGAGAACTGAATTTATCCAGAAATATTCATTAGAATTATGTAAATTACTCAAACCTTCCGGAGCGGTTCGTTTGGATTGGAAGGCGGATGCTCAGGGAAAGCCTATGTTCTTGGAATGGAATCTAACCCCAGGTTTATCTTCCTATTATAGCAGTTTTCCGATCTGTTATTCCCGAAGTTTCGGAACTTATTCGGATCTGATGAAAGAATTATTGGGAATCGCAAGAGAGGAATTTTTAAAAGAAAGGTTTCTCTATTCAAAACTAAAAAGAGAAAAACAAACGAGCGGGATCGACGGATGAAAACGTTTCGAGAAGAATTGATGGACCAGGTCAAATATCATCCTGTATTGACTGCAAATCTATGGTTGGAAGAAAAAGAAGAAAAAATGGAGCACTCGGACCTTCTTCTTTGGTTGAAACAGGAATATTTTGTGTCTGTGGAATTTGTGAACTGGTTCTTAAATACGGCGGCTCTTACCAATTTTGTGCCCTCTAAGATCGTGCTCGTACAAAATATTTGGGAAGAATTGGGAGAAGGAAAAGAAGAAGATTCACATGTTTCTATCCTTAGAAAATTCCTTTCAGAAATGGGGGAGACCGTTTCTGGAGAAGATATGCTACCTGAAACAGGTGCTTATTTGGATTTGATGAAAAGAATTACTACCACCGATTTTTATTCAGCATTAGGAGCGCTTGGGCCGGCGAATGAGTATCTTCTAAAATTGGAATATTCCAGAATGTATAAGTCTTATTTTGACCTAAAATCAAGAATTACTCTTCCGGAAGGGAAATTTTTCCAAGTGAATCTGGAAGCAGACGAATCTCATTCCGAAAAAATGTTTAAGCTGATAGAAGCCGTTGCAACAGACCCTGAAAAAATGCAAAAAGTAAGAGAAGGATCTAAACTCGCATTGGATGCACGTTTAGTATTTTATGAAGGTCTAAAAAAAGTAATGCCTCAGGTCTCTCTTTAGACCTTAGATCGGATCGATTTCAAAAGGCTCATAAAGAACATTCCGAGTAAAGGAATCAATGGCAAATAAAGAAGTGGAGAAACCCATCTCCATCCTTTTAAAGAATGAGAAAGTTTTCGGACCGCAAAGAAACCAGGGTATCTCATATTTCCGGAGATAAGCTGCACATTGCCTGCGACTAATTTAGGTTCTAAACTTGGATGTAGTTCTTTCAAATCTTGAGAAGATAGATCTCTGAAACTTACAAATTTTATGTCTTTGTCCAAAGACAGTCCGGATAATTTAGAAGCAAGGCCGGAACAAAAGTCGCAGTCCCCGTCATACAAAAAAACATTCTGTTCCATTAGGAATTGATCCGTTGTTTAGATTCCAGATCTTCCGGAAGGTTTCTTAAAAAATCGCAGACAGAAGGAATTTCTTTCTCTTGGACTCCGATCCAAAAATAGATCCAGATACCTTCTTTTTGGAGGCCGCTACATTCTTTTGCATACCATTTTGAGATTGTATTTTCCGCTCTGGCTCTCCAGAAAAGGACTGGAGCCTTTTTTAACATCTCATCCCAGATATCTCTTCCTACACCTTCTCCTCTTGCGATCTCATTCACCGCGAATTTGGAGAGAAATGTTCCCCAGGGAGTATTTTGAAGAAGCGCACATCCTTTGTATTCGGACTCTAAAACGATCCCTGAAAATTCCTTATTCCAAAAACCTTGTTTTAATCCTCTTCCGAAAGAATCTTCTATCAGCTCGTTCAATCGTTTATGATCTATCTTTTGAAAATCCGTATGGAATTCTATTCTATTCTTTTTTCTTAATAGAGTTCCGCTACCCTTGATAGTGAATAATTCTTTCAATAAACCGGGCGCAGAAGTGATTGCGATCTGAAGATTTGGGTCTCCCGTATATTCGAAAATTCTTTTACATTCTTTGAATAAGGACTCGTCTTCTTTTTGAAGAGTTTCGGACGATTCGAAATCTAAGATGGAGATCTTCTTATCTTCAGAAGTATGAAATCCACTTCTTGTTGTAAGAAGGATTAACTTTTTAGTTCTCAGCTCTTTGCATAAGTTGGAAAGATAAGGATAAATTTCCGATCCGCCTTGGTCTGTCACGAATACAGGGATCTTCTTTTCCTTTAAAGAAGAAAGAACCGACTCCAATGCTTGGCTTGGATTTCTGAACCATTTTGCTGGAAGGTTTCTGGAACCTGGAAGTTCTTGTCCTTCTTCCAACTGGTCTTTGATAGAATCCAGACTGATCTTGGAAGTAGGGGACCGATAGAATAAATTTGCGTAAGAGACGCCGTCCTTTTCCAGAACGACTACTGGGAATAGTTGTAACTTTTGTAATAATTTTAAGTTGTATAAGAATGCTTCCGCGGATTCGGTCAAGGTCTCTGAGCTAGCATGGATGACCGCGAATTTTTCAGGCTCCAAGGACTGGAATAGTTTCAGGAACTGAAAACTGTCCTTGGAGTTTTCTGTGACTTCTAAAAGTTTGAGTAGGATCTCCTGGTGATTCATCTCTCCCGGGAGTCTGGCTTAGTCGATCCGATAGGCAACTAATTTTCCTTTTAACTTAGCTATGGTGACGGATTGTTCTTTGTCAGACTTCAGTTTTAAGAAGCCCAAAAGGGAAGGATCTCCCGCTACCATTGCTACATAGGATCCGGAGAAATTCTTTTTCAGAGCTTCTCCCCAGCTAGAATAGAGTTCTGAAACGGATTCCTTATCTCCCAAACGGACTCCGTAAGGAGGATTGGTCACGATTTTCCCTTCTTTGAATCCGAGACTGGAATCCAGTTCTTCTGCGGAGGCAACCTTCCAGCGGATCAAGTCTGCGACTCCCGCTTCTTTTGCATTCTTCTTTGCTAGTTCGATAGCTTCTTCAGAGATATCGGAACCGAAGAGTAGGATTTCCTTAGAGTCCAATTCTTCTTTCGCTTTGCAAGGTCCAAAAAGTCTAGTGAAGATAGAAGATCTGGATAAACTTTTATAATTCACCCAACCGCCGTTTCTCATTCTGAGTGCGGCTTCTATTAATAGAGTTCCGGAACCGCAGAATGGATCGTATAACGCTTCTCCTGGTTTCCAACCTGAAAAACGGATTAATGCCTGGGCCAAGGTTTCTCTGAGCGGAGCTTCTCCACCTTCTCTTCCATGACCTCTTCTTTGTAAAGGTTGAGCGTGTAATGCCAGGAATAATTTTACCTGGTTCATTCTGGAACGAAGATAGAATAAAACCTCAGGTTCTTCACGATCGGCTTCCGGTAGTTCCAAACCTTGCGCTCTGAATCTATCAAATATCGCATCTTTTAAGCGGTACGTCGCGTAACGTGAGTCTTGCAGGCTGTCTTTTGTTGCAGCATCTATTCTGAACTTGGTGCCTGGAGAAAGTAATTTCTCAAAAGGGAACATTGCTGCGACTTCATATAGGTCGTCTGGCCCTTGTATATCTTGCCAAGACGACAATTCGAAGCTGATGCCGGAAGAAATTCCGGAACTCAGACAGAAGTCTCTGACTTTTTTAGAAGGTCCCTTAAAGAAAACTCCTCCTCTGTTGTCGGAGATAATTTCTAGGCCTGCTTCCTTAACTTCTTCTTTCAATAAGAATGCCAGGCCATCACCGCATGACGCATGATAGGTGAGCGCTTCCGGTCTATCGAATTCTGAAAGAGAAAGTTTTGCAGATTGCCAACCGGCACGAATGCCTTCTCTATAATTGTCCTCTTCGTAGGAATGTGTTGGACGTTCTGAACGAAATCCTTCTTTTCCTCTAGGGGAGAAGCGGCCTCTTTCGCCTTTGTCTGAGTCGCGAGAGAATGGTTTACGATCGCCGCGATCTGAGCTGCGTGGAAACGGTTTTCTTTCTCCGCGATCTGAATTACGGGAGAATGGTTTACGTTCGCCACGGTCAGAATTTTCTCCGTAGGAACTTCTACCTTCTCCTCTTCTTGTATTTCCGGAAAATGGCTTTCTTTCTCCGCGATCTGAGTCGCGAGAAAATGGTTTTCTGTCTCCACGGTCGGAGTCACGAGAGAACGGTTTTCTTTCTCCGCGATCTGAATTACGGGAGAATGGTTTACGATCTCCACGGTCAGAATTTTCTCCGTAGGAACTTCTACCTTCTCCTCTTCTTGTATTTCCGGAAAATGGTTTTCTTTCTCCGCGGTCTGAATCACGAGAGAATGGCTTTCTGTCTCCGCGATCTGAGTCGCGAGAAAATGGTTTTCTGTCTCCACGGTCGGAGTCACGAGAGAACGGTTTTCTGTCTCCGCGATCTGAATCACGAGCAAATGGCTTACGAGCCCTGCGGTCAGAATCTTCTCTGCCTGAATCTTTTTCACGATAAGGCTTTCTGTCATCGTCTGAAAATTTACGATTTCCGGAGCGAGCTGGAGGTTTACGATCATCACTTGAACGAAAAGGTTTGGAGTTGCCTCTTTCTTTTTTAAAATCAGAAGTTTCTCTATCTTCTCTTCTTTTATAAGGTCTTTCGGATCCTTCTTCTTTTCTTGCTCTGAAAGGTCTGTCTTTTGGTTTGTCAGAAGAATATCCTGACTTGGAGTTTCCGTCTTTGGAACGGTAAGGTTTTTCTGAATCGCTTCTTTCTTTAGAGCGATAAGGTTTACGATCTGAATCTCGATCTAACCCTGAGTTTTTTGAGCGAGTCGGTTTTGAAAAAGAAGAACCTGATTTAGCAGGCCCCTTCTTGCCATAGCCGGAAGAAGGGGATTTTTTAGGGGATGGTTTTTTGGAATTCAATGCTTAGGTGATTTGTTGGGCCAAATAATTTTGGACCCCAATGGTTTTGATGATCTCTAGCTGGGCCTCGAGCCAGTCGATATGCTCCTCCTCGGAGACGAGGATCTTCTCGAGCAATTCACGTGTGCCGTTGTCTTTGTTTTTAGTGGAAATTTCTATCCCACGATTCAAACGTTCTACGGCATTATACTCTACGTCTAAATCATTCTTTAGGATATTTTCGATGTCCTTGCCTACATTGATCTTCATGTATCTTTGCAGATCAGGAACACCGTCCAGGAAGAGGATACGCTCGATCACTTGGTCTGCGTGATTCATCTCTTCGATGGATTCCTTCTTCATGTAAGAAGCAAGTTTTTCGTAACCCCAGTTCTTGTTCAACTTAGCGTGGATGAAATACTGGTTGATCGCTGTGAGTTCGGCGGAGAGCACTTCCGCTAAGATTTCGAGGACTTCTTGGTTTCCTTTCACGTCGTTTCTCCTACCTCAGATCACTATAAACGAGAGTGCCTATTTTGAAAAGCGAGATTCAAAAAAAGGCAGAGTAGTTCTTTAAGTTTTTGACTTTGCTCGAAATCAGATGCGGGGAAATTTGTAGGAATATGACCTCGGCCTATGTGCTCGACTCTCATTTAAGCAAATTTGGCAAGACTGATTCCGACTATCAATCGCTTTCTTATGATACTGCGAATCATTTACTTAAGAAGAATCCAGGCTTTATTCCAGAGTTTCTAATCTTTGCATGTATGGCTCCTGAACGTTATACTGGGGAAATTTTTTTACCTGCAAAGATCAAAGAGGATCTGGGCCTTTCTTCCTTGTTCGCGATCCGTTCAGAGACTGCATCTTCCAGTGGGGCTTCTGCTCTTCATCTGGCCCGTTATCTTCTTCTATCAGGAAAATTTAAAAGAGGGATTGTGATCGGAACGGAGGTCATGAGCAGACTTCCGAGAGAAGAGAATAACCTGCTTTTAGGTTCCGTACTTTCTTCCCAACAAAGGAACCTGGCTATGTCCATGGCACAGGGCGGGGCGTTGACTGCCACCAGGTATTTAAGAGATTTTGGATATACTAGGAAGGAACTTTTTAGATTATCTAAGAAACTTCATGATAATGGTCTTGAAAATAAGATCGCGCATATTCAAAAAAACTTAAGTGAAGAGGAGTATTTCTCTTCTCCTATGTTCTCAAGTCCATTATGTTTATATGATATTTCTCCGTTATCGGACGGTTCTTGCGCGTTGCTCTTAGAAACTGATCCGGCAAGATTGAAGAAGGACCGTAAAAAAATCGAGATCACAGGTACTGGACATGGCTTAGGCCAGGTCAACGGGGTGCCAGGTGGACTTAGTTTTCCCGCATCCAAATCCGCATTCGAGCAGGCTTATTCAGAATCTGGTAAAAAATCTTCTGACATCCAAGTTGCTGAACTTCACGACGCATTTACGATTTTTGAGATTATTGCTGCAGAAGATGCGGGTTTATTTCCACAAGGAAAAGCTCTTGCGAATGTAGCAGAAGGGATCACCGACAAAAGAGGAAGACTTCCAATCAATCCTTCCGGAGGATTGAAAACGAGAGGCCATCCTGTAGGGGTTTCCGGGCTTGCCCAAGTAGCGGAACTTTGTGAATTTATGAACGGGAATGATGCGGACACTGCACTGAGTTTATCCATCGGTGGATTGGGTGTGAATAATTTTGCAACCATCTTAGAGGCCAAAAAATAAATGCCTGAAAATATTTTAGTCATCCAAACAGCATTCTTAGGAGATCTGATCTTAACTACTCCACTGTTTAGGGAGATCAAGAGAAGGTTTCCCGGTTCTAAAATGACTGTGGTCGTGAACAAGGGAACTGAATCCGTTTTGGAAGCGAATCCTTGGATAGATCGCATCATTCCTTTGGATAAAAAGCAGATCAAATCTTCCTTTTTTGGTTTTTGGAATTTCTGTAAAGAATTAAGAAAACATAATTTCTCTATTTGTATTTCTCCGCATTTTTCATTTCGTTCTTCCATCATTTCTTTTTTAATCGGAGCTAAGAGGAGGATCGGATATAAAACCGCAGGGTTCTCATTTTTACTGAATGAAAGAAAACCCAGAATATTGAGAGGTCCTCACGAGGTGGACAAACTTCTTTCTCTTATCTATTCAGAAGAAGAAAGAAAAAATATTTCCAGACAGCCTGAACTATTTTGGAAACCGGAATCCGTTATCGGTATCCAATCCGAAATGAAAAAGAACGGCTTAGAAAAAGGAAATTATATCCTGGTTTCTCCTTCTTCTGTTTGGGAAACGAAACGTTTGCCTGCGGATAAATTCAAAACTGTCAGTAAACTTCTTCATAGGAGAACCGGTCTGAAAGTCGTTTTAACCGGAGGCAAAGGAGACTTTAAACTTTGTGAAGAAGTGGGGGAAGGTTTCGGGATCAATCTCGCAGGTAAGACAAGTCTTCCCGAGATGAGTTATTTGATGAGCGGGGCCGCACTTCTTGTGACCAACGATTCTTCTCCCATTCATTTTGCTTCCGCATTTAATGTTCCGACTTTAGCGGCGTTCGGCGCTACGGTCCCTGCATTCGGTTATACTCCTCTCGCGAGTCGAGTTTTTATATCAGAGGTGAACGGCTTAGATTGTCGTCCTTGTGGTATACATGGGGGAAGGGTCTGTCCAAAAAAACATTTTCGTTGTATGTTGGAACAGGATACGGACAGAATGGTGGAAGAAGGAATTCGTCTAATAAAAGGATAATTATGGACCAAAACATTTTTAGAAAACGGATCCGAGAAGTTCAGAATCTTTTAAAAGAGTCGGAAGTCCTACTTCTATTTGCAGCTCCTCAAAAGATCCGTAATAGAGATGTGGAGTATAAGTTCAGACAGGACTCCGATTATTATTATCTAACAGGCATTGAGGAAGAAGACGGTATTTTGGTCTTACGTAGGGACTTCTCCTCTCATTTTGCACTTCCTAAAGATAAGGAAAAAGAAATTTGGACAGGCATTCGCCTCGGTAAAGAAGAGATCAAAAAAAGGTTAGAGTTGGATCAAAGTTTTGATTTGGGAGAATGGGATCATAAAATTTCTGATATTCTTACCAATCAGTTCACATTATATCATTTTTTCGGAAAGGACTCCAAAAGAGATTCTGAGTTGCTTGAGCTCATCAGTTCTTTGAACAGAAGATTGAGAGAAGGTAAATTCGGCCCTCAAAGATGGGAGATCCCGAACTTTCTTCATGAAATGAGAATGTACAAATCTCCGGAAGAGATCGAAAAATTAAAAGAGTCTTCCAGGATCACCGCTCTCGGTCACGAAAGATTATTTAGAGAGACCAAAGTTGGAATGTTCGAATTCGAATTAGAGTCCATTCTGGAATCTGAATATTTAAAACATGGTGCCTGGGGCGGAGGTTATGGTCATATAGTCGCTGCAGGAAAAAATGCAACCATTCTACATTATACAACGAATCGCGCGAAGATCGGCGAAAATGAACTTATCTTAGTGGATAGCGGAGCTGAGAAGGATTATTATACCGCAGACGTTACTCGTGTTTTCCCGTCCGGAAAAAAATTCACTTCAGAACAAAGAACAATTTACCAATTGGTTTTGGATGTGCAGAAGCAGGCAATCTTGGACACAAAACAAGGTGTGGAATTTAACGCAGTTCATGAGAAGACTGTTAAAAATTTAACTTCCGGTTTGATCGATTTAGGGCTGCTGAAGGGAAATCTTTCAGAGGTCATTGAAAAAGGAGAATATCGTAGATTTTATATGCATAGAACCGGTCACTATCTCGGAATGGATGTTCACGATGTGGGTCGTTATTTTGAGAATGGAAAAAGCATGCCTATGAAGAACGGGCTTGTTGTAACTGTCGAACCTGGATTGTATTTCGATCCCACGGATGAAACGATCCCTGCAGGATTCCGAGGGATCGGAGTTAGAATAGAGGATGATGTTCTTGTTAATGGAGACAATCCTGTAGTTTTAACTTCTATGATCGCAAAAGAAATAGACGAGATAGAGGCGATGAGAGCCTGAATTCGTAAAAGAGAAAGAAAATGCCGGTAATTTAGATTCCTATTACAGCGCATTAATCAGTTTTTTATAATATTCTTCGGAATATTGATTCCATCCATTTTTTTGTGAATTGTTAGTCTGTTGGTTTTGTGATTGATGGCAGGTTGGATTTCCTATTTACGTCTCCAAACTTTTCGTCTTAGTCGCTAATTTGGACCTAAGACGAACTAAATTCAAAAATTTTAATATATCTTTCATTTTTCATTTGATGATATACTTTCCTTATTGTTGATTCGACCCCGACATTCGGGAGAAAATATGGAAGAAGTTTTTAGAAAACAAATTTTAGAAAATAAAGGAATGATCCAAGTTGATTGGAGAATCCCCATGGAAATGGAGCCGATCTGGAGAGATGCGATAATCTATTTGGGAGAACCGAAGGAAATCCTACAATTCTTGATCTCTTCTTTTAGAGAAAGGAGACGAAAAGGTAAAATTCTAAGATTCGATTTTGAAAAAGTAAAAAATAGCGATTCCAGAAAAAGGATCAGGGTTTATGGCTCCGACTATTGGGAATCCATGGGTTATGCTAGGGAAAGGAATATTTCGACTAGTAGTTTTTTAAGTTCACTTTTAAGAATGGAGTGGATCTTAAGTTCAGGATTTCAGTCGTTTAGAAAAGAGAATCCAGAACTGAAAAAGGAAATTCTGAAAAACGAGGAGCCTTGGGGAGCCTGAGAAGTGGTGGGGGCCGGTTTTACTCCAATGTAGGAGTTCCAACGACTGGCTTCAGACTCTTATCGCAGGTCCTCAGTTACTTTCCAAATAAAGTCTGATTGCTTCCTTCATTACAGACAAACCGATCGGAAGGGAAGTCTCATCTATATCAAATTTTGAACTATGATGTGGATGCACAAAGCCCTTTTCTTCATTCATGGAACCCACGAAAAAATAACATCCCGGAACCTTCATCAAAAACGCAGAGAAGTCTTCTCCACCCATAGTTTTTGCATGTTCTTCTGTGACTGAATTTGGACCTAAAATATTCTCGGAAGCTTTCCGGACGATACTTGCCATTTCAGGATGATTGATTGTTGGAGCATTTGTTCTTTCATACTGGATGGTCGTCTTTGCACCAAAAGCGGAGGCAGTATTCTCTACGATTCTTTTAAATAACTCAGGGGCCTTATCGAACATTTCTTTCGTGAATGTTCGGATTGTACCTTTCAACTCTGCCGTTTCAGAAATTACATTGAATGCATGTCCCGCATGGAAAGCACCCACTGTGACCACACAGGAATCTAAAGGGTCAGTATTTCTGGATACGATACTTTGGAGAGAAGTAACTATATGAGAACCTACTAATATAGGATCCACTGTATGTTGCGGCATAGCTCCGTGACCGCTAATCCCTTGGACTGTGATCTGGAATTCATCTACTGCAGCCATCATCGGGCCATCTACTACTCCCACTTTTCCTACAGGGATATGATTCCATACGTGAAGAGCTAACGCTGCAGAAACATCGTATTTTTCTAATATTCCTTCTTCGATCATCCGATCTGCGCCTTGTCCGCCTTCTTCCGCCGGTTGGAATACCAACAAGACCCTTCCTTTTGGAATGATAGCACTTGGATTTTCTTTCAGATCTGACGCGAGTCCCATTAAAACGGAAGTATGGGCGTCATGACCACATGCATGCATGACTCCTTCGTAAGTAGAAGTATAATCCGTCTTGTTCTCTTCAAAGATAGGAAGTGCATCCATATCTGCTCTTACCAAAAGTGTTTTGCCCGGTTTTCCGGAGTCTATCAGACAAGCGATGCCTGTTTTTGCGATCCCGGATTGGAAAGTATAACCTAGAGACTCTAAATGTTTAGCGACGAAATCCGCTGTCCCTACTTCTTCGTATCTGAGTTCGGGATGTTTGTGAATGAATCTGCGGTATCGGACCAGTTCTTCGGTCCTCGTGGGGGATACTGTTTTCATGATCTGCTCAAGGATGGTTTACTCCGAAATCGGTTTTTAGTCCTTTCTTTTTTTATTTTTTTGAAATGCGAGAAGCCTGAGCTTTCAGCTTGTTTTCTATATTAGAAGGATCATAAATTAAATAAGATGGAACCGGCATCTAAAATCCAAAAGATCTGCATATATACGATCGTATCACTATCTATATTCTTGGCAGAATGTTCTAAACCGGGCGGTTCTCGTTTTCCATTTCTTCCTATATTATCCGGATGTAGTGAAGATCGAAATCCACCTTGTTTGAAACTTAATGAGATCGCTTCCGGATTAAATTCTCCTTTGTTTCTTGTATCTCCTTCCGGAGATGCAAGTCGGATCTTCATTTTAGAACAAGGTGGGAAGGTCAGTTTGATCAAAGATGGCTCTCTTCTTCCTTCTCCATTTTTAGATCTGGGAGCGGAAGGTTTAGATTTAATTGCTTTCTCAGGAGAAAGAGGCTTACTCGGGATTGCATTCCATCCAAATTATAATTCGAACGGAAGATTTTGGGTGAACTATACTCGCAAATCCGATGGAGATACGGTGGTTGCGGAATATTCCAGATCTTCCGGCGACCTTGATCTTGCAAATGCTGCTTCAGGTTCCATCCTATTTACGGTAGACCAACCATTCAGTAATCATAATGGAGGAATGATGGCTTTCGATACTGGAGGTTATCTTCTGGTAGGAATGGGTGATGGAGGCGGGGCAGGGGATCCGAATAACGAGGCACAAAATCTGGAATCTTCTCTTGGTAAAATTTTAAGAATAGATATAGATAATTATCCGACTCCTGTTCCTGGGAATAGACCTGCGACTGGATTAGAAAATCCTCATATTTGGGATTGGGGTGTTCGAAATCCTTGGAGATTCAGTTTGGATCGGGGAACAGGAGATCTATACATTGCAGACGTAGGACAAAACAATTTCGAAGAATTGAATATAGAGCCAGCGAATACTGGAATGAAAAATTACGGGTGGAGACTCACAGAAGGAAATCATTGTTATGATCCTTCTTTTGGATGTACTATATCTGGGATCAGCTTTCCGAAATTAGAATACGATCATTTTATAGGAAGTTCTATCACAGGCGGTTATGTGTATAGAGGCTCGAACTTTCCTGCATTAAACGGAAGATACTTTTACGGCGACTTTATTGCAAAAAGGATCTGGTCTATTCTTTGGGACGGAACCGAAGTTACCGACCCGTTAGAACATACTTCCGAAATGGGATTTTCATCCAATGTATCTTCCTTCGGGGAAGATGCGAACGGAGAAATCTACGTTGTAGATTACGGCGGAAAAATTTTCAGAATAG
The DNA here is from genome assembly GCF_002811475.1 of Leptospira hartskeerlii. NCBI lineage: Bacteria > Pseudomonadati > Spirochaetota > Leptospiria > Leptospirales > Leptospiraceae > Leptospira > Leptospira hartskeerlii. The sequence continues at coordinate 172,048 of NZ_NPDL01000007.1, forward strand.
AAACTAGATAAAACTTTCCGAAAGACTAAAGAGTCCTGTCATACTCATCCAATTCTCTTTTCCAAACTTGGGTTCCGCAATAATGATCCCCTTCAGGGCAATAAGGTTTGATATCACCTTGCAAGCGGATCCAACAAGGAGCTTTAATCCATTTTGCGATCTCAGGTTGGACCTTAGTTAAATCTACAAGTTCGTTGATCGAAGCCTGGAAAATTTCTTCCTGAGCGTTATAACAGGTTCTTGCTCTCCACTTATGATGAAGATTTAGTAGATCCCCACTTTCATAAAAACGGACCGGGAATGCATTCGGAAGAAGGTAAGAAGCGTGTTCAGGGCTTCCTCCCGCTTCAATAAAACGGTTCAGGCTCTTGAAGATTCCGTCCATTCTTCTTCTATAAGTTTCTTCTAATTGAGGATATTTTAATACAACTTTAGGAACGATGTAGTCGGGCATTCCGGTATACTGGCTCATAAGCACAGGACGGGAGCCTGGTACCATTCTATGTCTTTGATCTTGGCTGTCTGCAGAATGGGAGATCCTCTTTTTGAAAGAATAATGTACATTGAACATTGCTCTGGAAAGGGGACTCAAAGTAGTTTCGTTCAGAGTAGAAGTCAGATGTTTGTTCTTAGAAGGATCCATTACGAGTCGGATCGCTTCTTCATCGTTCAGAGAAGTTTTAGATAAACCTAAAACTGCACGAACAGAAGAAGCCAAAACTTCCGGACCGTTAGAAGAATAGGAAACTAGTCTTGAATAACGGTTATCCATATCCTCATCGAATTCTCTTACGAAATTTTTAGCCGCTTCCGGTCTGTATTCGAATAAGTTGTCTTGGTAGAAATCTTTGAAAAATTTATACTCCGCAGTTTCTTCCAGAGGGATCGGATCATCCATTTCTTCCACATAAAGCGGATCGATCTCTTTTACTTTTTCGATCATCTCTTCCACAACCAAGCGTTGTTCTTCCGGAACATCGAAAGAATTCATCAAACGATGATATCTATGTAGAGTGAGTCCATTGACGGAATGATATAAATAAGTATATGTTCCCAAAGGAAGAAGATAACGTGCCACTTCCAGGCACTTCTTCTTGATCGGTTGCTGCCATTTTTCCGGATAATTTGCTCTGGCTTTGTATACGAGGAAATATTCGTCTTGGATGAATGGATGCAGTAGTTCAACAAATTCGAAGTACGCGTTAGACGCAGATTCTACTGCTTCCAAATAAAGTTCCTTCTGCTTTCCTGAAAGAGTAGGTGGGATATAATAATTTTCCTTTTTCACTTCTACATATCTTTGGCTCACCTGCTCGGAGTTATAATATGGATGAGAATGTAGAAAAGACCAAACGAACTGGCGGGATACCTTGTCCAGCGTGAATATAAAATGAGGATGTTGTCTAGTGGTGAGGTGACCCGCCTTCTTCGTAGATTTGGCCACCTTGTCCCTGATCTCCAGGGATTTTTCCGTGCGGACCATATCTTCTGGAAGAAGGATCCCTTTAGAAGAATAGCAGGTTCTCGCAGACGCTATGGCTAGATTGAAAGGTTCTGTGGTCGCGTCCAAAAGTTGGACGATTGGTTTCTGGTGTTCCATGGGATCTGCTACTCCGGAAAACTAAAATGGTATTATGTCGGTAAGCGAAAAGCAAGAAATGTAGGAACTCCGACAAAAACCGTTTGGAAAAGTGCTTGCATTTAGTTACAAATTATTAAAAATGTAAGTTGTAACTAAATGGAGGTTTTGAATGAAACTGAGAAAATTAGGTAAAAACGGTCCTGAAGTTTCCCAAGTTGGCTTGGGTTGTATGGGGATGTCGGACTTTTATGGAACAAAAGAGACCAGAAACAGGGCAGAATCCATCGCGGCCATTCATGAGGCCTTAGATTCAGGGATCAATTTCCTGAATACTGGAGACTTTTACGGAATTGGTCATAACGAACTTTTGATTTCCGAAGCGTTGAAAGGAAGAAAAAACAAACCCATGATCAGCGTGAAATTCGGAGGACTTCGCAGTCCATCTGGAGCATTTATCGGATACGATTTCAGACCGAACTCCGTGAAAAACTTTGCGGCACATTCTCTCACTCGACTCGGAGTGGACGTGATCGATATTTACCAGGCGTCTCGGGTCGATCCGGAAATTCCGATCGAAGAGACTGTTGGTGCGATTGCAGATCTGATCAAAGAAGGATATGTGCGTTATCTGGGGATTTCGGAAGCTTCTCCTGAAAATTTGAGAAGGGCTCATAAGATCCATCCAGTCACTGCTTTGGAAGTTGAATATTCTTTGGCCACTCGCGTGATAGAGAAGGAACTCCTACAAACCGCTAGAGAACTTGGAGTCGCGATCGTTCCGTACGGAATTGTGGGACGGGGACTTCTGACGGGAAAGATAGAGAGCTCTTTGGGTGTTGCAGATTTTAGATCTATTTCTCCTCGCTTCCAGGGAAAAAACCTTGAAGCGAATTTAGAGCGTGTGAGTCTGCTTCAAGAGCTTGCAAAGAAGAAGGGTTGTAGTACTGCCCAACTGGCTATCGCTTGGGTGCTTCACAAAGGAGAGGATATTTTTCCTCTGATCGGTTCCACGAGAAGAGAAAGTCTTCGGGAAAATTTAGAAGCTCTTTCGGTTAACTTAAGTCCGGAAGAACTGAAAACCCTGGACGATTCTTTTCCGGAAGGTGCCTTCCAAGGAGATAGATACCCATCTCATTCGATGCAGCTCGTCGTTAAATGAGAAATGCCTAAAACAGGTTTAAAGCCAGAAGAACTACAAGAAAAAGTGCTCGATGCCGCTGAGATTGAGATCAGAAGAAACGGCGTCGAGCGTTTGAAACTTACCGACGTGGCTAGAAATCTGAATCTAAGCCACGCTGCCTTATACAAACATTTCGCAGACAAAGAAGCGTTACTCGATTCCATTTCCAAAAGATGGTTGGATCGTATCGATCTTGCTCTTGCCGAAATTTCAGCTAAAACTAGTCCTTTGGAAGAAAGGATTTTGGACTGGTTGATGACTCTCCATATGATGAAAAGAGAGAAGGTCCAGTCCGACCCGAGAATTTACATTGCATTCAATAATTCCGCAGAAAAAACAAGGCCGTTCGTTAAAAAACATATCCAGACGATGTACAAGCAACTGGAAGCAATGGTCCAAGAGGGAATGCAAAAAGGATTATTTTTTTGTAATACTCCCAAAGAAGGAGCGAGGATTATCTTTGAAGGAACAGCTGCTTTCCACCATCCTCGAATGGTATTCGATAATATAGAAGAAGATCGGATCGATTTTTTAAGATCTGTCGTGAACACGATTTTGGCCGGGTTAAAGACTAAGAAGTAGGGCGGCTCCCTCGACGATGCTCGGGACCGGGCTACTACGGGCTCTGGTCCTTCGGACTTCCCCTGCGTATCCCTGCCGCAGCGACAATCCTACTTTTTCTTTTTCAATCCGTTCTTTGTACGTTTAGATTTGGAGCTGATAAATTCTTCCGGTTCTTCTTGGATCTCTTCACTATCCCAGGAAACTTCTTCCAGGATTTCCGGAATCCTTTCTTGGACTCTGGAGGCTTGGAATTCGGACTCTAATTTTCTTTTACGAGCTTCTTTTCTTCTTTCCTGATCTTGGTAGATATTCAGTAGGAATTCCATCACGATCGGAAGAAGTACTCTGGAAAGAACAGTCGCAACAATTACTCCGAAGATCACCACAGTTGCCAAAGGTCTTTGTACTTCTGCGCCTGCCATTGTGGAGATTGCCATCGGAATAAATCCGACTGCCGCAATGATCTCAGTAGTCATTACTGGTCGTAGTGAATGAAGTCCCGCAGACAATACTGCTTTAGAGACCGCGACACCTTTTTCTAATTCTTCTTTGAGAGTGGAGGCATATACGACTCCGTTCAATACTGCGATACCGCTTACTGCGATAAACCCGACTCCTGCAGGAATACTGAAAGGAAGTCCTCTAATCACAAGCCCGATGATCCCTCCAGCGACTGCGAGCGGTACTACTATAAATACTCCCGCAGCATAATAAATATTTCCGAATGCAGCGATTAACATCACGAATATGATCCCGAGTGCGATCGGAACCACGAGTAATAATCTATTCTTCGCTCTTTGGAAGTTTTCGAACTGGCCACCCCAGTCCGTTCTATAACCGTCCGGAAGATTTTTTTCTATGTCCGCAGTGACTTTCTGGGCTTCGTTTACGAAACCTACTAAGTCTCTCCCTCTTACGTTTGTTTCTACCATGATCCTTCGTTTTAAGGATTCTCTGTAAATTGCAGCAGGACCTTCTACAAATTCAATGGTTGCTACTTGACCTAGGGGAACTGTAACTCCGGTGGAAGTCATGACTGGAATATTTTCCAATTTGTCCAGGTCGGAAACATCCAATTGTAAACGAACGACTAAGTCGAATCGTTTGAAGCCCTCGAATACTTTTCCTGCATTTCTTCCGATACGCAAAGACTCAACAGTGGTGAGAATTTCTTCGGCGGCAACGCCGTAACGCGCCATCTTTTGTCGGTCTGCTTTGATCTGTATTAAAGGAAGTCCAAGAACTCTTTGCACTCTTAAGTCTGCAGCACCGGGGACTTTTTTGATCTTATCCGCAAATTTTGATGCAGTGTCCTTTAATGTTTGAAGATCGTCCCCATAGATTTTGATTACCACGTCCGCTTTGGATCCGGAGAGAAGAGCATTCACCCTGTTTTCAATCGGTTGAGAAAGTGAGATCGTACTGGAAGGAACTGATTTCAGAATTGCATCCTTCATCTTATCCATGAGTTCGTCCCGAGAAGAGGCGGTTGTCCATTCTTTAGAAGGAATGAGTTTCACCATGGATTCTCCTTCTTCCGTTCCGATAGGTTCTGCTGCCGATTCACCTCTACCCATCTTGCTTACAACGCTTGTTACTTCCGGGAACTGCGCGATTACCTTCTCCATTTCGGTATTGGTATCTCTGGAATAATTGATAGAAGTAGAAGGGAGTCTTTTTATATCTATCGCAAATTCTCCTTCATCGATACGTGGAAGGAACTCAGATCCTAAAGTGGATCCTAATATTAAAGAAACTGCAAATACTCCCAAACCCGCTCTTAAGAATAACTTTTTGTTGGCCATACCAAAGTCGAGAAGTTGCATGTACAACTCTTCTGCTCTATCCCAGAATTTGCTATGATGGAATACCGGGGTCTGGAATAGAATACTCGCTGCGGCAGGGAAAGTGGTTAGAGAGAATAAGAGCGCCATAGCAAGTGAGATGGCGACCGTCATCGCCATAGGTTTGAACATTCTACCTTCCACACCTTCTAAAGTCATAAGCGGTAGGTATACCAACAAGATAATCCCCACCGAAAATGCTGCGGCTCTTGCCACTCTCACACAGGAATCTGTGATGATCTGTTCTGCCGCGAGTTTTCTGTCTTCTTGCGAATTCTGTTGTTCGTAAAAGGCTTGTTTTAGAATAAAACCGTGAAGAACGGATTCCAACATCACGATGGTTCCATCCACCAAGAGTCCGAAGTCCAATGCTCCTAAAGACATCAAGTTCCCGACGATACCGAACATTCTCATGAATATTGTGGCAGCAAGCATCGGGATCGGAATGGATAAGCTGACTAAGAGCGCACCTTTTACAGTTCCTAGCGCGAATATTAAAACGATAATTACAAGCACCGCAGCTTCCGCCAAGTTAGTGAAGATGGTGCCTAATGTTCTTCCGATAAATTCGGAACGATCGTAGAATGTTACGATCTTCATTCCTTCAGGAAGTCTGGCTCTTAATACTTCAACCTTTTCTTTGACTCTCTTTACTACTTCCAAAGAGTTTTGGCCCATGAGCATCATTGCAGTGGCGCCAACAACTTCTCCCTTTGCATCTTTGGTCATTAGTCCGAAACGAAGTGCAGGACCGGTTTCCACAGTGGCGATCTGACCTAAAAGAAGAGGAACCCCGTCTCTTTCAGTTTGGACCGCTACGTTACGTATCTCATCGACGGTTTTGAATTGGCTCTCTCCTCGGATCACGATCTGTTCCGCACTTTTGGAGATATAGCCACCGCCTGTATTCTGGTTCGCAGTCTCGAGTTTATCACAAAGTTGGGATAATGTAATATTATGAACTGCTAATCTTTGAGGATCTATCTTTATCTGGTATTGTCTTGCTTCCCCGCCGATGATATTTACGTCGATAATCCCTTCGGTAGATTTGATTTCTCTGGCAAGTTCCCATTCCATATAAGTCCTGAGTTCTTCCGGATTATGACGATCGCTTGTTAGAACAAATTCGTAAATATCTCCAAGACCAGTTGCGATAGGAGAAAGTTCGGGACTTCCATAACCCTTAGGGATCACAGCCTCAGCGGCTCTTAATCTTTCGTTAATGAGCTGCCTTGCAAAATAAATATCTGTTCCGTCTTTGAAGATAACAGTAACACTACTTACCCCGGTCCTAGAAATAGAACGGATCTCCGTTACATGAGGAACACCTGTAAGTTCCATCTCGATCGGATATGTAATGAACTGTTCCACCTCTACTGGAGAAAGACCCGGAGATTGAGTGACCACCGAAACCTGAACGTTTGTGATATCTGGGATTGCATCTATAGAAAGCTGATACGCGTTATAAAAACCTATAATTGTAATACCTGCAGTGAGTATTAGTATGAAAATTCTATTCTTAATGGAGATACGTATCAGTTTATCTATCATGGAAGGGTCCCGGGCAAGGATACGTACAAATTCCCAGTCAGTCCGGACTTGTCGAATGGTTTTTGAGAAAAAGGACCTCTTAAAATAAACTATAGAAAGGAACGGATCCTAAGAACAAGGGTCAAATCAAAGCTTTTCGAAAAGTAAAAACTTCATCCCGTTTTTCTCATCTTTTCTTATTAGTTCAAAATTTTTCTGTGATATGGTATTGATCAGAGCTTCTGCAGGAAGGATGAGTTTGTTATACGAACTGGAAGAAACAGCCCATCCTTTATCCGTCTTCTCATGAAATATATCCGTAACTTCTACTTTATTATGGATAAATTGTAATTGGCAGGTGAAAATTTTGAATTCTTCCGAGCGAACCACAAAAATACTTTTATCCCCCGGTTTTCCATAACTCAGATCTCTATAACCTAAAATTAATTTACTTCCTGGAGAAAGGAAACTAGACCAAAGACTTGCAGTGGTCTCCCAATCTTTTTCTGTTTCCAGGTGAGTAATCGTATCTCCCATACATAAAAGTAATTCTGGAGAAACTCCTTGGTATAAGTTTGTGGATCTTATATCAGCAGCCTTGGTCCTGATCTTTGTATCCGGTTTCCTGATTTGGATCTCGGACAATAATTTTTCGCTGAAATCTATGGCTAAAACTTGAAATCCCAATATTTCCAAAGGAATAGATTGTATCCCACTTCCTGCCCCTAAATCCCAGGCGACTCCGTTTCCTTGAGGAGAAATATCGAAAGATCTGAAAAATTCTAGTTGGTCCTTTTCCTTTATGGAAAGATCTCCTAGCATCCAAGAATATTTTTCTGCCAAAAAATTTTCGTAATGGGATTCAGGAGTTTGCATCAGGTCAATTTGTAGATTAGGACTTCTTTCTCTCTTCCTTTTACTTTTACCGGGGGAAGGGACTCTGCTTCTAAGAAATGTTTTACATGTTCGTAAACTGTATCAGTGGCCAAAATTTCACTTCCGAAATCTTTGTTCAATTGTTCCACTCTGGAAGCAAGATTGACTGTATCTCCGATAATTGTGTATTCTTTCCTTTGGGAGGAACCTACGCTACCGGTCATAGCTTCTCCGAAGTGCAGTCCTATGCCAATTTTAGTTTCAGGGATCTTACCGGAGACATTCATCTCTATTACTTTTTTCTGAATTTCTAATGAAGCAGAGACTGCATTCTTAGCATCTTTACCGTTGTCGGAAAGAGGGGCTCCGAATACCGCCATAAACCCGTCTCCCAAAAACTTGTTTATGATCCCATTATGCTTGTTCACGATCTCTATCATATCCTCGAATAGAGTATTTAAATAAGAGATCACTTCTGCGGGACTTTTATCTTCCGAGAATTTTGTGAAGTTGCGAATATCCAAAAACATCACGCATACGTCCTTGTTTTCGGAAGCTGTGTCCGCTTTCTGGCTCATCAGTTTGTCTACTACGGAAGGAGAAACATATTGCCCGAACATTCCTAAAATTTCGTTTCTTTCTTCCAGACGTTCCACTGAGTTTTTCAGTATTTTTTTAAGTCGTAAGCCTACTAATCCTGCCACGATCCCTGAACTTAAAAACATCCCGGACCGCATATAAGTAGGGATATGAGAATAGAAGTATGTATAAGCGGATTCTGCACTTAAAGGAGAGTCGGTAACGAAGAATAGGCCGACGATCAGATACTGGATTGCAGCGATGGCTCCCGTAAAAAAAGAAAGTCCGAACTCCATTCTGAGAACCGAGAGTATTATAAAAATAAAATATAGATTGGAAATGGGGGAGTTTAAAGGAATAATAGGATGAGAATGTTTTTGGACTAAAATGAATAATATGACCCCGGGGAGAGATGTTTCTATCAGCGCGTTCCCGAATCTAGGTAGAAGAGGAAGTTTAAATCCTTTTTTCTTGAGATAATTCAATAATTTTAAAAATCCGAATTCGTAAGCTGTCGCGAAGGTCAGGGAAATAATCAATATTGCAAAAGGGAACTCGATACCAGTGCTTTGGTTGAATTCCTTTTCGAAAAATAAGAATAGCGCACCCCATGACAGCCCTGCAATTCCGAAAACCGCAAGAAGTATCTTACTTCGGATCTGTTCGCTAGCCAGGATCTCTTTTTCCAATGTGTTTGCTAAGGTTTCGAAATGTTTCGGGAGCATAGATGATTCCTAAAATTTAGGTAAGAACTTTCGAAATATTTTGGTCCTCTTCTATCTTTAAGCAAGAGAAAATTTTCCAAGAAAAAGGTCCCAAGCACAAGAAAATGTTCTAAGACCAGGACCCAGTTCCTATCATAATATGGAAAAGAAGAATAAGTAGAATAAGATAATATCCAGATACCCGAAGCGACCAAAGGCCAAATCGTTTTTGTAAATATGGAAGCCGCAAGGATCGGAAGAAAATACCAAGGATGGACCGTGCTCGAGAATAAATAATAAATCCCGCATAAATGGATCCAAACGTTCAGAAGAAATGCCGTTTTGTTGCCTGTTTCGATCTTAGAAATCCTAAAAGAATAAAAACAAATAGTCAGAATGCTTAAGATTCCCAATACGATCCCGGTAGAATAAGGATACCATGTATATTTGATCAGATTTTTCAGAAGGTAATAAAACCCTCCATGAAATTCGAATAATGTAAAATAGACTCCGATTCCTTTTCTCCAATGTTCTTCTAAAATTCTTTCTCCGGTCTCTGAGAATAGGACCCAGATGAGGGCCGATCCGAAAATTAGAAAACAAGCACCCAGGAAGAGTAGGATTTTACGAGCAGTGGACCTTCTACACCAATAAAAAAACAAAAAGGGCAGAGCTAATAAAGGAAGTATTTTGGTCAGGATGGAGGCTAAATAAAATACAAATCCTCTGAAAACTTTTCCTTTTTCCCATGAGAGTATTCCTGCAAATAGAAAGAAGAATAAGATCGGCTCCGGATGGCCGTTTCCAATTCCTTCCCAAAGTACGAGCGGATGGAGCCAGTATTTTAGAAAATTCCCGGAGCCTTCTTCTTTTTTTCTTTTTGAATATATATAAAGAATTCCTAATTCAAATAAAATTAAAATAATTTTCCAGATAGAGATTGCCCAGAAAACGGAGAGTCCTCTTTTTAAAAAGAATGCGGGAACTAAAAATAAAAACTGCAATATAGGAGGGTAGACCGAATAATAATTGGGAGAATTCATTTTAGAGAGTAGCTCTTTCTCCAAGTCTTGGTTTAGCCCTAAGTTTACATTTGAGGGAAGTTCCGAATAAGGAGACAAACCTTCCGAGACTAAAAGCCCATCCCATAAAAAACGAAATGTATCTTCCGACAAGAATACAGGAGTGAATAAAAAGCAGATCCTGAGTAATATCCCGGCCCAGATGCCGATCTTCTCTCTTCCCACTGAGAAGAATTTTAAAAATACAATATAGAAGCTTAAGCTAAGGAAGAAAGCTCCACATAGTAACCAAATATCACTTCTTTCGAAGAATATTGGGAACAGAGCGAGGGGAAATGCCCAAAAGAGTAAAATTGTCGAAGTGCCTACAAAACTCTGCCAATTATTTGGTTCTCTTTCAATTATATTAACCATTTTGTTCAATATAGCGAAAATATTCTTGTATTCTTGAGAGGAAAAGTCTAACTAGGCGAAAAGATTAGGCAAGAAAGAATGATTCGAATCGGTAATTTTCCAGATACTGTCAATGAATACGCGGCAAGGACCGTTGCGGGCCTTGTTGTCATTTTAAGTTTGGCCGCAATAATTACGCAATCGCTTTGGTTGGCTGCGGCACTTTTCTATGGATTTTCAGCCAGAGTATTGTATGGGCCAAAGTTTTCACCATTTGCGAAACTTGCGATCCATGGGATCGTTCCGTTACTCGGTCTTGGGTCCAAAATTGTGGCAGGTCCTCCCAAAAGATTTGCACAATTCGTAGGAGTTATCTTCAGCGGAACAGCATTCATTCTATTATATTTAGGACAGATATTCGCTTTCCAAGTTGTGCTTGGGGTTCTCGTATTTTTTGCAAGTTTAGAATCCATTTTGGGATTCTGCGCCGGTTGTTTTGTTTTCGGATTTCTGATAAAATGGGGATGGATACCGGAAGAAGTCTGCGAGAAGTGCAATAATTTACAATTCGTAGTTAAAGAATAATTAAAACGATGGAGGCCCTTTGTGGCGCAGGAAACAACTTATTATAAACCGGAAGACCTGAAAAAGTTCGGCAATATAGGAGAATTTGAGCCAGATCTGGCAAAGAAATTTTTCGATTATTACGGGGCGGTTTTTGCGGACGGAGCATTATCTGCTAAAGAAAAATCTTTGATCGCTCTTGCAGTAGCACATGTAGTACAATGCCCATATTGTATAGATGCTTATACTACCGACACGGTCGAAAAAGGTGTAACCGAAGAACAGATCTGGGAAGCGATCCATGTAGGCGCTGCTATCCGTGGGGGCGCAAGTCTGGTTCATAGTGTCCAAGCATTAAACAAAGTTAAAGAACTCGGTATATAAGGAGTTTCTAAAGTATGAGATCCCTATTAGCAAGAGGGAGCGAACTCGCTTCTTCCAAAGAACAATTAAAAATTCTTACGGAAGTCTCCGGAAAATTAAATTTGCCTAGTTTTTCGGAAAAATTAAAAGAGGCGGGACTTTATCCTTTGCGCCCAACAGGGGTGGACATACTACAAGTGAACGTTGGAAAACTTTGCAACCAGACCTGCAGACATTGTCATGTGGATGCCGGTCCGGATCGCAGAGAGATCATGAGTAAGGAAACCATGCAGGAATGTTTGGTAGCCTTGGCAACACCTGGCGTTACCACCTTAGATATCACAGGTGGCGCTCCTGAGATGAATCCTAATTTCAGATGGTTCGTAGAAGAAGCTTCCAAACTAGGAAAGAAGATCATGATCCGTTGTAATCTTACCATTCTTCTGGCTGGGGAAAAATACAAAGATCTTCCTGAATTTTTTGCAAAACATAAGGTAGAAGTTGTCTCCAGTCTTCCATATTTCCAAAAAAGAAGGACCGATGCTCAAAGGGGAGAGGGTGTATTCGATCGTTCCATAGAAGCATTAAGAAAATTGAATGCACTAGGCTACGGTATCCCTGGCTCAGGACTTATATTAAATTTAGTTTATAATCCTGTGGGAGCCTTCCTTGCAGGTGGACAATCCACATTGGAAAACGATTTCAAAAAGGAATTAAAACAGGTCTATGGCGTTGAATTCAATTCATTATTCGCACTTACGAATATGCCAATTAGCCGCTTTTTGGAATCATTACTCGAAAACGATAATATAGACGCCTATTTAGAAAAACTCGTAACTGCTTTCAATCCTGCGGCAGCAACTGCCGTCATGTGCCGTAACACATTAAGCGTTGGTTGGGACGGAAGCCTATACGATTGTGATTTTAACCAAATGTTGGATATGAAGATAGAAGGTAGGATAAGTAGAATATCCGAATTCAACAAATCTGTGCTGGATTCCAGAGAGATCTTATTACACCAGCATTGTTATGGATGTACTGCGGGAGCAGGTTCATCTTGTGGTGGTTCCATTGCCTGAGAGAAAAAAGCAGAAAACCTGACGTTTTTCCAAATAACAAGCCAGATTGACAGAATTATACAATGATTTTCGATCTTTTTAATTAATTGAGATTGAAACTCAGACCTAGTCTTGAAAAACGGGTATTAGGAACGACTGTTCTGTGGAGACAAACTCAAATGAAACAAAAAGCTATTTGGTCATTATTGGTGCTATTACTCTCGGCTTCTTTCGTTGATTGCAAGAAGGACGATGGCGGCGACCTAAACAATTTGGCAATCATCAGTGCTCTTAGCGGCGGGGGAGACTGCTTGGTGGATTTCCCTGGCAAGGCAGCGGTAGGTGTAAATCGTACGCGTGTTGCGAAAGATTCAACTGGAGTGGATGTTGTCTGGGGGAGAATTCCTTTTGTAAATCATCCAATTGCAATTGTAGAAATCTTAGGTATTCAAAACAGCGATTCTGTAGTATTTCATGGGGTAGATGTTGTGGAGAATCCGAATGTTTCTGGTCAACCTACAATTTACGAAGCTACGGATTGTCCGTTAGCTGAGTCTTCGATTATCACAGATGGTACTACTAAATTCAATATCTCCGGATCAGATCCTTACACTTATGTAAGTAATGGTACTAGCGGATCTTTCTACTTTTTGCTTTACATCGTAGGTTCAGGTACCCCTCCCGCCGCTACCGTAGATTATAACGATAACTAATCACTCTTTCTGGACCTGGTGGAATTTGCCAGGTCCACTCACTTCTTCCCTGAATATTTAATGATCGCATCCACCATCTCGGGTAAATCGTCTAACGCGGAAATTTTTCCGGTAAGTTTCCAGATCTGTAATACACCTTCGTAAGAAGCGAATATTTTTCGGGCCAAAGACTGTGTGTCCGCATTCTTCGGGATCTGCCCCTTCTTCTGCATTTCTTTCAAATAGATAGAGAGAAGGTCCACTGTTCTCAAAGCCAATTTTTTGACTTCTTCAGAGATGGAAGGTGAAGCCGATGCAATTTGTGCTGCTGTGTTTGCCATGGGGCAGCCTGCAAATTCACTGTTTCTGGTCTGTCTTCTTAGGATATGCGTCCATGCTTGGATAAAGTCCCGAGCATTCTCCGACCTGGATTGTAATTTTTTTAATAGGACGAGTTGTTCTTTCCCGTAAAATTCTATATATGCCTTTCCTAATAGATCTTTCGAAGGGTAGTAGTCGTAAAAGCTGGCCTTTGCAGTTTGCGATTCTTGGATGATCTGGTTGATACCGGTGTTTCCGTAACCCTGGGTTTGGAAAAGCCTGGCAGCAGTTTCCAAAATCCTGTCTTTTACCCCTTTTTCTTTGGTTGACATTTTTTTCTTCCTGGGATCAAGTAACAGACAGACTTGTCTGTTCGGATCATTCTTCTTCCAGAAAGACCGAAATTTGTTAAAATGCAAGTCTAAATCGGAGGTCTATATGTCTTCTTTATCCTCAGAAACCGAATCCATTGATATTTCAGGAATTGCTTCCAGTGTGGAAGAAGCGATCTTTACCCGCCATAGTATCCGGGATTATCTTTCTAAGCCTGTCGAAGATTCCGTCTTAAAGGAATTATTCTCCAAATCTCTTCGCGCCCCGAGTTGGAAAAACAGCCAACCTTGGAAGGTGCATGTGGTGAGCGGCTCTAAGCGGGATAAAATGGCGGAACTCTTGCAAGAAAGAGCGAAACAATCTGAGACACCCGTGCCTGATACGATTTGGCCTACAGGTTTTCCTGCGGATGCGAAACGCAGAATGTTCGATCTTGGTATGAAAATCTATGGTGCGGCGGGTATTGAAAGAAAAGACAAGGAAGCCAGGGATAAGTTTATGTTACGGAACTTCGAATTCTTCGGAGCTCCTACAGCGGTATTTATCACAACAGAATTCGAACTCAATTTTTATATCGCTTTGGACATAGGATGTTTTCTGAATACCGTAATGCTTCTTGCTCGAAGTTATGGACTGGGAACGGTTCCCCAAGCTGCGTTGTCCGCATTTCCGGAAGTGGTCCGAAAAGAATTAGGTCTGGCGGAATCCGAGAAAATAGTCTGTGGTTTAAGTTTGGGTTATCCTAAGCCCGACTCCACATTAAATAAATTTCATACTCCAAGAGAAGAAGTGTCCGATTTAGTAAAATTTTACACATAGATCTTAACGCAAAATTAACGCATATATCTCTTCCTCTCATGCAGGTTCGCATTGACGAATTCCAAAAATCAGGTTAGGTTTTTGGAATAGACGGAATGTTTCCGCTGGGAGGAATCTTGTCTTATACATTTTTAATCGTTTTAGTTATCGCATTATGCGGTTATCTCTCCTTCTCCATTTTAAAACCGGAAAAATTTTAGGAGATCGGAATGAACGGAAACGACTCGATCTTCTTTTTTTTGTATTTTGCGGTTTTATTTCTTCTCTCTCCCTTTTTAGGAATTTATATAGCGGACGTTCTCAGGGGAGAAGTTTCCAAACGATTTGCCTTTCTTTCCAAATCCGAATCATTCCTATATAAGATTTCCGGAATAAAGGAAGGTCAAAATTCCAATTGGAAAGTTTACCTACTTGATATTGGGATTTTTACACTTTTATGTTTAGTCCTGGTTGTATTAGGGCTTCATTTTCAGGACATACGTCCTGGAAATCCGGAAGGTAAGTCCGGGGTTGCTTGGGATCTGGCTTGGAATACTTCCGTCAGTTTTGTGACGAATACCAATTGGCAGGCGTATTCCGGAGAAGTTTCTCTCTCTTACTTAAGCCAAATGCTACTTTTAGGAGTGCAAAATTTTGTAAGCGCAGGGGTCGGGATCGCGGTACTTGCGGCTATGGCAAGAGGAATGATCTCTAAGCCGGGCGAATACCCATCCGGGATCGGTAACTTCTATATCGATCTAACCAGAAGTATATTATATATTCTTTTACCAATTTCTATCTTAGTCGCTTTGGTTTTGGTTTCCCAAGGTGTGGTAATGGATTTTTCCAAGTATGTAGACACAATCGGCCTTGGAGGTCATTCAGTTAAAATACCTCTCGGGCCGGCCGCCTCTCAAATTGCGATCAAACAATTGGGAACGAATGGGGGCGGTTTTTTTGGAGTAAACTCCGCTCATCCCTTTGAGAATCCCACGGTTTTTTCCAGTTGGTTACAATGTATTTTGATCTTACTTCTTCCGGGAGCATTACCTTTTGCTTATGGAAGATGGGTGGGTTCCTGGAAAGCAGGTCTTTCTATTTTTTTCGGAATGACCCTTCTTTTTGTCTTAAGTCTTTCCATATCTCTTTGGTCGGAAGGTGACTTTGTAGGGAACTGGGAAGGTAAGGAGACAAGATTCGGAGTAGCACAAAGCGTTCTTTGGGGAATGGCGACCACAGCAGCGTCTAACGGTTCAGTGAATGCGATGCACGATAGCTTTTCTCCTCTTGCAGGAGGATTAGCGGTTTGGAATATTCTTCTGGGCGAAGTTGTATTTGGCGGTGTAGGAGTCGGACTTATAGGAATGTTATTTTATGTTGTCCTCACGGTATTTATCGCAGGACTAATGGTGGGAAGGACTCCTGAATATTTAGGAAAAAAGATAGAAGCAAAGGAAGTAAAACTTGCACTTGTTGGAGTTTTGGTACCTGGGCTTTGTATTTTACTATTCACCGCATTCTCACTTCTTTATGAATCTGCTCTTTCCTCTAGAACAAATTTGGGGCCTCATGGTTTAACTGAAATTTTATACGCATTTGCTTCCGCATCCGGAAATAACGGGTCTGCATTCGGAGGTTTGAATGCGAATACTCCGTTTTATAATCTAGCTCTTTCTTTTTGTATGTTGGTGGGAAGATTTGCTGTGATCGTTCCTGCTTTAGGACTGAGCGGAGCTTTATTGGGCAAAAAGGTAGCTCCAAAGGGAGAAGGTACGTTTTCCACGGAAAGTCCTTTGTTTGTGCTACTTCTTCTTTCCGTGATCTTTTTGGTAGGAGCTCTAACATTCCTGCCCGTTTTGGTTTTGGGACCAGGAAGTGAGCATATACTTCTGCATTCCGGTTCGAAGTTTTAAGGTTTAGAATTATGAAAAACAAAAATACTTCTTTTTTTCAAGATCCAAAGTCCTTGCTAAAGGCGATCTTGGATTCTTTCGTAAAATTAGATCCAAGGGTTCAATGGAAAAACCCTGTCATGTTCATAGTTTATATAGGAGCAATATTAAGTTCTTATGATGTGATCTTTCATCCCGTTAATCTAAGTTTCGGTCTACAGATCTCTATCTGGTTATGGGCAACGGTGCTATTTGCGAATTTTGCGGAAGCGTTGGCTGAGGGTAGGGGAAAAGCAAAAGCAGAGTCCTTGAAAAAGAATAGAAAAGAATCCAAGGCAAACAAATTAAGCGGTAGTTCCGTTATTATAGTTCCTTCTTCCGAACTCCGCACAGGAGACAAGGTAGTTTGCCAAGCAGGAGATCAAATCCCGGGTGACGGTGAGGTGATAGAAGGTATCGCTTCAGTGGATGAGTCCGCGATTACGGGAGAGTCTGCCCCTGTAATCCGAGAGTCAGGAGGGGATAGATCCGCTGTTACCGGAGGCACCAAAGTTTTAAGTGATAAAATTATAGTGCAGATCACAACCGATCCTGGAAAGACTTTTATAGATAAGATGATCTCTCTTGTAGAAGGAGCTTCCAGGCAGAAGACACCGAATGAGATTGCACTCTCCATTCTTCTCTCCGCTTTGTCTTTGGTGTTCTTGGTAGCGATCACATCTCTTGTGCCTGCTGTATTCTATAGTCAAAAAGAAGGCGGAGGAAATTTAGGACTCTCAGGTTCTTTTCCCGCGTTAGTTGGTCTTTTGGTATGTTTGATCCCAACTACGATAGGTGGATTATTGTCTGCGATCGGGATCAGCGGCATGGATAGGCTCATGAGAAGGAACGTAATCGCCAAATCAGGAAGAGCCATCGAAGCAGCGGGAGATATAGACGTTCTACTCTTAGATAAAACAGGAACGATCACTTTGGGAAATAGAATGGCGACCAGATTTGTTCCTGCCCCTGGAATTTCTGAAAAGAACTTAGCGGATGCAGCACAGCTTGCATCTCTTTCCGACGAAACACCCGAAGGAAGATCCATTGTAGTATTAGCGAAAGAAAAATTCGATTTAAGAGGAAGGAATCTATCCGAGTTAGGAGGACAATTTGTTCCTTTCACCGCTAAAAGCAAAATGAGTGGTGTGGATTTCGATCCTGACTTGGGAGGAAAAGTCAGGCCTCCAATCCGAAAGGGTGCTTCCGAATCCGTTCGAAATTATATTACGGGCTTAGGGGGAGAATACCCAAAAGAAATTTCAGATATAGTAGATGAGATCGCAAGAGAAGGTGGAACCCCTTTAGTTGTCTCAGAAGGTAGAGAAATTTTAGGAGTCATTCATTTAAAAGACATCGTAAAAGGTGGGATCAAAGAAAGATTTGCAAGGCTCAGACAAATGGGGATCAGAACTGTGATGATCACAGGTGATAATCCTTTAACTGCTGCAGCAATCGCGGCAGAAGCAGGAGTGGATGATTTTATCGCAGAAGCAACTCCTGAAACAAAACTGAAACGTATCCGTGAGGAACAATCCGGTGGAAAACTCGTGGCGATGATCGGCGACGGTACAAACGATGCGCCGGCTTTAGCGCAAGCAGATGTGGGAGTCGCAATGAATACCGGGACCCAAACAGCGAGAGAAGCCGGGAATATGATCGATTTGGATAGTAATCCTACCAAGCTTATCGAGATTGTAGAGATCGGAAAACAACTTCTGATGACAAGGGGATCTTTGACTACCTTCAGCATAGCAAACGATGTATCTAAATATTTTGTGATCCTACCTGCAATGTTTGCGGGGTTATTTCCTATAGGCGGAATAGGTGCTTTATCTATTTTGAATATTCTTGGTTTTGCAAGTCCCGAATCAGCGGTTTTAAGTGCAGTGATCTTTAATGCTCTTATCCTTGTGTTTTTAGTTCCACTTGCGCTAAAAGGTGTGAGTTACAGACCTGCAGGTGCGGATTCTGTCTTAGCGCGAAATGTATTTATTTACGGATTTGGAGGACTTATCCTTCCGTTTTTCGGGATCAAAGGAATAGATCTGATCTTAAGTTTTACCAAGGGGGTATTCGCATGATACGAGCAGTTTTACAATTAGGATTTTGGACTTTTGTATGCGGGGTCTGCTATCCTGCAATCGTATACGGGTTTGCTAAATTTGCTTTTCCAAGAGAGAGTTCAGGTTCCTTGATTGAGGTAGATGGAAAGTTAATCGGTTCCGCGTTACTTGCTCAGTCTTTCGATCATCCGGAGTATTTTCATTCCAGACCTTCTGCAATCGGGTATGATCCCTCTTCTTCCGGAGCTTCTAACCTTGGACCAACGAATGCCCAACTTTCTAAAAAGGTAGAAGAGAGAAAACAGTATTGGATTGCGAGAGGAGGAGCTGAGCCAGTGCCTTCGGAACTTTTGTTTTCTTCCGGAAGCGGCTTGGATCCTCATTTAAGTCCTGAGGCTGTGAAATATCAAGTTCCATTGATCGCGAAAACAAAGAGAATTTCAGAAGAAAAGCTAACTCGATTGGTCGAAGAGACTATAGAATCTCCTGAATGGGGATTATTCGGTTCTTCCAAGATCAATATTCTGAAATTAAACCTGAAATTGAGATCCGTTTACTTAGAATAGAATATTCTGAAAAACTAAAGTAGTTATAGAGTGAGACCTGCAGAAGAAAATAGACCTGATCCGGACGAGTTACTCTCTCGGATCGGAGGAGAAGAGGCTAAAACCAGAGGAAAGTTGAAAATTTTCTTCGGCATGGCCGCAGGAGTAGGTAAAACTTTCGAGATGCTCCGAGACGCTCAAAAAGCGAGATCGGAAGGAATAGATGTTTGGATCGGTTATTTAGAGACTCATAATAGAAAAGAAACGGAAGCACAAGCAGAAGGTCTTTCCGTCATTCCGAGAAAAAGATCCAGATACAAGTCGGTGGATCTGGAAGAGATGGATTTGGATGCTATTTTGGAAAAAAAACCGGATCTGGTGTTGGTGGATGAGCTAGCTCATACGAATGTTCCCGGTTCCAGGCATCCTAAAAGATACCAAGACGTTTTGGAAATTTTGGACCAAGGGATAAATGTTTATTCAACTTTGAATGTGCAACATTTAGAAAGTAGAGCGGGTATCGTGGAGGAAATTTCGGGTGCTCCTGTCTCAGAAAGGGTTCCGGACTCTATTTTAGAAATAGCTGATGAAGTGGAATTGATCGATCTAGTTCCGGACGATCTGATCAAACGTTTGAAAGAAGGTAAGGTATATCCTTCGGATAAAGTACCTCAAGCTCTCCATTCTTTTTTTAAGGTCCCGAATTTGACAGCTCTTAGGGAGCTTTCTTTAAATTTTACTTCAAAACTGGTGGACCGAGAGCTTTCTAGATTAGAGCCGACCAAGGATTCTAAACTTTCTGATAAAATTCTGGTGGCGGTATCATCTTCTCCCCAAGCCGCCAATTTGATACGTTATGCGAAACGTATTGCATTCGGGTTAAAATGCCCTTGGGTCGCAGTGCATGTTGACGATGGAAATTCGTTGTCTTTAGACCAGAAAGCGCTATTACGAGAAAACTTAGGTCTTGCTAGAGAGTTAGGGGCTGAGATCCTGAACTTTTCGGATAGGGATCCGGTTTTAGGTATTATAAGAGCGATCAATCGTACTAAGGCAACTCATGTTGTCATTGGAAGAAGTGGTAGAAGTAAAATTTCCAGGATTTTGAGAGGAGGTTCCTTTGTAGATAAATTGAGTGAACAAACTGGGGATTTTCAGATACTTCTCGCCCCGACGGAAATTCTGAAAGAAAGTCCTAAGATCCACTTCGGTTTTTTTACTAAAGGGACCAGATCCAAACCCATTCAGTATTTTCTTTCCTTTTTGGCGTTACTCGGCATCACTTCCTTTAATCTTTTATTCAATATTTTTGCCGGTTATTGGTCTATAGGACTAGTATATCTGTTTTTTATAATGTTTGTGGCTCTGTTTGCGGGTAGGGGACCCGTTTTAGTCACGGCTTCCTTAAGCGCTATCTTTTGGAACTTTCTATTCATTCCTCCTAAATTTACATTCTATATTGAAAAAGTAGAAGACTGGATGATGTTCGGTACCTACTTCGTGTTGGCCTTGGTTTTAGGAGCGCTCACTACGAGATTAAGAGATAGAGAAGAAGCATTACAAACCGGAGAAGAAGCACTTTCCGGTCTATATAGACTTTCAGTTACATTATCTAAAACTCATAGTTTGGATGAAATTGCTTCCGTAGCGGTAGAAACGATTGGAGATACATTTCAATCTTCCGTCTTAATCTTACTTGCGGATCAAGACTCTTTGCTTTCTCGCACTCCCCATCCTAAAAGTGGTTTCAAACCGGATATGAAAGAATCTGCCCTCGCAGCTTGGACATTCCAAAATAGAAAACCTTCCGGAAAAGATACGGATACCGTTCCGATGTCTAAAGGGTTATATCTTCCGTTACTTACTCCAGGTGGATGTTTTGGAGTGGTCGGATTGGATCGAGAGCATAAGGAAAGTTTGGAATTGGAGGAAGAGACACTTCTATTTTCTATGCTGAACCAAATTGCTTTGGCATTAGAGCGGATACAATTACTTGGAATTCGTGCAAACGCTAAGATGGTAGAAGAATCTGAAAAATTTTATTCCGCATTGTTCAATTCAGTTAGCCATGATTTTAGGACCCCTCTGACCGTGATCAGAGCTTCTTTGGATCTATTGGAAGCAGGAAATGGAAAAAACGAAAAAGAGAAATCCGACTTATTCTCAGAGATCCGAATTGCTTATAAAAAGTTAGATCGATTGGTTGGAGATCTTTTGGATATGTCTAGACTGGAATCCGGAAGATTGAAGTTGGACCTCCAATGGGAAGATCCTGTAGACTTGGTAACTGAAACGATACGGATCGCAGAATATGAGAAAGGAGAACATACTTTGTTAGTCCAATCTGATGAAAGTATGCCTCTTGTTCGAATGGACAGAAGATTGATGATCCAAGTATTGATCCATCTTTTGCAAAATGCATTTTTACATACGGAAAAGAATAGTACTGTTCTCGTGAGAGCAAGTGTGCCTAAGGACCATCTTCTATTAACGGTAGAGGATAATGGACCTGGAATTCCTTTGGGGCAAGAAGACAAAATTTTTGAAAAATTCACCAAAGTTTCCTCCTCTATGCAAGGAACAGGTCTCGGACTTTCTATCTGCAAGGGACTTGTAGAAGCTCAAGGTGGAAAGATCTGGGCGGAAAATAGACAAGAAGGAGGAGCGAGGTTTCTTATTCGGCTTCCTGTCCTCACATTCCCTCCTCTGGAGGATCCGATTGTCTAGTCCAATCATTATGATCGTAGACGATGAGATCCAAATTCGCCGATTGGTCCGAGTGGCTCTTGAAAAAGAAGGATACAAAGTAGAAGAGGCAATCTCAGTAGACGAAGCATTATCAAAAGTTTATATGGTCCGTCCTGATAGTATCATCTTGGATCTGGGTTTACCGGAAAAAGGCGGGGAAGAATTCCTTAAAAAGATCCGAGAGTCCGGTTCTAAAATTCCAGTATTAGTTTTAAGTGTTAGAGATTCCGAGAAAGATAAGATCTTTTTGCTGGATAGCGGGGCGGACGATTATCTTACCAAACCTTTCGGCATTGGAGAATTACTCGCAAGAATTAGAGTGTTATTAAGACATTCTTCTCCTGAAAAAACGGATGTAAAAGTTAGGATCGGGCTTTTGGAATTGGATTTTGGTACGAGAAAAGTCCTGAAAGAAGGAAAGGAAGTCCGACTGACACCTACCGAGTACTCTTTTCTAAAATTGTTGGCGACTTATCCTGGAAAGATAGTGACCCAAACTCAGATCTTAAAAGAACTCTGGGGTCCGAATCAAATGGCGGAATCCGGTTATCTAAGAGTTTACGTGAATCAGATCCGAAAAAAGATAGAAAGAGATCCGAGTAATCCCGAGATTTTAATTACGGAACCGGGAGTAGGTTACTTTCTAAAAACAGATTTATAATATTATTCTTTATAGCGAACCAAAAACAAACCCGAACCGTCTGACAGTTCCCAATTCCTAAATTCGGTTTCTTCTTCCCAGGTTTCCAGATCGCAAATCACTAAATCTGCTTCCGATAATACTTGAGGATTTTCTCCTTTTAGGATTGTGATCTTTTCTTTTTTGAGAAGGTTTCTTTCTTTTTGAGAAAATTGAGGAACACGACCTTTCGGGTCCCAGATGGAAAGTTTAGCTCCTATCTTCTTAGCCATTGCTAAAGAAAATCCTAATAGTTTTACATCTTTGTCTGAGTAGATAGCTAAGATAAAACGATCTAAATCCTTTAATTTTTCCGCAACCAATATCCCTGCGTTTGTTTCGGACTCGGAAAGAAGTGTTCTGATCTTTCCTCCTAAGACGTCATCGCTGAATAGGGATTTGGCTCCACCTGTTAGGAATATATTATAATTTCCTGATTGGATTGTTCTTAGTATATCTCTTGTGACGTTGTCGGAAGGTTTATATAAAGTTTTTAATTTGATCCCAAGTTCTTTAGAAAGTTTGAATAAAGGTTCGAAACTTTTTTTCTCGTATTTTTGAGCAGTTTTGCCGGAAATCCAGGAATCCGGAGTCAGGTGAAGCGCTGTTACTTCTTTTGTTTTGTTCCCATTCTGGAATAATCCGGAAGCAAGTCTTAATAGGTCCACACCTCTGGAATGTAATGCGAATGCGAGTAGTATACCTTCTTCTTTTTTGTCTTTGACTACCGAGAAAATTCTTTCTATCAAATTCAAACTTGGTCCGGTCATGTAAGTTGTGACCAATGCCATGAGCACCATCATAGAGAAGATCTGAGAAGATAATACTCCGATATCGTAACCTATATTGAGTACGATCAATTCCATAAGTCCCCTGGTGTTCATGAGTGCACCCAAGGATAAGGAATCTTTCCAGTTATTTCCGGAGGCTCTTGCAGCGATGGCACTTCCTGCGAATTTTCCTACGATGGCGACCGTAAGCACCATTGCGAAATCCCACCACAAGTTGCCTTGGTTCAACAGGCCGATCTGCGTCCTAATTCCGGTTAACGCGAAGAATAATGGAAGAAAGATCGCAGTACTCAGGTCTTCTACCTTCTCCGCCAAGAGTGTCCTAAGTTTAGGTTTGTCAGGCATAACAACGCCTGCTAAGAACGCTCCAAACAATGCATGGATCCCTATGGATTCGGTAATCCAAGCGGATGCGATCGGGAAAAGTAAAAATAGCGCTACCGCCATTTTGGTAAATGCTTCTCTGTTTGTGAAGATCCCTCCCGCTCTGTGCATTGCAGGTTGAACGATCTTCCACATTATGAAAACGTAAATAATTGCAAGGATTATGGTGAATAGTGCGGCTAAAATCCCTCCGGCTTGGACAAGAGCGATCACCACTGCAAGTAAACACCACGCAGTTAAATCGTCCGAGGCAGCGCAGGTGAGCGCGAGTCCTCCTAGTTTCGTTTTGGTTAGTCCTCTTTCCTGAACGATTCGAGCAAGTACTGGAAAAGCGGTGATACTCATTCCTATCCCCATAAATAAGGAGAAGGATAAAAATGTTACGTCAGGAGGAGCTAATGTTTTGTAAATGGAAAGTGCTAAGATCGCTCCGAGTAAGAAAGGAAGAAGAATGCTCGCATGAGAGATAAGTATCGCAGAATCTGCTTGGTTTCTAAGTATCTTTAGGTCCAACTCCATTCCTACTACGAACATGAAGAATACTAAACCGATTTGGCTTAATAGTTGAAGCGAACTTAAGGAGACTTTGGGGAATAAGAATTGATACTGCTCCGGAAATAATAACCCGAACAACGATGGGCCTAATAATATACCCGCAAGGATCTCTCCGACTACGAATGGTTGCCTTACAATTACTGCAAGTTTACCCATTACTCGAGTGGCTGCTATCACGACTCCGATTTGT
Source organism: Leptospira hartskeerlii (assembly GCF_002811475.1). NCBI lineage: Bacteria > Pseudomonadati > Spirochaetota > Leptospiria > Leptospirales > Leptospiraceae > Leptospira > Leptospira hartskeerlii. Next base: position 196,340 of record NZ_NPDL01000007.1, read on the forward strand.
AATAGTAGAAGTGGAAGAGGCTCATGAAAACCCTTCCAAAGTTTTGCACCCGCTTTTTTCCAAATATCGATCGGATCTTCTGTAGATTCGACCGAAGTGGGAGAGGTTGCCTCGATGATAGCAACTTTACCTATTTCTAATGACTTGCCTTGTTTCGTTATGAAGAGAAAGGCTCCGAAAGAAAATACTAATAGGGTTATGTAGAAAATTGCGTTTCGTTTCATCCTTAGAATCGGAAACCCTCGGAATGTTGGAGTTCCTCCATACTATAAAAATGGAAAGAATGAGAAAAGAATAATACTTAGTTTGACGAAGAGAAATATTTTTCCCAAAAGCCTTTTTCTTTTAGATATTCCATGCCAAACTTTGCGGCCTCTAAGGGAGATAAGGTTTCGGATTCACTTTCTATTCTGGATAAGAATAGATAAGATCTTTTTGGACCTTTCCAAAAAAACCAATACCAAGAGACGGATCTTCCTTGGGCATATCCTGTTGCGGAATCGGAATAAAAACCGGAGTAGTTCCCGAAGTTGCCGTCTAGTCTATGAATGCCTGTTGGATTTTTGATCTCTCCCGGATTTCTTTCCAGACCTTCTAATACCGAGTTTAAATTTTTCTTTCTGACTCCTAACTCCCCGTTGAATAATTTCCATAAGAATAAATAGAATTCTTCTGCAGTCCAAGAATATCCTCCATCCATCCAAAAGGATCTAGAAGGCTCGAATGGAACCAATGTAGGAAGTCCAACAGAAGACAACCAGGTCTTAAGTTTAATAGTTCCAGTATCCGTCCAGATCCTTTGGAAATACCATACGGTGGAACTTTCTAATGAAGACCTCAGATTTTGTTCCTTCTGCCAGCGGAGGTACGGGAATTTGGTTTTATCCCATGGGAAATATCCATGAGGGTCTTTTAATGTTCCAAGCTCTAAGGCCGCCAACGCGAGTACCGGTTGGAATACATACATAGAAGGGGATTTTTTTTTGCAGTTATCTTCTCCCACTTTTAAGAGTGTACCTTCTTCCATTTCAGCTAGGAATAAGCAGACTTTTCTGTCCGAGAGATTTAGCTCTTCTTTTTGGAGGACGGGTGAGTCTGTTCCTGTTTTTACGGAGCAGGAAAGTAGAAGGATCGCAAAAGAAAAACCTAAGATGCGGTTCATTGGAACCAGGCGTAAATCGTAAGATAAGTAACGAATAGAAAAAGTGGAATGTAGAACATCAGGAAAAATTTTCCGATCCTTCTCCAGTCCGTTGCGGTATATTTTTTCACGAATTCGGTCATTTCTTCCCGGTTCATGGAGTATAACTTACTCGAATCATTCCAACCGAAAATATTACCTGCAAGTCTTCCTACCATCTCACTCTTATGAGCTTGGATGGTTTCCCAAGCATCTTCCTTTTCGGAAATATCGGAAGAGAAAAGTTTTAGAAAAATTTTAGGAACCAAGAATACTCTACCAATCATTAAGCTCGAAACTCTTGTAAATAATCCTAAAAAGAACATTGCTGAGAAGAGTGGATTTTCTCTCTTGAGCCAGAATACGATCCCAAGACTTACCACATAAGCTCCGTATCCTATATATAAACCTGCGAGTTCGAATCTTCGATTCGTTTTTTTCTCTTTTAAAAATTCTTCGTACAGTTGAGAGGATACGGTTTTCATTCTCTTATCGATCCGAGCTTGGACTTACCCAAAAATCCGGATCTGAATGCTAAGATTTTTGGATTCGGTAGGGAGACAAGTATTTCTAATCTCACTTCCGTCATTCCTTCGTTATGTCTCAGGCAATATTTTAAAAAGCAAAACTGAAAATCGCGCCTTCTTCCGAAAATAAGAAAAAAGAAAAGGCGGAGCGGATGAACGGCGCACTTCGTAAAAAAGAAAGAAAGATACTCACCGGGGAATTTTGGACCTCTAAACAAAGGCAGTCTCATCCAATCCATTACGTGGTCAGTTACAGAGCCTCGTTCAAGCCTGAATTACCCGCATTCTTCATTGGTAAATATTTGGAGAATCGAAAGGGGATCGTATTTGATCCTTTCGGTGGACGGGGAACTACAACAGTCCAAGCAAATTTAGAAGGTTATGCTGCCATTCATAACGATATAAGTCCTATGTCTTTGTTCTTGGCGAAGTCGAGACAGACCGTTCCTTCTGTCGAAAAACTGGAAAAAGCGCTTCATACTTTGGATCTTAGCTCTAAGATCAAAGAGGAAAAAGAAGACGAGGGTCTTTTACATTTTTATCATAAAGATACTCTAAAAGAGATCAAGAACCTGAAGAAGATACTTTCCGATTCTGATTCTGCTGAGCTAAGATATTTAGGTCTAACTGCATTATCCAGGCTTCACGGGCATAGTAACGGATTCTTTTCAGTATATAGTTTTCCTCAGATCTCTATTCCTCCTTTGGCTCAAAAAAGAAATAATGAGAAGAGGGGAGTTGTACCAGATTATCGAGAGATCAAACCTCGTATCCTTCAAAAGATGAAAAGGGATCTGAAAGAATCTCTAACACCTTTTTATCATGAGTTTTCTTCCAGAAACGAATACACAAATCATTCTTCTTTGGATCTTTTCGGCCTCGAAGATGATTCAGTGGATCTTGTAGTGACTAGCCCTCCATTTTTGGACAAGGTAAACTACGAAGAGGACAATTGGCTTAGATATTGGTTTTTAGATATTGAACTGGAGAAGGACCAGAAACCGAGTATCTTCGCGACTCTTGCAGGCTGGTGTGAATTCATCCAAGGAACCTTAGCGGAACTTTCCAGAGTAGTAAAACCGGGTGGAACTGTGGTTATGGAAGTGGGTGAAGTCAGAAAAGGAAAAACAGTCTTCAACTTGGATGAGTATGTGATCAAATGTGCGGAATCTACCGGACTCGTATGGGAAAATACATACATAAACGACCAGAAATTCACGAAACTTGCCAATTGCTGGAATGTTTCGAATAACGAGAAAGGAACGAATTCAAATCGCTGCGTGGTGTTTCGGAACCTGAAGTAGTGGAGTTAAAATTTTCACGCGAAGCCGCAAAGTGGAGAAGAGCTTTATATAGGATTTGAAGATCCAGAGTAAATATCTTCTTATCCTAGCGCCTTAGCGTGAGAATTAAGTTTAAATCAAATTAAGCAAATTTAATAATATTCTTCTAATATCTTTTCTAGATCTTTCTCTAACCTAGTTAGATACTTTGATTCTTTCATAGTAATATAAAGTTGTACTAAGCCTTCGTAGCAGGTAAGGAAGCGGATTGCAAGATCCTGAGTATCCTTAGATTGTAGAGGTTTGCCTCTAAAACTTGCTATGGAAAAGTAATCCGCCAATTCGTTTTTCCAATTGTTCATGATCTCATTTAAATTCTTTCCGAAATATTCGGTTTGATCCAATGTTTGGCTGGCAAAATTAGAAAAAGGACATCCTATGAATTTTTTGGTCCTCGAATTTCGCAGGAGCATCGCACACCAAGCTTGGATAAAATCCTGAGCATCCGGATATTTACCCATCATGGACCGCATATAACCTATATAAGATTTGTCCTGGGCCCATAAGTATTCCATTCCGAGTTCTTCCTTTCCAGAAAAATGAGTATAAAAACTCTTCCGAAATACCCCTGACTCTTCTAATAGCTGGTTGATTCCCGTATTCGAATATCCTTGGACATAAAATAAATGTAATGCCTCTTGGACGATTCGTTCTTTTGTTTCTTCAGATGATGTCCACTTCTTCACAGATAAAGGATTAAAAGCATAAGTTTAAATGTCAAAATATTAACTTCTCCGCAAAAATAAAGTAGACAGATCATTCTACTTTATAAAATAAAAGGTAGAATGATCGTTCTACTTTTGATATAGGAGAATGTTGTGGATAAATTTATAGAAAGAGAGTTAAAGGGGAAGGTGTTGGTCATTCGGATCAACCGTCCCGACGAAAGGAATGTATTTACCTGGGAAATGTTGGAAGATCTATCCAGAGCTTACACCGAGCTGGAAGAGATGGAGGAAGCCAGAGTGGGACTTCTCGTGGCTTCAGGAAAACATTTTACTTTGGGATTGGAATTGGACAGCATTTCCGAAAGAGTGAAAGAGAGAGGAGAATGGCCTCTTGTAGAAGGAGGCGTCGATCCTTTCGGGATCAATTTAAAAGCAAGGCCCAGAACAAAGCCTATAGTCGCCGCTGCCCAGGGATTTTGTTTTACATTGGGAATTGAACTATTACTTGCGGCTGATATCAGACTTTCTACCAACAAAACCATGTTTTCACAATTCGAAGTTCGAAGAGGTATCATGCCTTTAGGTGGAGCTTCAGTTCGTATGGTGGAGATCGCAGGCTGGGGAAATGCGATGCGTTATCTTCTTACCGGAGAAGAATTCAATTCTGAAAAAGCTCTTCAGCTAGGACTTATACAGGAAGTAGTAGAAAAAGATAAACTATTCGATCGAGCTTATTCAATCTCTCAATTGATCGCCGAACAATGTGCTCCTTTAGCTTTGAAGGAAACTTTAATATCTGCCAGACTTTCGATCCAAGAAAACCGAAAGACTGCGTTCGATTCTCTTATGAAGAACGGTTTGAAATTGTTTCATACGGAAGATTCCAAAGAAGGTGTTCAGTCTTTTTTAGAAAAACGTAATGCTGTTTTTAGAGGGAAGTAGAATGAAACAACTCAATTTTATAAGAAGAGGAAAACTCTCTTGGTTGGAAGTACCTGAGCCCAAGCTCAAGGACGGAATAGAGGCAATCGTTAAACCTCTTTATGTAAGTAGATGTGATCTGGATTTTGGGATCATCTATGGAGCAACACCTCTTCCTGGACCGATCGCTTTAGGTCATGAGATGGTAGGAGAAATTTCTGAATTAGGTGAGGACGTGAAAAATTTCCGAATAGGAGATCTAGTCATGGTTCCTTGGCATATCAATTGTGGTTCCTGTTCTCATTGTAATAAGGGACTTCTTGCTTTTTGTTCTTCCGTTGCCGATAGTCCTGGGTATGGATTCGGGTATGAATGGGGAGGAGCATTGCAGGAATTAGTAAGGGTTCCTTATGCAAATAGCATGCTAAAAAAAATTCCGAAAGGAGTTTTACCTGAACAAGCTGTTTCTGCTGCGGATAATCTTGCAGACGGTTATAGATGTGTGGCTCCTTATCTAAAAGAAAATCCCGCTCAGTCTGTTTTAATTTTAGGTGGGGTAGGAAGTTGCGGTCTATATGCGGTAGAATCTGCGATTGCGTTAGGTGTTAAACCTGTTTTTACGGATACGGATCTTTCTCGCTTAGAACTTGCAAAACAATTGGGTGCGGAAGCGATTGAGGCTCCTCATTCTGAAAGTCCAGGCAAATTTGATCTGGTAGTGGATAGCACGAATACTCGTGCAGGACTTATCACCGCCTTGGAAAGTTTGGAACCCGGAGGGACCTGCGCCTGTGTAAGTGTTCATTTCAAAAATGATATTTCTGTTCCATACTGGAAGATGTACAATACAGGAGTTACTTTGAAGGTGGGAAGGGCAAATGTAGGAGCTTATACGGAGGAAATTTTCGACCTGATCTCGGAAGGCAGATTGCGTCCTGAAAAGATTACAACTCATGCAATCCATTGGAAGGATGCGGTGGAGGGGTATGGTCAGAGGGCAACGAAGCTTCTTGTGAAATTCTGAGAAAGATGAGGAGTTCCTACCTCCAGGCGGGGCGGGGGCTTCCTAAAAACCTATATTTTGTCTCAAAAATCCCGAATTCCCCTGAGGATTTTTAGGGAATGGTCGATAGGTAAAGGGATCGAGGTATAAACTCAAATGATGCGTTCCCTTTGGACTGCCGCGACCGGAATGATCGCTCAGCAATTTCACATAGATACAATTTCCAACAACTTGGCAAACGTGAATACCACCGGTTTTAAAAAGAACCGTGCGGATTTTGAGGACTTAGTTTACCAACATATGGTATTGGCAGGAACTCCAGCCACTTCCGTGAGCGAAATTCCTACAGGTGTGAATGTGGGCCACGGGGTTAGGGCGGCAGCCTCTCAAAAATTATTCGAGATCGGTTCTTTTCAGGCGACCGGAAACAAACTCGACCTTGCAATCACAAGCGAGATGGGATTTTTCAAGATCCAAATGCCTGATGGTAGTTTTGCATTCACTCGTGACGGTTCTTATAAAATAGATTCTAACCAACAAGTAGTAACGTCTAACGGTTATTTGTTGGAGCCACCTCTTATTCTTCCTGAGGGAGCAATCTTGAACACTTTGATGATCTCCGAGCAGGGAGAAGTGACTGTAAAGATCGGGGCAGATATCCGTCCTACTGTGATCGGTCAGGTCGAATTATATCGTTTCGTGAACCCTGCGGGTCTTCAAGCAATCGGTAAAAACTTATTCCAAGAGACCGTTGCTTCCGGTCCTGAAATTCCTGGAACTCCAGGTATGGAAGGTTTCGGAAATGTTCTGCAAGGATTCTTGGAGATGTCTAACGTTAAAATCGTAGAAGAGATGGTGAATATGATCGTTGCCCAAAGGGCATACGAGTCTAACTCAAAGGCCATTCAAACTTCCGATAACATGTTATCTACCGCGATCGGACTGAAACGTTAATTAATATGAGTTTCCGCTTCTTCATCCTATTCTGTATCTTAGCAGGGCTATTTGTGTCCGGTTCGGAAAAGATAGAAGGAATGGAAGCGGTTTATCTTCGCGGAAAACTTCTCACCCAAAAGAAAGAAGTCTTACTTTCCGAGATCGCAAAACTTCCCGACGGGATGAAAGACAAAATTGTATTAAGAAATCTGAATGCTCCAGTTGTGATCCGTCCTGAAAATTTGAAGGAAGTTCTGGCTGGGATCCCGGTTTCCGGAAAAGAAACCTTAGTTTTACCTTTGGATTCTGAATTAGATCCGGAAGAACTGGAGGAAAGCCTCAGGAAAGAAGTTTCTAAACTTCCTCAAGATAAAGAAGGGGACTTTAAAATTTCCTATTTGAATGGGGATAGATTTGTTCCAAGCCAAGGTGTGGAACTGAAATGGGCAGGGCTTCCTCAAGTCATTCATCCTGGACAGATCGTTGCTTCTTTGGATTTTTATTTCGAGAATAGAAAAGTCCATACGCAAAGGATCAAATTTAAGTTGGAAAGAAGAATGAACGCACTCTTCGCCAAAAAAGAGATCCGCAAAGGGCAAAAACTACAAGCTGATGATTTGGAAGAAAGAACCGTCTATATGGAAGAATCTTTTACGGATGGAATTTCGAGTAAGGATGTAGGTTCCACTGCACTCAAGGATTTACAAATAGGGGAACTTCTCCGCAAGAAACAATTTAGGTTCTTATTCGATGTGCAAAGAGGCGGGGACGTAAACCTCGTTTATACAAAGGGAAACTTGGTGGTAAAATCCAAGACAAAAGCATTAAGTTCCGGTAATATTGGGGAGATCGTTGACGTTTCGTCTCATTCCAAAGAAGGAAAAATTTCCGCAAGAGTGGTGGAGAAGGGCACAGTCCTTTTAGAGAATTGATATGATCCGAAGTTTGAAATTTATACTTCCACTTTTATTTTTATCCGGAATGATCGCTCTATTTGCGCAGGATCTTTCTCAATGGCAGGATAAAAATCCTTACTCCAGAAGCCAGAATCTGAGAGTAGGAACTGCAATATTCGTAAAATTGAAAGATGGTTTTACGGCAGAGTTCGAAATTGAATCTACTGCAGACGAAAATATCACGATCAAAGCTGTACCCGACAAAAAAGTGATCCCTGATAATCCTGCTTATAATACGGATCGTACTATCGTTCGTAAAAATAAAGGTAAGATCAAATCTCTAGGAAAACTAAAAGGAAATCTAACTGCTGTAGTGACCGCGATCGATGCGAATACAGGCCTTTTGACCTTGCAAGGACAGCGTTCTTCTACCTATAATGGTGAACCTTCTCAAGTTATTTTGACCGGAAGATTATCTCCTGAGTTTATTGCCAGAGATAATTCAGTAGATGCGGATCGGATAGCTGATCTACAGATCCAATTTACAGGAAGGATTGAGCCTAAAAATTTACAACCTCCTATCACTTTAAAAACTGTTAATAACCCAGACGGAACCGTGACCGTCAAAGCGGAACTTTCAGAGGAAGAAAAACAAAGATATATTCTGGAACAGTTAAACCGTTTATTGGGAGAGTCCAGATGAAAAGAGTAATTTTCCTTTTTATAATATTCTCCATATCACTTTCCGGAGCAGAAGTCCGCTTAAAAGATCTGGCTAAGATAGAAGGGATTCGAGATAATCAGATCACTGGTTATGGGATTGTTGTTGGACTTCCTGGAACTGGGGATTCTAAGACTCCAATGACTACTGAGAGTATGAAAAACTATCTCAAAAACCTTGGAGTGGATGCGAATCTTAAGCCGGAACAGACTAAAAATATAGCATCCGTATTAATTACCGCTAATATTCCTTCATATGCTCGTAAAGGTGACAGGCTTGATGTGACTGTTTCTTCTATTGGGGATGCAAAGTCCTTAGAGGGGGGAGTGCTTCTTCAGTCCCCTTTAAAAACTGCGAACGATAAAATTTATGCGGTTGCAAGCGGAGTGATCTCTTTCGGTGGAAAAGAGAATAGCGCGGGTGGGCTTGGAAGAGCTTCTAAAAAGACTGTTGGGATTGTTCACGCGGGTGCAATTGTAGAAACTGAATTAAAAGAAGATTTCTTTTCTAATCAAAGAGTGGTTATTCGTCTGAATAACCAAGACTTCTCTTTGATGAATAATGTAGTGAATCGTATCAAAGAAACTGTTCCTGAGAAATTCGGATTGAAGCCCGAGTCTATTCAGGCTTTAACTCCTTCTGAGATCGTGATAGAAGTGGGCGCTGGGTTCTCCGCTAAATCTCCAGGTTTACTCAATCTTCTTTCCGACCTGGAAAACATCACTGTAGAATCCAGTTCTAAGGCAAAGGTAGTTATCAACGAAAGATCTGGCGTTATTGTGATGGGTGGAAATATAGCAATCGATGAAGTGGCAGTTGCCAGATCGGGCTTAAGTCTTTCAGTCGCTGATAAGAACAGAAGACCTACAAGACTCAGCGGAGAAAAACCTCCTACGAAAGAATCTTTCGTGATAGAGGAGGCCACTCAGGTCTCCGATGTTGTGGAAGCATTGAACAAAGTAGGAGCTTCTACAAAAGATATTATCGCAATTTTAGAAGCATTGAAAGCAGCAGGTGCTCTTCATGCCGAACTGGAGATACAATAATGATAGATAAAATCCAAGACTATCGATCTAAATTGGATCTTACTGAAAGACCGGAAGTGCAAAGACTTTTACGCGAAGAAAAAAATGGTAAGCCAGGCCAAAGTTTTCCGGATCAATTAAGAGAGGAATTTAACAATACTTTATCCGGAAAAGTTTCTTCTTCCGAAGTAAGAATGCCTCATAATATTAAAGAGGAAATTGCTGCAGACCCTTATCGTAAAAAGTTATTCGATGCTTCCGGTGAATTCGAATCTATCTTTGTAAAGATGATGTTGAAAGAAATGAAATCCACAGTTCACAAATCAGGACTCATAGACGGCGGATACGCGGAAGAAATTTTCGAAGATATGCTTTATGATGAATATTCTAAGAATTTATCTGCAAATTCTTCTTTGGGCCTGGCAGAGCAGATCTACCAATCTTTGTCTTCTAATCTTCCGCCAATTTCAAAACTGGATTCGAAAATTTAAAAAGATCAGTCTTCTTTCCAGGCTCTTTCGAAACCTTTAGAAGCTAACTTCTTCGCAATCTCGACCTTTACTCCAAAACTTCTAAGTACTAGAGTCATCATTTCTCTATCGTGTAGTTTATTTTTCGCCCTTCCTTCTAATATGTTCCTGATCCCGTAATGTAAGGAACCTACAAAGAGTCCTAGCGCAGTTTCTGTAGATTCAATGGAAAATTTTCCGGAAGCGGTGCCTCTTTGTAGGTCTCTCAATGGATAGCTTAAAAGCATGTCGCTCATTCTGGGTGCTACAGCTGCGATTCGGATAAGGGCCCAGGCCCAATTCGAATCCATTCTTGCTTTTTTGAAGAAATAGATTCCCGCTAACGCCATTCTTTCTGCGGGATCATCCAAGTCCCCCATGATGGTTTCCACTTCGGATGCTAGAGATTCTATCAAAGTTAATGAGGAGGCTTCTAAAAGTTCTTCTTTGGTTTTAAAATGATTATAAAAGGTCCCATTTGCGATTTCAGCTTCTGCAATCACATCCGAGATAGACGCTTCTCCAGCGTCCTTTCTTGCGAAAAGTTTGAGAGCCGCATTCAGGATTTGGTGCCGAGTCCGTTCTCTTTTTGGCGGTAGTTTCTTGGTAGGCGAGGCCATAAGATATCAATATCAGATCCATTATATGACACAATTACATTTTTGATAAATTTATCAAAAATGATGATTTCCTTCTTAATTTCTCTTTAAGTAATTGACATTTTTATCATTTTTGATTATAACTTCATTTCATGGAAGAAGTTGAGGAATCGGAGAAACCGAATGTTTTGATCGTAGGTGCGGGTCCGGTAGGAGTTCTGACTGCAAACCTGCTCGGAAGCGAAGGAATTCCGGTCCTGCTTATAGATGAGAATCCAGGGATTTTGGAAATTCCAAGAGCCATTTCCTTGGACCAAGACGCTTTGAGAATTCTTCAAGCTTCCGGACTAGGAGAAGAGGCTTCTAAAATTATGCCCTCCATCTCCTGCGTAGAAATGATCTCTCCTTATGTTGGAACATTAGCTAAGATTAATTCTATGGGATCCATGGACGGACATCCTCGTTTGGTTTCGATTTATCAACCTGACTTGGAGAGACTTCTTCGAAAGGGTCTGGAAAGATTCGATCATGTAAAACTTTGGTCAGAATGTACTTATTTAACTCATATAGAATCGGATTCTGAAGTTATCGTAAAAGTAAAATGCAACGGAACTACTTATCGAATTTCGACAGGTTTTCTTTTAGGGTGTGATGGCGCTCATAGTCGGATCCGAGAGAAACAAGGATGGAAACTTAAAGGTTCTGCTTACAAGGAGGATTGGCTGATCTTAGATGTAGAAGATATGCCTAACGCTCTAGATAAGGTTGAATTTATCTGCGATCCCAAAAGACCAATCGCACACGTTCCCGGGCCAGGAAAATCCCAACGTTGGGAGTTTCTTCTTCGGAACGGAGAAACAAGGGAAGAAATGGAGAAACCGGAAAAGGTAGCGGAACTTATTCGTCCTTGGGGAGAACTCTCTTCCATGAAGATACAGAGAAAAGCCGTTTATAGATTCCAAGCAAAGACTGCGGAATGTATGGGGAAGGGACGAGTATTCTTGCTGGGAGATGCCGCTCATTTGACACCGCCATTTGCCGGCCAAGGATTGGTGAGCGGTATGAGAGACTCTTTCAATCTTGCCTGGAAAATCGCATCCGTTTTACGTAAAGAAGCTTCTAAGGATATACTTTTAAGCTATAACGTGGAGAGAAAACCACATGCAAAAAAGATGATACGTTTGGCAGTGTTTTTGGGTTCGATCATCATGACTAGAAGTAGGATCGCCGCTTTTTTTCGGGATTTTTTAATGAAATTTTTATCTTTTACTCCTGCGCGTCCTTATTTATCGGATCTCAGATTAAAACCGGATAATTCTTTCGGAAAAGGTTTATTCTTAAAGAAGAATACATTAAAAAATTCTTCTATTTCTCCCGGATCTGTTTTTCCTCAAGCACCTCTCAGATTAAAAGAAGGGAATTGGGAATTGTCCGATTCTTTATTGGGCCCAAATCTCTGTATCGTCGGTTACGGGGTCCATCCTTCTCAGGTACTAAGCCAATCTTGTATTGAGATTTGGAAAAAAATGGGGGGAAGAATATTATATATTTCGAATCAACAGCAGGCTTCCGAGATTGCCTCTAATTTCGCCGAAGACGTTACTTCTTCTTTTATGAAATTTTTCGGTGGAGCGGATCGATTCGCGATCGTTCGTCCGGATAAGATTGTCGCTGCGGTCTCCTATGGAAAGGAAGTGGACGATACTGTTTTAAGATTTGCAGAAATCTATCAGGGAAAAATGCCATGAAACAATTACCTTCTAAATGTCCTACAAGGTCGAAGGATCCTATAAGTAAGGCGAGAGATATCGCATACGTCAGGTTAGGGAGAAAAAATCCCGAGTTGACCGCCGACTATTATAAAGATTTTGGGCTTTCTCCCTTTGAGTTGTTTAAGGATAGAATTTTGTTTCATGGAGTTAGTTCCGATCTGCCCTGTTGGTCTTTGGAAAAGGCTGACAGGGACTCTTTATTGGGATTAGGATTATATATATCTTCTACGGAAGAATTTGAAAGGTTAAGACAAATGGACGGAGCCGAGGTCTGGCCTCTGGGAAGATTCGGCGCGGAGCATTTTCCTACGGTTACGATTAAGGATCCTTCCGATCTTCCCGTGGATGCGGTATTAATTCCTTCTTCTTTTTTTGAAGAAAAGGATCGGGGTGGGAAGTTTAGAAGTTGGAATAGCGACGGAAAGATCTTACGTAAAAATAAACCACAACCGTATGATGTGGGACCAGCTAAAATAAATCGGTTGGGACATGCAGTTTTTTTAAAACAGGAATTTTTAAAGAATGCGCAGTGGTATTGCGACGTATTTGGTATGATCCCATCCGATATACAAATACTTCCGGGTTCCAAGGAACCTGTGATCGCTTTTTTAAGATGCGATTTGGGAGAAAAACTCACAGATCATCATACTATAGTGATTGCCTCCGGAATAGACGATAGATTGGAACATTGTGCTTTCGAGTTGGAAGATTTGGATGAAGTCGCGAAAGGAAGGGAATGGCTTCTGAAAAGAGGTTGGAAGCCTGCTTGGGGAATTGGAAGACATATTTTAGGAAGCCAGATATTCGATTATCAAAGAGATCCAAGCGGAATGCTCGTGGAACATTATACGGACGGAGATAAATTCGACGATACTGTTCCGGTTGGCTTTCATCCTATCAGTAGAGAGAGCCTTTACCAATGGGGACAAGATATGCCAGAGGACTTTTTGGACACTGAGATTTCTTGGGATAAATTGATTCAGCTTGTAAAAGGGCTGTTTTTGGGAAGGAATATCGAGCTAAGGAAGCTGATACAATTGAAGAAGGTCGCAGAACGATCTCCACGAAGTTGGATTAAATATTAATAAAGAGGAATGGACTATGGCTATAAATTACGTACGTTTCCAAAAAGATAAACAGATAGATTGGGCAAAATTTGCAGAAGGTAAAGTGTATCCTCTCGGACTAGGGGACATGGATACGCGCAAATTTTTGGAATTTTCCAAGACGGAAAGTGCTAATATAGGATCCAAAAGTTATAAACTTTCGGAAGTAAGTTTGCTTTCTCCGATTTCTTCACCTTGTCAGATTATCTGCCAAGGCGCGAATTATAAACAACATCTGATAGAGTCCGGACTTGATCCAGACGATAAGAGTTATAATCTTTTTTTCACCAAATCGGATGCATCGTTGACTTCTCCTGTCGGGGAAGTGATCCGACCTAAACATGTCAAACTTCTCGATTACGAGATAGAGCTTGGTCTTGTTTTTGGAAAATCCATCGATTCTTATACGGAAGTGAACTCTCAAAATATATCAGAATATGTGGCCGCAATCTTTATGGCAAACGATGTATCCGCAAGAGATATACAACTTCCTCAATTGCAGTGGTATAAGGGAAAATCTTACCGTACTTTTTTGCCAGCGGGTCCGGTGCTAGCCGTTTTGGAACCGGGAGACTTTGAAATATTGAATAGTTTGGAGCTGACCTTGCTCGTGAACGATAGAGTCAGACAGCATGATACTATTTCTAATTTGGTATTCAAACCTGAGGAAACTATCACTGAACTATCTAGTTTTTGTAATATATTACCCGGAGATGTTTTGTTAACAGGCACTCCTTCTGGATGCGCTCTTAGAGCTCCGGGCAAGATGCTGCAAAAAATAGCCGGCCTTCTTTCCGAAAGAAAGAAATGGGAGCTTTTCGTAAAAGGGCAGAGTAAGCGATCCCAGTATTTGCAGCCGGGGGACGTTATTCATTCTTTCATACGGACAGCGGACCGTAGGATCGATCTGGGAGACCAATTCTTAAAGGTGGTCCAAGGATTGTGAGTCGGATCAATTCTTTCTTTAAAGATAAGGTGGTTTGGATTACCGGAGCCTCTTCAGGAATAGGAGAGGCATTGGCTTCGGAATTGAAAGATTCCGGGGCCAGATTAATTCTTTCCGCAAGAAGAAAAGAAGAACTAATTCGAGTAAAAAATAAATTAGGAAAAACTGATGAAGATTGTTTGGTTCTTCCTTTCGATCTGGAAAATTATTCTTCTATGGAAAGTCTGCCTGATCAAGCGATCCTGAAATTCGGTAAAGTGGATGTTCTGATCAATAATGGAGGGATTAGTCAACGGTCTTTAGCGCATGAAACTTCCATCTCTGCATACGAGTCCCTTTTAAAGGTGAATTTTTTAGGGAATATCGGATTAACTATAGCCTTACTTCCCCATTTTAGAAAAAGAAAAAAAGGTTGGGTGGTCTCTATCTCAAGTGTCGCAGGAAAATTCGGAGTTCCACTTAGAACCGGCTATTCTGCAACTAAGTTCGCGTTAACTGGATTTTATGAGGCGCTTAGAGCGGAAAATAGTCCTAATAATTTGAAAGTATTGCTCGTTTATCCTGGATTTGTAAAAACTAAAATATCGAAGAATGCACTCTCTGGGAACGGGTCTAAACATGGAAAAATGGATAATGCAATCCTGAAAGGAATCGATCCTAAGGAATGTGCAACCGAAATTCTGAATGCGATCGTGTCTGAAAAAAACGAAGTAATCATTGCAGGCACGAAAGAAAGATTTGGGATCTTCTTACATAAATATTTCCCAAAGCTATTCGCAATATTTTTGACTAAGGCTTCAGTCACCTAACGATTGGAAATCTATGGACACTTTGAGTTATAACGCTCGGGATACTTTTTCCGGCGATATCACTTCTCATGCTCGCGACTTTTTAGTCTACCAGATCTCTAAAACTGATCGCATCCAGATCTTTTTGCAAAGAAGCTTCCGCCTTATCCATCTTTTCCCGAACCTTATCAGGATATACATGAAAAGAAGGATCTTCTTTTAGAAGAGGTTCAGGTACCCTGCGATAAAAATCTCCTAGAGTCAGATCTTCTCCGGAAACAACAGGCAACCAAGCCCCACCTTCATTTGTTTCCACAAGTAGTCCCGCTTCGGATAATGTTTTAGTAAGTCTAGGAATTTCTTCCGCATGTAGCCCTGATTTGATCGCAAGGTCTCCGCTGCGAGGCGCTATCTTACTTTCTTTTTGAACAGAATAGACCGCTTTTAATACTCCTATTAGCTTTCTAAATTCATAACTAAAGGCAGTATGATGTTCTTCTATCAATTGGAATGGCGCGTAATATCTTTCCGGATATTGCACACAGGCAGTAACTTCGGCACCGAATAGAACGATCAACGATAGTGAATACACACCAATCAAAAAGATGGGGATGGAGGCGAGTGCCTTATACACGATCATCGTGGTTTCGGAGAAGGACGTGATATACACCTGGAATCCATATAGGAAAATCAAAAAGATCACACTTGTAAATCCTGCTCCCCAAGAAGATGCTCTGATCGGAACCTTTGTATTTGGGATCAAAGTGAATAATGCCAAGAAGAAAAGCCAGATCCCTATCAATGGGAAGAAGAATTTTAGAATATTATAAGGTGAGAATACCGATTCTCCTCCTTGCAGAATTATAGTCTCGTATTTGACGTCCTTGTATTCTGAGAGACTGATCTTTCTATATTCTCCAATATTCAATAATCTGAATCTTCCGTTTTCACTTCTATCCAATAATCCGGAGGCAAAAACTTTTCCCTTGGCAGGAATATAAAAAGTATTCCAGTGTTCTCCTCCATCTATAGAAACTAAAATATTTCCGAGAGCGTCCAAGAGAAAAATGTCCGCGGACTCATCATTTTCTACGGACCAGACTTTGCTGAATGTGTATCTTTTATGACTTAGATTTTTCCAGGAGTAACCGCCATCTTCCGTTTTAAAAACGGAACCCCTTTCTCCTGTTACAAAAAGTTCGCCCGGTCTGATCCGATGGATATCTTTTAAACCATGGCCTGTTATCTTAGTCGCATTCCAAGTATAGCCGCCATCTTCACTTTTCCAAACATTTCCGTCCTCGTCCACGATGTATCCTAGATAAGGTTCGGGAAAATAAACTCTGTTTGCTCGGATCTTCAATACATTTGTGAATACAGGTTTGTAGCTTCTGCCTTGGGTGAAAAAATGTAGGACTTCCCCGTTGGAGAAGATTAGATAAAAATTACCCTCATTGATATATTCAAAATCTTTAAAATTTGAATTATCAAAATAGATAGCATTCCATACGGAGCCATCTACCGGTTTAGAGAGGAATAATCCGTTTTCGGAAAGTGCATATACTTTTCCGTCTTTGATGGAAACTCGAACGAAATTCTCTTTGGAAATATCAGGCTTTTCGCAGAAGTCTACTCGGACTCCGAAAGAATCCAAGCAGCGAATATTTTTCAGATCGATGTCTTTCTCATCTAAATAATAATCCTTTTTGAGACCGGAATCCATTCGAAAGAGTGTGCCATTCTCACCTGCAATCCAGATATGATTTTCTAAATCCTTATCCATGCTCAGGTAATGAGGAGGACGAAATACGTCGGTAACCTTCTTGGCAAGATTGTCTCCGATCACCAAAAGTAAAGGCCCAATGGAAAGAACAAAAAAGTAAAATACGAATTCTTGAAGGACGGATCTTTTTTCTTCGATCCTCCATATGGAATTAAAAGAGTTCTCTAAAGACCTTAATACTGTGGTAGCAGAGAATACTAAAAGAATAAAGCCGATCGCACCGATTTGTCTGGCAGCATCAATCAATTCTCCTAGGGTATCCAAGTAAGGATTGATATCCAAATTGATATTACTGACTAAGAAAAACGCATTAATTTTATCGAATATTTCTTCCTTACGATTGTCCAATCCGGAAGTGATCGTCAAAAGAGAAAGAGCCACAACAAGCATTGGGATCAAGGATACGATTGTAGTATAAGAAATACCGGAAGCCTTGATTAAACATTCGTCCTTGGCAAAACGATAGGCGGATGCGGCCAAAACACGGACGGTAAAGTTCAGTTTTCTTCCTAAACCTGCGTCCGGGATATAATCGAAAAATCTACTGTACTTTGTATTCGGATGAGAATTCATTTCTTAATCGCGTAATGCACCATAGAAGAAGTGAGCGGTATTCCTTTTTTGGAAAGTTTACTTTTGAAATGGTAGAAAGAGATACGGAACCATTTTAAATAATCCTTCCAGCTTGAAAAACTTCCCCTTGATTTTAAAAGTTTAGCAGAAAGAGGGAAGTCCACTCCGAGGTAAGTAATCTGTCTTTCGAATCCTCGTATGGCAAGAATTTTCCGGAGGATTTTTGCAGAATAATAATACACATGGCCAGGCAGATAATAGTGATAATTTTTACCTGCTTCCATTGCCTGCCAGGCATCAAAATTCGCGGTCTGAATGAGGAGTAGGCCTCCAGGCTTTAGGACCCTCGCAAGCTTATTAAATACTTCTTTTGGGTTTTCTAAATGTTCGATCACTTCGATCAATGTGATCACATCGAAAAAATTTTCAGGAAGATCCGCGTCTAAGAATTGTCCCTGCCATATTTTGAAACCTCTAGCCTCCGCTTGTTTGGCGGAGAAGGGAGAGATTTCCACTCCATACGGTACGAATCCTTTTTCTTTAGCGCATTCTAAAAAACCGCCGAAGGAACAACCGATATCCAGGAAATTCCCAGAAGATTTAAACTTGGAAATATTTTTTAAACGAGCAAACCAAACATATCTATCGAATTTTTCAGTCAGTCTTTCGTCTCTATATGTGAATTCCTGATTACCCGTATAATATTCTTCAGTGTACAATGACTCAGGTTCAGGTCTTGGAAATTGGGCTTGGAATCCGCAGGTTTTACAAGTTTGGATAGAAAGATCGAAGTTGCCGAATTCGGATCTGTATAAAGGTTCCCAATTGCAGTCCCCGTTGAGAGGACATTCTTCTTGGATTATTTTTTGGCGAGAAAGATCCAATGACAAATCCTCTCATCCAATTTTCCTAATGGAGTTCTCTCCGTATAACCTATCTCGAAGGAAGAAAAATTTTTCAAAAGTTCTTTTACAGTTTCCAGGGAATAAAACCAAGTAGCGCCGCCTACAAGATCTGCAGTTCCTATCTTACCTTTTTCCGCTTTAAGATGAGTGTCGCCTTCTGCTCTTACGGAAGCTGCAAGATAGCCTCCCTTTTTTAAAATACGAAAGGTATCAGCTAACATGGATTTGGCGAGATCCGGAGAGTTGTAATGTAGAACTCCCCAGCTTACAATAAGATCAAACTCTTCGTCTGCAAAAGGATAAGGGGGCGAATTCAATAAGAAAGTTTTGGCCCAAGGATAAGATTCCTGAACGGACTGAATAGAGTTCTCACTATAATCAGCTGCATACACTTCATAACCGAAATCTCTCAGAAGAACACAATGCCTTCCGGAACCAGTACCAAAGTCCAAGGCCTTTGGAGAAGTGGAAGAAGGAGGAAACTTAGAGATCATACGAACTAAGTTCTCATCCGGATAGGAAAGTTTTGCTTTAGGTCTGGTATAATGGGTTTCCCAAGCTTCTTTGGAAGGGTGATCAGCGGGCTTCATATTCCGCCTTCAAACGATTTTTAACGGAACCATTCCATTCTTCTTCAGAGGAAGACGCCTTTGATCTTAAACAAAGAACTCTTGTTCTTGTTTCATTCCCAAGAGAAGTATCCAGTTTAGAACCCGGCTCCTTTAAGTTTTGGTTCAAAAGAATTGTCTCACCATAATTTGTAGGAAAATTTTCCCAGGATTTCAGAATGGAAACACCTCTAGGGGGAATATCAAAACGAACTTGGGACTTTAGTTTTTTAGGAATTTCTAAACTAGAAGGAGGAGGGGTAATAGGCTCTCCCACTAAAAGTTTTACTAGGTTGGTAAAATAATCGTAACCGGAATAACCAGGAACAAGAACATCCGCTAGATATTCACCGCCCACTTCCGGGGCAGCTTCGATCAAGACTAGATCTCCATTTTCATCCAATCTGAACTCTGCCACAAAAGGACAATTTTTAAGACCGGTTGCCTTTACAATTGCCCTGCACAACATCTTGATCTCACCTTCCAATTCGGATTTAGGGAAGGGTAAACGATGAGCAGCCTCCAGAAAAGGAGGAAAAGAAGAAGTTTCCTTCAAAGAAATATTCACTAGATGAAAGTCGGATCCATCTACCAATCCTAAAACAGTATATTCAGGACCTGGAATATACTCTTCCAAAAGCCAGGTTTCCGGATGAGGAGAATTCGCGGCAGTTTTTGCTTTGGACTGTTTTTTAGGGGATATTAAACTAGAAAGTGATTTCAGATCAGAATCTGATTCTATGAGTTGGATCCCTGATTTGCCGCTACCTTGGCTGGGTTTTAAGATCCAAGGATAAGGAAAAGATTTTGACTTTGCTTTGATCTCAGAAGTCGGGATCTCTCTCGGGACTCTGATCCCTTTTGGAGCTAATGTTTCTTTTAGGACTTGTTTATCAGAAAATTTTAATACGGATTCTGTGCTTGCATATTTCAGCTTCAATTTTTCTGCAAGATAGGCTGTACTATAAGTTGCTTTGCCGTAGGATCTTGTTCCGAGTCCGATGATCGGTGTTGGCAATGGATTTTCGGCGACTGCTCTTAAGATCCTTCTGTATTCGAAGGTGGATTCGATGATACGAAGGCTTGCCATCGCGAAGCCGGGAGCCTTATCGTTTTTGTCTACCGCGGCCACTTCTAGGCCCAAGGCTCTTGCCGCAGAGATCAAGGGTACCTGGTTTTTGCCGGCTCCTAAGGAGAGAAAATACCCTTTTTTCTTCATCCCCTGGATAGATAGCTCTCAGAACGAGAGATGTCAAAGGTTTTTTAGGAATGAGACAAAATCAGCCTTCTTGGTAGGAACTCCAACAGGGTTGCGGAGGAGGGGCGGCCCCCGCCCTGGTTTGGGTGGTGGTGGAGGGCCCGTGGGAGGTTCCTTCCAGACCCTATATAAGAAAATATTCAAATTAACAAGTCCAGTTTGCTCGCTTTTGGGATGGAATGTAGATTCCCGATTCCGTGTCGGCTTGGTTTGGAATGAAGTTTCCGGGATTAGTACTCCGCCAGGGATCGACGCGGGTGTCGCGAAGCGACCGAAGCGGAGAGCCCGGTCCCGAGCTTCGTCGAGGGAGGCGGCCAAACTTCACATTTGATCTTTGAAATCGGTAGGAACTCCTTCTTATTTTTTCTTTTTATGTCTTCAAAAGCGTAATGGGATTTTTGGAAAACTCCGATCCTTAAATAGAGCAGGAGAAAGAAGAATGTTAAGAGGAATGTACACCGGATCCAATGGGATGATCGTGCAGCAAACGCGCATGGACGTTATCTCCAATAATCTTGCGAACGTGGACAAGACGGCATTCAAAAGGGACACAACGTTGTTCAAAACTTTCCCTGAACTTTTGATCCATAGATTCAGTGAGGACGGAGTTGGCAAGGTTCCAATGGGCTCCTTCGATACTGCTCCTGTGGTCGGCAAACTCGGGTTAGGCGCCGAGGTGAATGAAATTTATACAAGATTCGAACAGGGTGCCGTGAAGAAGACAGACAATCCTTTCGACATGATGCTGCAAGATAGGCCTGGCACGGAACATCCGGCGTTCTTTAGTGTTTTGACAAATAGAGGTGAAAGACTTTCCCGCTCAGGTGCTTTCGTTTTGGATACGAACGGTTACTTGGTGACTCCTCAAGGTTTTCCTTTGATGGGGGAGAATGGCCCGATCAAAGTCGCTCGTGGAAATTTTTTGATCAAAGAAAACGGTGAAGTTTGGATCAATGGTGAGATCGGTAATGATCCCCGTAATTCCGTTGGAGCCGATAAGAATAGATTCGAAACTCCTGTTCTTTTGGACCGTATCAAGATCCGCACCGTGGAAAATCCTCGCCACTTGGACAAAGAAGGGGACTCTTTCTATAACGATACGCCCGAGTCAGGCGAACCAAGACCTTTTCTCTTGGAAGAAGAACCGAATCTTCTCCAAGGTTATTTAGAAGCTTCTAATGTTAGTGTTGTGACTGAAATGGTGGAAATGATAGAAGTGAACCGTTCTTATGAGGCGAATCAGAAAACTGTTCAGACGCAAGATCAGATGTTAGGGAAGCTGCTGAATGATGTGTTGAGGTAAGTATCCCTTCGCACCAATCCTCACAGGCGCCGCTTGCGGCGCTTGAGTAGAAGTCGGCACCAACACATCGAGTCCAAAGACTCGAGCATTCTTAATAAAAGAGAACTCATTCAAATAGAGTGTAGAATTTTGCGGACGAATGTATCCGTAAGATGCGAATGCAGTTTTGAGAAGACGCTGATTGCCTTCGGCGACTTGGTTATGAACTCCATTTTTGCTCCAACGATTACGAGCCCAGCGATATCGACCTTCTGCAGACTTCGCATTGTGATTCACAGATCTATGATTCTTGTAAATACCCCAGAGCCACGGATATCCTTGGTCGGTGAATAGCGGGGTAGTAACCGGAAGATGTTCTTTAATAATAGGTCCCAGTGTATCTGCTTTCTGATTGGGAACAGAAGAGAAGAATGCAGGGCCACCTTTAACAGCAATAGTCTGAACAAGAGCCCCTACCTGCTTACCTCCCAGCTTCTCAGAAAGATAGATAGAAGCAGTAGCACCGCCATGACGATATCGTTTACGACCTTTATTCGCGCGCTCACTCGCAGAATACAAAACGGCTGTATCGGCGCATACATACGGCCGATTCGCCATTTCAGCAGTAATATCGATATTCTCCTCAGATAACACGAAGTCGCGGAACTGATTAGCCAAATCATTGTAAGCCAACTTCTTATAAACAGGAAGTTGCTGAGAACAGAATAGCTGAAACCGTCGCTTGAGAAGAGATGCAGCCTTCCCACTAATACGTAAGCGCAAACTGATTTCGGTAGCAGTCAGAACTTTTGGATATTGAACGAGCGATTCATAGAATACAAATCCGAACATCCATAACGGCAATTTGAAATGATGAAGGGGAGTGTAGCTAAGACGTGAAGCCTGGTAATGACAGACCTTGCATCGAATAACGTCAGGCCTCGTCGTAACTTCTTTGTCCATTGCAGCATCACAATTCTTGCAGTATTTTGGATAGAAGTCGGACAAAACCTTTTTGGTTATAGCCGTATAGAAGCTAGTGTTATGTGGAGTCAGAACGCGATTTGAATCATGTTGCTTGTGGATAGTATGTCGGAAATTAGGGGACGAGGCTACCGTACCTTCAGTACGGTAAAATGAATTGGTAATCTTGTGAGCATTAGTGCGAGGAGATAGATAAGTATTCTTTCCTCTCCATTCTTACTCCACCGATTACGAGCGAGTCTGAATCTATTTTTATGGATCAAATCTACCTTCGGATTTCATGAAATAATATTATTTCATTTCTGATAAAGCTCGCGTAACGGCTCGAGATAGATCATCAGCTGCTGCTTTATGTGCCGGTACACTGCCATTGGTTGAAACCGCTATTGTCTTAGGATAATTGGCTGTGTCCAATTTGTCTCGATCTGCCACAGCTCCACTGACTACCAAGCAGTCCGCTCCAGCCTTACGGCATAAGTGGACTACTGCATCTACTAGCTTACCAGCTAACGTGCCTGCATCGGTCCTACCTTCTCCGGTTAGGACTAAATCATCCGGACGGATCATGTCGGCTAGTCCTGATTCCTCCAAAAAGAAAAGAGAGCCCGAGCTGAGCGTTGTCTTCTTTTTTGCCATTCCAAGAAAGGGGAGTGCTATTCCACCTCCTGCGCCGACTCCCCCCGGCCAATTTTTATTACTCTGTTTAGCGAATTCAGCCCACAGACGGGAAAGTTGCTCAAGTCCGTCTTCTAATAAAGCCACATCGCTTTGTGTAGCGCCTTTCTGAGGGGCGAACAATTTGGGGGCGCCCATCGGTCCCAATAGAGGATTGGTTACATCCGAAAGCATTTTGATGTTGGCTCCTATCGAGGTAAATGGAGTAGGAGGTACGAGCCTTCGCGCGTTAGGCAAATTTCGTAGAGAATGTACCGGGTTCCCTTTGTGGTCTAAGAGTTGAAACCCGAATTCAAGTAGGATACCTAGTCCACCGTCGCATACGGACGTGCCTCCTAAAAACAAAAACAACTCTCTTTTTTGCAAGGCCAGCATATCGCGAACCCAGCGGCCAAGGCCACTGCTAGTTCGGTCGAGAAGAGGAAGTCGGCGATTACCTTTGAAGTTTAAGGAAAGTAGTCGCGCGGATTCAAAGTAGGCATCGGTCTCGCCAGTTAGATAACAAACAGAGCGCTTGAGTCCACCTGCATCGGGGAGGATCTCTGCGCGAAGATTTAGCTTTGGTCTTAGTGAGTGAAGAGCAACAAGGCTTCCTTCTCCTCCGTCGGCCAAAGGGAGTTCGACCACCTGGACTGAGTCACCCAAAGCAAAGCGAATACCTGAACTCATTGCCTTTGCGGCATGTGTTGCACTAAGAGTTCCTTTGAATTTGTCGGGTGCAATGAGGATACGGTTGTAGGGAAACATAAACTTATTTATTTTATAATTGTTTAAACAATTCGAGCTGATCCTATTTCGTCCTCATATCGTGCGTTTGCAGTATCTTTCCCAGGTGAGATCCCGAAAAATCTTTTATATTCCCGATTGAATTGAGATGGACTCTCGTATCCGACCCTGGCTGCAGCGTTGTAAGCGTTTAAACCTCCTTGCATCATTAGGATGCGTGCTTTATGTAAGCGAACATTCTTTATATATTGGATCGGAGAAGCGTTTGTCACTGCTTTAAAGCTGGAATGAAATGTAGAGATGCTCATACCCGCATCAAAAGCTAATGATCGAACGTCTAAATCCTCGTTAAAAGATTCGTGGATTCGATGGAGGGCTCGAGCTATTTGAAAAAATTTTCTGTTGCGATACGCAAGTGCTTGTAAGGCCCCTCCTTCTTTTTCACACAACACACGATAAATAATTTCTCTGACGATCATAGGTCCTAAAACTTTTGTTTCCTCGGAGCTACTTAACACTTCAGTCAATCGGATTGCCGCATTCGTGAGAATTTCTCCCACAGAGGTAGGATCGACTGTAATATAAATACCTAATATTGGTTCTTTCGGGCTAGCTTTCGTTTCACATTCTAACGGAAGCGGGACGGACAATACTAAATAGTTTCCCGAATTATATGTATATATATCGTTACCGAGAAAAATTCGCTTTTGTCCTTGGGCCAATATGATGATCCCAGGTTCGTAAGCTTTTTGAGCTTTCGGTGCAGATTGATCAATGCGAAAGAATCGAACGCCTTTTAAACTAGAAGGTTGGATTTGTTCTTTAGGAACAAATTGTTTTATGAGAGCCGCTAACTTTCGCCGCTTTTCTTCAAATGTCGATATATTGTTCTTTTTCATAAGCATTAGATATTCTTAACCTTTCGCGTCTGTATAATTTTCTTATTATTCATAGGATTAGGCAAGAATAAATAGGATCCGATATTGTGTGAATCAAGCCTTCGTGTTAGATTTTGCTTACGAAAGCGATGATATTATCTATCATCACCTAAGTTTTGGACTGGCTATAAGTTCAAATAGCAAAGTAAGGGATATAAGAATGAATACAAAGTTAGTGAAGGCATACGGAACAGAGGCTTCCGACAAGCCTTTAAAGCTTATAGAAATTAAAAGAAGGGATCTCCTTCAACACGATATCGAAATGGAAATTTTATATTGCGGCATTTGCCATTCGGATCTCCATCAGATCAAGAATGATTTCGGTATGTCGGCATATCCGATGGTTCCCGGACATGAGATCGTTGGAAAAATTACTCGAATCGGTAATCAAGTTACGGATTTTAAAGTGGGAGATTTCGTAGCAGTAGGCTGCATTGTAGACTCCTGTCACGAATGCGAAAACTGTAAAGAAGGAGAGGAGCAGTTTTGTAATTCATTTCCAACCTTTTCATTTAATTCGCCGGATAAATATTTAGGTGGAATGACATTTGGAGGTTTTTCGCAAACTTATGTATGTGAAGATAAATACGTGCTTCATATGCCGGAGTTTAAGGACCTTGCTGCCGCTGCACCGTTATTGTGTGCGGGGATTACAGTTTATTCACCTTTAAAGCATTGGGGAGCCGGCATCGGGAAAAAAGTAGGCATCCTTGGCATCGGCGGGCTTGGGCACGTGGCGATAAAGATAGCAAAGGCAATGGGTGCCGAAGTGATCGTATTCACTACGTCAACCGCTAAGGTAAGAGATGCTAAGAGATTGGGTGCTGATCATGCAATTCTTTCTTCTGATGAAGGACAGATGAAAACTTATGCAGGCCAGTTGCATTTTATCATCGATACAGTCTCCGCTCAACATGATGTGAATACTTATTTAAATTTACTCAGACGAGATGGTTCGCTTGTTTTGGTTGGATTGCCGCCAAAACCGTTAGAAGTCGGCGCCTTCAATGTAGTAATGGGCAGAAAAAGTTTTTCCGGTTCCAATATTGGAGGGATCCGGGAAACTCAAGAGATGTTAGATTTTTGTGCAAAACATAATATTACTGCGGATATTGAATTGATCAAGGTCAAGGACGTTAACGAAGCATTTGAACGTCTGGAAAAAGGGGACGTGAAATATCGCTTTGTAATAGACATGGCCTCCTTACCGAAATAGAAATCAGCCGTTTATGAAGAAAATTTAAAGGAGAAAGTGGAAGTGAATAAAAACAGATTGGAGGCGTTTTCGGACGCCGTCCTTGCTATTATTATGACCATTATGGTCTTGGATCTAAAAGTGCCACATGATCCTACCTGGCAAAATTACGTAGATGCTTATCCAATTTTTGCAAGCTATGCACTTAGTTTTGTTTTTATAGGCTTATATTGGAGTAATCATCATCACCTATTTCACGAGGTCAGTAAGGTTGATAACAAAATACTCTGGTTAAATATGTTTACGCTCTTTTGGGAATCGTTGATTCCGTTTGTTACTGGATCGATGGGCGAAAATCATTTTTCAAATATCACGGTAGCAATGTATTCTATCGTGATGACATTCAGCACGATCGCGCATATATGCTTAGTGAAAGCTTTGCAAAATTTGCACGGGACCGACTCGCGTTTTTCGAGGCTTTTCGAAGGACATTTCAAAGGCTATGCGACAATCTTTATAAATACAATGGCTACTTTACTTGCTCTTGCGGGATTTCCTAGGCTTGCGTTCATACTTATGTGTTTAATAGCGTTAGCGTGGTTCTTGCCGCATCATAGAATAAGCAGTACTTCAGCACGAGAGAATAGTTAAAATAACTTACAATTTCAAACCCTGATCCCATAGGATCAGGGCAGACACAACTAACGTGAAATACCCGAAGCCAATTTTTAAATATCTTTCATTCATTTGAGATGAAAGATTCTGACCTAAAAGCATTCCTGAGATTCCTAAGCCACAAATAGTTAGAAGGAGGGGACAATTTTCATTTTGAACTGATCCGAAACTGATTGTGAATCCAAATAGTGAATTTACTGTAATTATAGCGAGTGATGTTCCAATCGCCTGCCGTATCGGAAACTTGAATAGAATTACAAGAGCTGGAATGATAAGGAAACCTCCTCCGGCACCTACAAATCCTGTGATCATGCCTACTATCAGTCCTTTGAGTCCGATGGCAAAAAAGTTATATGAAAATGGGTTGAGTTTAGATGATTCTTCGACGATTGGACTCGCGGAACGAATCATTGCCCAGGAACTGAAAATCATTATGATTGCGAAAATGATCATTACAAACAAAGGTTTTGTTAGTGTGATCCCGAAATTTGAAATCAATACGTTTGGAAGTGAAGGAAGGAGGAAATATCTCGCTATGTAAATTCCCAAGAAACTTGGTGCCGCAAAATATATTCCACCTTTTATATTCGTATTTCCTTTTTTGATTTGGATTATTGCTCCGAAGAATGCAACTATTCCAACCACGAAGAGTGAGTTTGTTGTGGCGAAAATTGCATCTTGTCCAAAAAAATAGAAAAGAATGGGAACTGTGAGGATGGAACCTCCGGCGCCGATCAAACCGAGCAGTATTCCCATGATAAAGGAAGAAATGTATCCTAAGATCAGCATAGTAGTTTATTCTAATCTACTTTTCAAATTCGTGTTTTTATCCAGGACCCAGAATAGTAGCATTCCTAAGATAATACTTACGAAAACAATAAGCGGCCTTGTTTCAAAGCTTGCAAGAGTAGTGACCGAAACTGTAGGGCAATAACCTCCAAGTCCCCAGCCAATTCCGAAAATTAAACTACCGATGATCAAAGCAGGAGTGATCTCTTGCCTGGTCGGGATAAACCAATCCTTCGAGAACATTGGAGTTTTTCTTTTTCGTATTAATTTGTAAGTTATGAAATGAACCCCGACTGCTCCTGCCATCGTAAATAAAAGAGTAGGATTCCATTTTCCGAATACATCTAAAAATCCTATTATGTTCGCAGGTTGTAAAATCCCTGACAAACCTAAACCAACTGCAAATAATAAACCTACGATCAGTGCTCCAATATTATATTTCATACGAGTAGTCCTGTTTTTCTGAGAAGTATGACTGCTGCCATTCCCGCAGTCATGAATACGATTGTTGCAACTATGGATCTTGGAGAAACTCTACTGACCCCACAAACTCCATGTCCGCTTGTGCATCCTCCTCCTAACATTGCACCGAATCCGACAAGTATCCCTGCAATCGCACCGATCCATGCTTTTGTTTGTAGTTCCACAGCTAAGAGTTCTGGCGCTGTAAATTTTAAGGAAAGACCACCTAAGAGTAATCCAACTATAAAATACCATCTCCAAGCTAGATCACCTTTGATAGGGACTAATACACCGTATACAATGCTACTGACTCCGGTCACTCTTCCATTCCATAAAAGCATTAAAGAAACAGCGATACCGATCACTACTCCGCCGACGAGACCCATTACCCATTCTGTTGCCATTCTTATTACTCCTTAGGCAGGTATTTCTCATTCCAATTCACCATCCCTCCCGCCATATTGGATGTGAATTTATAACCTAAACGAATGCTTTCTTCTGTGGCTTGCCTGGAACGTTTGCCGCTACGACATACGAAGATGATCTCCTCGAAACGATCTCCAGTTTCTAAAAATTTAGTTAAATCAGAGCCTAACGTAATAAGTTGAGAAGTTCGAATATGGCCTAAGTCCCCGTGGAATTCCTCCTGAGAACGTACATCTATGATTTTTACGTTTCCAATTTTCTTGAATACATCTTCGTTCAAAACAGTAGGAATTCCTGATATACTTTGAGGATTCATTGTTCTTACGATTTCCAAACTTCCACATCCTGCGTTCGCAGGGAGCGCTAAATGCATCTTTTTGGGAGTGGTAAGTTGCAGTTCTTCCATGATCTTTTGGAATTCTTCTTTCGAGCGATTTCCTCCGATCCTTGGATTTAATTTCTTTTCTATTGCGATTGTCGTACTGGTTAAACCTTTGTAATCGTGTGCCGGATAAACTTTGGTTTCATCAGGGAGGAAGAATAATTTTTGAGTGATACTATCATACAATTTCGCGGAAGATCCTTCTTGGAAGTCCGTCCTACCAGTACCGCGGATCAAAAGTGAATCTCCTGTGAACACCATTCCTTCGAATAGGAAACTCATACAGGCGTTCGTATGTCCCGGAGTCGCGATCGCTTTTATATTTTTGTTTCCAAGTGGAAGAATACGCCCGTCTTCTAACAAAATATCCGCACAATCCATTTCTGCCAATGCGCTCACTGCTGTTTGAGCCATAGTGTTTTTTCGGATCTCGGAAGCTCCGGTGATATGATCTGCATGAATATGTGTTTCTAAGATATACATTAGATAAAGACCTAATTCTCGGATCAGTTTTAGATCTCTATCCACAGTTTCCCAAACCGGATCTATGATTGCCGCTTCTTTGGTTTCCATATCTGCGATCAAATAAGTGTAAGTCGAAGATTGGGATTCGAATAGCTGGTAAAAAAGAACGTTCTTCATTTTTTGTTTTTGCCCTTTGTAACGTGCATATACAACAATATATGACTCATCGATCGGTATTCCTTGTATAATCCTGCAATTGTTTGGAAAAAATTTATAGAGGCGGTGTGATTTTTTGTGAATGTGCAGAATTATACAAACAACTGCTCTTTTTCTATCAGTCCATTAAGAAAATGAGAGTTACGATATGATAACGAAAGAACGAGATAGACTTCACAAGGACGGGCTCATCAATTTCTCGATGGCGTTTACTGCTGCTGGGTTTTTATGGAGCTTTTTATATTTTATTTTAGGTTTTCCTCAATCTGCTATGATCCCCGGAGGTTATGCAGTCTTAAGTTTATTAAGCTTATTTTTTGTTTTCGCTACGGGTAAGTATTTGGCATTTAGATTTCTTCAGTTTCTTTTTATCCTTATACTCCCTGTACTTTTACAATTGAGCCTGGGCGGTTTTGAAAATTCAGGAGCAGTCATCATTTGGGCGATTCTCTGTCCGCTTGGTGCTCTTTCTTTTGCACCGGTCCGCCAAGGTTTAGTATGGTTTGGATTATTCCTGGTCGTTTTGGTTTTAACCGGATTAGCTGAATTTTATCTGCAGTTACCTATACCAAGGGTAGAACGGAATTTGCAGATATTGTTTTTTGTGATCAATATTGTAGGAGCAGGAACATTAACTTTTTTCAGCTTATTCTATTTTATTTCTAAAAATAAACAAGAGCATGATCGAGCTGAGAATCTTCTGCTGAATATTCTTCCCGAGCCTATAGCAGAAAGATTAAAAAGAAACCCGTCTACGATTGCAGATGGATACAAAATTGTTTCTATATTATTTGCAGATATAGAGAACTTCACTGCGATTTCCCAAAAGGTATCTCCTGAAACTTTGGTACATTTTCTTAACGATGTATTTTCACATTTTGATCTTCTGGCTGAAAAATACGGAATGGAAAAAATAAAAACGATCGGAGATGCTTACATGGCAGTTTCTGGTATTCCGATTTGGAATGAAGATCATGCGGAAAGGGCAATGCAGATGGCATTAGAAATGCAAAAGTTTGTAAAGACCTTACATGATCCATCCGGAAAACCTTTAAGAATGCGGATTGGTATCCATTCAGGGCCAGTTGTAGCAGGAGTGATCGGTAAGAAAAAATTTGCGTACGATCTTTGGGGTGATGCTGTAAATACCGCTAGTCGTTTAGAATCTCATGGTGTACCAGGTAGGATCCAGATCTCAGAAACAACGTATGATCTACTCGAAGATACTTCTCAGATAGAAATTCGAAGATTAATAGATGTGAAAGGTAAGGGGGAAATGAGAGCATACCTTAGCTATGATTAAGCTTCTGCGTAACTTGCGGGAACTTCTATGAATGATCTCAAATGTCTTGTGCTTCTGAATATTTCGGAAGGAGGTAATCCGAATGTGGCACGAAAGGTCCGTGTAAAGTGTGCAGAATCGAAAAAACCTGCGCGATGTGCGGAATCAGTATGGCTCATTCCGTGCAAAAGCGAATACACGGTTAACTTAAGCCTGAACCAAGTTCTAAAAGAATGGAATGGAATGCCGATTTCCTTTTTAAATTGATGTTCCAAATTGGAAACGGACATTCCTGCAAATTCCGCCAGATCTTTTGCTGAGTGATCTTCATGCGGCATTGTAGTGATCAATTCTACGATCTTTTGGATACGAGGGTCGATCATTCTTGCATCATTCTTCACGATCGGAGGGATTTGATTCAATAATTCTAATATTACTTCTTCTGAACTGGAATCTTCGGAAAGGATTTGATTTATCTTGCTGAATAATTGCTCTTCTTCCCTTAAGGAAATAAAAATACCATCGGTTTCACTTTCTAAATTAGATGCTCTTAACGATTCATAGTTAGGACTGCTTAAATCCATAAAGAGCAATATGCAGAACTTTCCTGAAAAACGAATAGAATGGTCCACCATCGGTGGAATGAGCGCTGAACGAAAACTAATCCAATCAGTATCATTTAAAGAAATTTGGAATTCTCCATCCAAACTGATACAGACTGTAGCCGCTGCTCTTCGACGCAATGTTAGATCCGGAAGATAGCCCGCAAACAAACAACGACTTCCCCAAATACAAATCCTTTCCTGTCGTTCGAGTGGGCGAGAATTAATTTCCATTATAAGAGCCTGTAAAGTTTTTATCGAAGGTTGCAGAATTATACAAGGAGCTTTCATCATCTGCAAATATAATCATCTTGTCACTGAGAATTTATTCTACCTGCATATCGGGTGGAAGGTTGGAAAGAATATACTACTCTATAATAGGATTTACACTTATATGATAAAACAGGCCTTGGAATCTAAACCCGAAAATCCAAATAAAACGTTATGGGAGAAAGGTGATTTTACTGAGATCGCTTCTTTGATGCGCAGGTCAGGAGAAGAACTTGTAACCAATCTTGGAATAAAATCTCCGTTGAAAATTTTAGATTTAGGATCAGGAGATGGAACTACTGCAATTCCACTTGCAAGGACCGGCTCAGAAGTGGTCGGGATAGACATTGCAAGGAACTTAGTGGATGCAGGGAATAAGCGAGCAAAAGAAGAAGTTCTATCCAATCTAAAGTTTCAAGAAGGAGATGCATGTAATTTAAAAGAAGTCCCGGATCATTCTTTTGATTTAACTCTTTCTATATTCGGTGCAATGTTCGCTCCTAAACCGTTTGACGTTGCAAGTGAAATGGTGCGAGTTACAAAGCAGGGAGGCCGTATAGTAATGGGGAACTGGATCCCAAATGATCCTACTTCATTTGTTTCTCAATTATTAAAGATAAGCGCTTCCTTCTCACCTCCGCCTCCGGAAGGTTTTGTGAGCCCGATGACTTGGGGAATGAAATCTTATGTTATGGATTATTTTGTTAGGGCTGGAGTGAAAGAGGAAAAAATTTCCTTACTCAAAGACAAATATAGTTTTATTTCGCAGGATAAAAGCCCGGAAGATTTGATAGAATTACTCGGAAAATTTTACGGTCCAACAATGAACGCTTTTGAGGCGGCGGAGAAGAACGGTAAACTCCATGAGTTACGTAAACAACTCATGGAGCTAGCAAATGAGCAAAATCAAAGTGGTAACGTCGGAGTTTCCATCCCTGCTACTTTTTTGAAAGTAATAGTGGATCTATAAAGATAGTTGTTTCAGTTTTCTTTTTTATAAAAAAGAAATTTTGCGAATTCGGCCGAGCCTACGTAGAGTAAGATTATTCCGAGTAAGTAACCGTAAAATAATAATGGGAGACGGCCGAAGCCGAATGTTTCCGCGAAGGGAAGATAGGGGATCGCAAATACAAAACCAACACAGAGAATTGTTGCGCCTAAGAGTAATTTTCCAGGTCTGCTCCTATAAAAAACTTTTTTAGTACGGATAACTAAAACGATTAGGCTCGCGGAAACCACTGATTCGATAAACCATCCGGTTTGGAACTGCGTTTCGTTCGCCCCAAGGCCGAATAGTAACAGGCCGAATGTCGCATAATCAAAAAGGGAACTTAGGAAGCCGAATACAAGCATGAATCTGCCGATAAACTTGATGTCCCATTTACGCGGGCGGATGATCCAGTTTTGGTCCACCTCGTCCGAAGCAATTGTCATTTCCGGTAGATCAGTTAATAAATTTGTCAATAAGATCTGCTTCGGCAGGAGTGGAAGGTAACTTAAGAAGGCTGAGGCTCCTGCTACGCTGAACATATTTCCGAAATTCGCACTGGTCGCCATAAATACGTATTTGAGGGTATTCGCAAACGTTACGCGTCCTTCTTTGACTCCATCCAATAAAACCGCCAAATTTTTTTCTAATAAGACGATATCTGCTGCTTCTTTTGCAACATCCACTGCGGAGTCCACGGATATACCTACGTCAGCAGAGTGTAGTGCGGAAGCGTCGTTGATTCCGTCCCCAATATATCCAACTACATGGTCCGCCTTTTTTAGCGCTAATATGATCCTTTGTTTTTGATTCGGTTCGATCTCCGCGAATACATCTGTTTGTTCTGCTCGTACTCTTAAGGCCTCTTCTCCAATGCTTTGCAATTCTTGGCCGGTAAGTATCGATGAACAGGAAATTCCCACCGACTTGGCAACCTGCTCAGCGATCCATCTGTTGTCACCGGTAATCATTTTCAGACGTATACCCAAATCCCTTAAGTTCTGGATTGTGTTTTGGATTCCTACTTTTGCAGAATCTGAAAAAGCTACAAATCCTAAGAATATCATGGAAGATTCGATCTCATAGTCGACTGGATCGTTCTCATTAATTTCTTTAACGGCGATCCCAATCGTACGATATCCGTTCCGACTGAACGTTTCGTATACCGTTTGGATGGATTCCAATTCTTTTGAAATGGGTAGTATCTGCCCTTGCGAATCTATATAACGATCACAAATCTCCAAAAGGGGAACGCTTGCACCTTTGCATATTGCAGTACGTTTTCCATCGATCTCGGCAATTACTGTGATCCTTTTTCTATGAAAGTCATAAGAGAGTTCTCCGGATTTGGGGATCGTATCGGATGAGATCGAACATGCTTGGCTAATTGCTAGATCCATAGGATTTTGGAAACCGCTCTGCAGGTTAGCGTTGATCGATGCAAATTTTAATACATCTTGGTTTGGATTCCCATTCGGATCTACACTTGTATGTACTCTGACGACTCCTTCCGTCAGTGTTCCCGTTTTGTCAGAACAGAGTACGTCCATACTACCGAAGTTTTCGATGGAGTTCAGACGTTTTACGATTACCTTTTTTCGGCTCATTTGTTTGGCGCCTTGGGCCAAGTTTACGTTAATGATAGCCGGTAATAGTTGTGGTGTAAGTCCTACTGCAATTGCTAACGCAAATAAGAAGGAGTCTAAGATCGGTTTTTCCAATAAAACGTTAATTCCCAGGATTACCAATACTAAGCCCAAAGTAATTTCCAGAAGAAGGTTACCGAATTTGCGGATCCCTTTTTCGAATTCGGTTTCCGGCTTTCGTTCGTTCAATCGTTTGTAGATTTCTCCGAACTGAGTATGTTTTCCGGTCGCATAGATAAGAGCCAAACCAGAACCGCTAACAACATGAGAGCCCATGTACAATAAGTTTGATCGTTTGGATAATGTTGTTTCTTCCGGTAATGATCCGGGAATTTTTTCCACTGGAAAAGTTTCTCCTGTGAATGCTGCTTCATCCAAAAACAAACGATCAGAATCTATAAGATAGGCATCCGCAGGTATGATGTCCCCGACTCGCAATCGGATCAGGTCTCCAGGCACTAAAGATTGGGAATCCAGTTCTGATTCGACATTGTTTCGGATAGTTGATGCGTTTAATCGAACCATGGACAATAAGGAATGAAGAGAATCGCTTGCACTTTTTTCCTGCCAGTATCCTAAGATGCTGCTCAAGAAAACAATACATTGGATGATGATTCCGTCGGTAGGGTCGCTTAAAAACCAGGATAAACCGGACGCAAAGAGTAAGATTATTGTGATGGGATTTGCAAATTGCCTAAGGAACAAAACGATTCCGGCGACCTTTTGGCCAGAGCTGAAACTATTTTTTCCGTATGTCCTAAGTCGTTCCCTTGCTTCGGATTCGCTAAGGCCTCTCGGTCCGGAACCGATTTCAGAGAACATTTCCTCTGAGGTATAAGTCCAGTAATTGGGAGGTATTTTCCGGGATTCCATTCTCTTAGGTTGAGATCCCTGTATTCTTAGAAAAGTACTAATTCATTCGGAAAACCTCCTCCGTCGACGTAAGAACGACAAGCGAAGGAGGTTTGACGTTTATTATCTATTTTGAATGGTAACGTTTTCAGTCTTCACATAAGAATTGTCAAACCACCATGCACGAACTTCCATAGGACGATCCGCTTTATCAGGTGCGATATTAAAATCTAATGAGAAGTTAGTGTATTGGCCCGGGCCAACAAACTCATTTCTGTATACGTCCCTTCTCGCCAATACGTCCTGACCGTCGTAAACGTCTATGGTCACAACCTTATCGTTATTGGCGTTAGTAACATCCACTAACATGCGGAATACCGCTCTTTTATTTCCTGTTCCCCAACGATCTCTATCATAAGGACCATAGATCATATGATCCGCCCAATGATCAGCTGTCGTAACAACCCAAGCATCACCTTCCGCGAATCCAATACGGTGAGAAAGATTTTTTGCCTTATACACTAAAGGTAATTCTCCGCTCAAAGGAGAAGAACAACAAAGTAGTGCGGCTCCTCCTCCGTCTCTTTGAGCAACTCCAGCTACGTATTCGCTGTCAGCACATTGTCCTTTATAAGAACCAGGAGCCCAGTCTCCTCCGCGTTGTGAAGAGCGGCTATCTCCTCTGTCGAACCAAATCGTACGGCAAGAATTGGCAAGAGGAACCTTACTATGAGCACAAAGGATACCGCTTGTTCCCCAAGAATGTTTAGTAGCTCCGGCAACATAGTAGTCGTTAGGACATTCGTATTTTGTAAATCCGCCGGCCCAATCTCCAGTGCCATGGTAACGAGTAGTAGTTTCATACACTGCCTGAACATTAGTCGCGCGGTCATTATGCCAAAGTTTTCCGTACTTTGTATCGCTGCAAAGTGCTCTTTGATCGCGGCTCAAACCTAATAGACGTTCCCCATCAGGACAGGTTCCTTTGTTAGCACCTGATAACCAATCGTTATCGATAGTACTTACGTTATCGTCTACACCGTTAAATCCGATCTTGGTCAAGTGATCCACATAAGGAACAGATCCTGTTTTACCGGAGAATGCAAGAAGGCGATCCATATGTTCATCACGCCAGTTGCCTCTTTTAGTTTGAGACCAATCGGAAGTTACAAGACCCCATTCATCTTCTCCGTTCAGAGGCCAGAATGCGAAATCAAGGTCCTTCTCAATTAAATAATCCACGAGTCTTTTGAGCCATTCTCTATCTGCAGGATTTGTCTCTCCTGGAGAAGCTCCGAATTCACTTACCCACACTGGAGCAGTAGTGACTGCATCAGGATCGGTTACGTATCCCCATTCGTCAGTGATAGTGTTTCGGAACGTAGTTAAATCCATATCTTTGTATTTGATATTTCCGCCGGATGTTGCGTCGTCACCGTTATGTTTAGGTCCGATAAATCCGTAGTTATGAGCGGCATAAACCAGTTTATTCACATTACGAATATGGACTTGAAGATCTCTAACAGGTTTTAAGTGAGGACGTTCTCCTGAACCTAAGATAGGGATCGCACCCCACCAGTTAATACCTTCTACAACGATGACTATGTCCGGGTTTGCACGTAAGATATCATTTCCTGCTTCTCCCGCAGCCTTACGCCAGTCGTCTATATTATTCCAGCCCCAGTTAGGACTATTCGGTAAATGAGTATCGTTAAAACGTTGGGTGCGCACTTCGTTCCTAAGATCCGCAGCGGCGACTAACTTGTTATCCTTATAACGATTCACTAAGAAAACCCAATCCGCTTTCCACATTTCAGGAGTTTGGTTATAGGCGAAGGAAGATCCTGTATGATACCATTGACCGTTATAGTCGAATCCACAACACCATTCGGAGAAAGTAGTATGGTTGTTTAAAACAACTACAATTCCAGCCGCAGTCAAGGCTGCAACAGTTTGGTCATAGATCTCTAAAGCCGTCTTACCGAAAAATTGTGGGTTAGCCGCCACATATTCGTTCGGGACAATATTCGCATCATGAAGCATTAAATTAGAAAAAGGTAATCTAACCGAGTTGAAGCCCCATTCCTGGATCAAGGAGATAATATGAGAGATAGGTTGTTTGTCCAAGCCTCCCACTACTTGACGAGTATCGCTCGCTCCATACCAGTTTACCGCTTTCAATTTGAAACGGTTATTATTCGAATCCACAATATATCTACCGTTCGTACTCAGAGGAACGACCGGAGGAGTGGTCGCTACTGCCAAAGACATCACGGAGCGGTATGCGGACTTAGCCGATTTTGGAAGTGAGAAAGGTAAATACGCTTGGTCTGTTTCGGGGGAACAACTTGCTAATATAACAAAGACCACCAATACAGAACTAAAAATTTTCATTTTCCTTCTGTTAAACATTTTGAATTCTCTCCATTGAATTCCCAATCAATCACGAATTGTTTTTTATATATGTGTGGGATATTAAACGGGAGATACTTATATACCGTTTATTTTTTTCCAAAATTATATTCTATATCTGAAGTTTTTTCTTTTTAAAGCGTTTGTTATGATAAAAATATTGAACGAACAGTCCATATATTTAAAATCTATAGGATGCAATATTCTGATAATATTATAAATACTTAATATTTATAGATCTGTATTTCAGTTGAACGAGCGTTTGTCTGATAGTTGATATTTGGGCGCCTCTTCGCTTCGCTCAGACCGGGCTATCCGCTCCCATCTGCGCCTCACCACATGTGTTGCGGCGCAGGATGCCGCTACTATCCCTGGCGCGCTTCTCCCTTGAACGAGTGATATGACCTTCTTCCGGAAATTAATTTATTTCTATACATTGCATATTGAATAAGCGGATAGTTCTATTCGTCTGATAATGAACATGGTTTTACGTTTTCGAAACTTTCTAGTATCTTGCTTCTTTATTTACTTCTTCATGCAATGCGGGGCGATTCCCACAGAAAACCCTTGTGATCCTTCCACTGATACTTTCTTCAAAAACCAGCTTATCAGATATCTTTTGAACGATACTTCCACTAATTGCTCTTTTGTAAATGAATGCGGAATCCTAAAGAAAGGAGAATCTGCTAAGATCGTTATAGGGCAGCCCGATTTCACAAGCAATGTTTTCGGGTCGGGTACAAACCAAGTTGGAGGTAACGGCTTTGCATTGGATCACCAAGGAGGAGCTTGGATATCGGATGGGAATCATGACCGTGTAATGCACTTCTCCGCTCCTTTGAGTACCAATCAAAATGCAGATATCATACTTACTTTAAGTGCTTCTACCGTGCCTAGGGCTATAGCTGTGGATGCTAGTGGAGGTCTTTGGGTGACTTTAAGTTTAGGAGATGCGGTTATCCACTTTCCTGCCGGAATGAATTCGAGCACTCCATCTGATATTACTCTTGGGACCGGATCTGGCACGACTACTCAAAATACAATGAATAACCCATTCGGAGTTACGGTAGATTCTGCTGGCGGGGTTTGGATTGCGGATTATTTCAATAGCAGGGTCTTGCATTTTTCTCCTCCATTGACTTCATCTATGAACGCAGATATCGTTCTTGGACAAGCGGATTTCACTTCCTATGGAGGGGCGACTGCTGCTAATCGAATGGTCAATCCATTTGGGGTTGCGGTAGATTCTAGTGGGCATGTATGGGTTTCTGATACTGGCAATCATCGTATCCTTCGGTTTACTCCACCTTTTTCGATCGGAATGAATGCGGATCTTGTAATCGGGCAGCCTGATTTTGTTACCGCTACTTCCGCTACGAATCAAGCTACCTTATCAAATCCGAATGGAGTAAGCTTTGCTGCAAATGGAGCGCTTTGGGTAGCTGATAATGGAAACCAAAGGGCAGTCCGCTTTTCTCCTCCATTTTCAAACGGTCAAGCAGCGGATAATGTTCTAGGAGAGCCGGACTTTGTGACCACAAATTCCACAATGACCGTATCCGATAAACTAGTTGGTGGTGTTCCTGCGGTAGCTGTGGCTCCTTGCGGAGTATGGGTTGCTGATGCAACTAATTTTAGAGTGTTATTCTTTCCTTAATCGTACTTCAATCCTGCTCTAACATAATTACGGATATGAGAGCCAACACTTTTCATATGATCCGTAATTGTAGAATCTAGATCCACTAATGACTTTTGATTGATCTCCGGTAAAAGTTTGCCTTCTGAAAAGCCGTTTAGCAGATTCGATTCATCTATAAGAGCGTCGATACGATCTGATATATCGTAACTCTGTCTTGTTACTACATCTACGATATAAGTATGATCATAATTGCCAAAGTTATTATCCAGATCGGTTTGTTTCACACTTAGAATAAATGGATGAGCTAAATTTTTAGTTCTATATGCATTTCTTAATGTACTAAAATGGTATTTTTCGATAGTAGTATGACGATTGGAGATCCTATCGATTGCATCGTTTTTGGCGCTTTCAAATCCAAGAATTGCCTTTAGATTGATCCAAAGCATACTGATCGTTCCAAAATTTGGAAGGACTCTGGAATGGTAAGGTTGAGTCAAATCTGCAATATAATGCATTCCCCAGCCTAAAAACCGATATCCCCAATACGTATGCCCAGTCTGAAAAGCATAACGAGAAAGTGTCATGAATTGATATACTCTGTACTGAGGATAAGTGCGGGTCAGAAATCCAGCCGCAGCGAAAATGATAGGAGATTCATGATAGTAACCTATATGAAACGGCACTTGAGTTGCATAATAGACCTTGGGATCCCCAAAGGATTGTATTCCAAAACCGTAATCTTTTCCGAAAATTTCTCCGTTATCTTCAAATAGATTCAGGTCCAGTCCGAAATCCGGTTCATCGCCTGCTGTCGCAAGCACCTCTAAAGGGCTTACAAGATCTCCTATTCGAATATCATAAAATTCGTAATCTTGTTTCAGATCCCTCTCTCCATAGATGCTCACTGTCATGGGGTCGGATTTTTTTCCGAGAGGAGAATGTCCCGGAAGATGTTGCAAAAAATAACCTAACGGTGTTCCGGTATTCAACCTAAGCGCTCTTAGAAAATGATTCCTTATCGTCTTTCTGTCTCCACCTTTGAATGAGAGTGCTTCCGGAAGAGGAGCGCTTTTATCGTAGTTGAGATTTGCTTCTTTCTCCATATCCCTCATAAGAGGGATAAGTTTGTCTTGTTCTTTAATTAAAAAATCTTCGATCGATTCAACCTTTACCTTAGGTGCTGATACCAATTCTGGCATAGCTTCGAGTGCAGGTCGGTTGAATAGAAAGTGATTCCACCATGCTTCCGCAGGTGTAGCAAACAAACTAAGTGAGAAGATACAGATTAGACTAGAATAATATTTGAATTTGAGCACACCAAAGAATTCTAGATTAGTGAGAGAAGTCAACACAAACTGACGAATAGAAAACTACAAGACTGTAAAGTTGTTGAGTAGATGAAAAGGTTCTTGATGATCTGTTAATTCTCCAACAAAAACAGGAACAGATGCAAAACATCCTAGTTGAATACGTTTATTTAATTTTGATCATTCTTGGGTTGGTCGTGATTGCCAACAAATTGGGACTTGCTTATCCAATTGTTCTTTTGATCGGCGGACTTGTTGTCAGTACAATTCCGTTCTTCCAAAATATTACAATTACTCCTGAACTTGTTTTTTTAATTTTCCTTCCTCCATTATTGTACGAGGCAGCTTGGCAAATTTCCTGGAAAGAGTTTTGGAAATGGAGAAGGATCATTGCAGGTTTTGCATTTCCTATAGTCATCATCACTTCATGCTTGATTGCTTTGATCTCCACTTCTTTGATCCCTGGATTTACGTTAGCGATCGGTTTTTTATTAGGAGGGATTATATCTCCTCCTGATTCTATTTCTGCCGTTACTATTATGAAACAGACAAAGGCCCCTAAGTCTGTTGTAAGTATCGCAGAAGGAGAAAGTCTGTTGAACGACGCTTCTTCTTTGATCGTGTTTCGATTTGCTTTGGCAGCTGTGATTACCGGGCAGTTTAATTTTCAAGAGGCAACTTTTAGTTTTGTTTGGGTTGTGATTGCAGGCTCATTGATCGGTTTGGCAGTTGGTCTTGTATTTTACGCAATACATCGATGGCTTCCTCTTACTCCAAGTATAGAGATCGTTTTAACTTTTGTAACTCCTTACTGTATGTATTATTTGGCGGAACATTTTCATGTTTCCGGTGTTCTTGCCGTGGTGTG
The DNA here is from genome assembly GCF_002811475.1 of Leptospira hartskeerlii. NCBI lineage: Bacteria > Pseudomonadati > Spirochaetota > Leptospiria > Leptospirales > Leptospiraceae > Leptospira > Leptospira hartskeerlii. The sequence goes on from NZ_NPDL01000007.1 coordinate 237,488, forward strand.
TGGAGGACTTCTTCTTTCTAGTAAGCGTCAAGGCCTATTGAGTTACGCGAGCCGTATCCAAGGTGTGAATGTTTGGAATAGTATCGTATTCATTCTGAATGGGCTGATCTTCCTGTTGATCGGTTTACAGTTACCAACTATCGTAAATCAACTTGGTGATATAGGTTTAAAGAGCGCAATCCTCTATGGACTTCTGATCTCATTCGCTTTGATTGCGACTCGGGTCATTATCGCACTTTGCACATCCGGTTTTACTCGCATCATGAGCAATTTTATTGAAGTTACGGAAGTAAATCCTGGATGGAAAATCCCAATCGTACTTGGATGGGCAGGGATCCGAGGAGTAGTTTCTCTTGCGGCAGCGCTCTCTATTCCATTATACACAATCGGAGAGACTCCGTTTCCGTATCGGAATTTGATCTTATTTATCACATTCGTAGTGATCTTGACTACTATGATCTTTAACGGACTGACTCTTCCGTGGCTTATTAGAAAATTGAATGTAGAGGATTTTCAAACTCCCGTTCCTATACACAGACAAGAAGTGATGATCCAGAAAAAATTGGCTATGGAGTCTCTTCATTATTTAGAAGATAGGAGTAAGAGTGGCTCTCGTAAAAATAAACATCTCAAAAATCTGATCTCCCGTTTAAAAACAGAATTAGGATATTTTGAAGAGGAGCTAAAGGGGATGTCGGGAACTCTTAGTGGCGAAAGAAAAGAATATGGAGACGTATTTTTAGAACTTCTTCAATTCCAGAGAGATGTTTTAAATAGGCTCAATCATGATTCAGGGTTCGACGAAGAAGTGATCCGAAAATTCCATGCACTCATCGATATAGAAGAGTTTAAAACCAGAGAAAGTGACTGATGTTCCTTCTCTGGTTATTCTTAGCAATGCAGGATCACTTATCTAAAACGGGTGCAGTTAAATTCTTATTCTGAGAGTTTTCCTCGTCAGCGTTTACATCTATCCCGCCTGCGGCGTCCGGTTTTTTAGAATTAGTATATTCGAATATATTGAAAGGTTGGATCTCATCATCAGTAGGTAATTGAGTGTTTTTCCAACCACCGCCTAATGCTCTAATTAATCTAACGGAAGCTCTGTTTAATTCTGTCTTAACAAGAATTGCATCGATTCGAGCATCTAAAGTATTTACTTGGGCATAGATCAATTCCAAACTGTTACTTAAGCCGCCTTTGTACAGCGCCATTGTCATATTTTGTACTTGGGATGCGGCATCGACTGCTTGGTCCTGTCGTTGGGATTGCTCCGACATGTAAGTAGTTTCTGTTAGTCCATTCTCCACTTCTCTAAATGCGTTTAAAACTGTTGAACGATAAATATCCTCCGTTTCTCGATATGCAGACCATGCCTGTTGTAATTGAGCTCTACGATATCCGCCTTGAAAAATTGGAAGAGAAACTGTGGAACCGTAAGACCAGAAGCTATTGGCGAGTTGGACTAAATTAACTCCTCCTTCGAATCCTCCTCCTGCACTAAAAGAAATATTAGGGAAGAATGCTGCTCGAGCTATTCCTATATTACGATTAGCTAATGCCATTTTGCGCTCCATGGAAGCGATGTCAGGTCTACGTTCTAATAGGGTGGATGGAAGAGTAGCCGGTACTTTAAACGTAACTACATGGATCTCTTCCACTGGGGGGATCTTGAACCCGGACGGAGCTCTATTGAGTAGGATAGCAATCGCATTCTCAGTTACTCTCATCTTAGATTGTATATCTAAACGTTTTGCTTGGGTGCTGGAAAGAAGATATTGTGCTCTCTGCACGTCCAGTTCTGGTGCGATGCCTCCCTTGTATCTTTCATTTACAAGATTTAAAGATTGTTCATAAAATTCTATCGATTGACGGTATGTTGTATCTTGAGCATTCAAACCTTTAAAAGTAAAATAATCAGCAGCAAGTTCTGCCTGCAGACTTAAACGAGCTAAGGCAAAATCTGCGGCCACCGACTGTGCATTATAAATTTGTGCTCTTGTGGAATTTCTGATAGAAGACCAAAAGTCAGGTTCCCAGGAAGCAATCCCTCCTAAGGTAGCGGTCCCTTCTTGATTTGCTTCTCCTGCTCCTCTAAAAAGTCGATTGTCAGATTGTTTATTATTGGATCCGCTTAAACCGACTCCAAGATGAGGGATCAACTGGGAACGGACTTTGAGCATTGCATCTCTTGCTTGCACAAATCTTTCTGCAGCAGCTTGCAAATCTGGATTCGCAGCGATTGCTTGTTCTTCTAATTTGTTTAATACGGGATCGTTAAAAAGTTTCCACCAATCTGCTTGTATCGCTTCTCCTTCGGAGGGATTTGCTTTTACAAAAGGACCGGATCCGCTCCAAGAATCCGGGACCACATAATCGGGACTTAAGTATTTAGGAGCAAGATCGAATGCAGGGCCATTCAAACAGGAAACCAATAAGACAGCCAATGATAAAAGCATGAAGCATCGTCCTACGACGATGTTTTGCATTTTTGTTTTATTTATTTTTTGAGATCGGTTCATTTGGATGCTACTGGTTCAAGTTTTGAACCTTCTTCCTTAGAGGTGTATCCAGTTCTTGGTTCTACCACTCTAACCTGATCTCCTTCCAATAAAGAGGCAGAAGGATTATTCACAATTCGGTCGTTTGTGCTAACTCCGTCTCTTACTTCTATAATAGAATCTATGATCTTGTTCACAGTGATCGGTTTGAAATGAACCTTATTATCTTGGGTGACAGTTGCAACTTGAGTGCCGTTTTCATCGAAGACCAAAGAGCTGGAAGGTATTGTCAAAAGATCTTTCTTAACAGGCGCAGTGAGAGTCACTTGCGCATAAGAACCGGGCCATAAGGATCTGTCCTTATTATCTATCGTGAATTCTGCAATTACCGTTCTCATATTCAGGTCGAAACCTTTAGAGAGAGTAAGGAAGTTTGCTACGAATTTTCGATTCGGAAATTGTTGCACAGTAAGTTCCGCAGTTAGTCCAGGCTTCAATAAATAAGCGAAAGTTCCCGGAACAGAAACGAATAAACGCATTCTATGGATATCTGCTACAGTAAATAGGTTGGAAGGTGTTTTGCTATCATCAATATTTCCTTCTTGTGTTACGTAATCACCCACGTTTATATTTCTTTGGATCACTACTCCATTAAAAGGAGCGACTATCGTTTTGAAATTGATCCTGGCTTTATACTTATCCACATTCTTTTCAGCAGATTTCAGTTTAGCTTCTTCGGAATTTTTATCCGCTACAGCTACCGAAATGGACTGTTCTGAAACAGCATGAGAACTTCTTAATGCTAGATATCTATCCGCGGTAACTGCTGCTAGTTTGTATTTCGCTTTTTGGGAATCTAAGTCTGCCTCTGCTTGCGCATATTCCGCATCTAGGGCGGGGACTTTGATCCGTGCAAGTACGTCTCCTTCTTTTACTTCTGCTCCATAGTCTTTATACCACATCTTCACATAACCAGGGACCTGAGCATAGATCACCGCCTCATACCATGCGCGAACTGTTCCAGGTAGAGTAATCGTCTCTAAAGGATTGGGAGGTGTAGGACTTACTACGGAAACGTTCGGAATGGATGCTTCCAAGGCTTCCTTTCGGAACTCTTCGGCGCTATGTATTTGTTGATAGAATATATAGCACAGAAATATGACTCCGAATGAGATTGTGGATAATGTTAAAAGTTTCTTTTTAGGTACTGTTGGGATCATTTGGAACTTTCCTTTTGGATTTTTGCACGGTTATTATAGATGATCGCATAGATACAAGGTACGAAGAAGAGTGTGGCGAATGTCGCAACAGTCAATCCTCCGATCACGGCTCTGCCCAAAGGAGCATTTTGAGAATTACTTATGGACATTGGCACCATTCCGATGATCATCGCAGAAGCAGTCATAAGCACAGGTCTAATCCTAGAATATCCTGCTTCGATAGCTGCCCTTACTGCGTCTCCATGAACTTCTAAACGGTCTCTTGCATAAGAAACTACTAATATAGAATTTGCAGTAGCAGTTCCCATACACATGATCGCTCCGGTTAATGCGGGCACTGAGATATATGTGCGTGTTATAAATAGAGACCAGGCGATCCCTGCTAATGCACCTGGAAGTGCAGTGATGATAATGAACGGGTCCGTCCAAGATTGGAAGTTCACCACGATCAAAAGATAAACCAGAAGAATTGCAACAAAGAGTCCGCCTATCAGTTCGATATAAGCGCTTCTCATCGTCTCTGCTTGGCCGAGGATCTCTATTGCAGCTCCTCTCGGGAGTTCGCTTTTCATGGAGTCCATGATCTTTTGAGCATCACTTAAGACTCCTCCTAAGTCTCTACCTTCTGCGGAAACATACACGTCGATTAAAGGTAAAAGGTTTTGGTGAGTCACTAAACCCGGAGTTCCTGTTGGAGTGATATTGGCAACGTTTCCTAAGAGTTGTATTCCATTTTCTGAATTATCCTGTAAGTCTCCTCGATTGACAGGAACAGTCAGTAAATCTTCAGTTCTTCTCATCTGAGGTTGCGGAACATAAATATTAATTTGATAAGATAGCCCTGTCTTTCGATCCATCCAATATTCTTGGTCAATCTGTTGGCTTCCTGAAGTCGCGAGTAACATATTCTCTGCAACTGATTTCATCGGAAGATCAACATTGATCCCTAAACTTCTATTTCCATCTACGAGCAGAGTAGGTGTACTCATTGTTTGTTGGATCACAACATCTGCCGCGCCTGGAATTGTTTTCAATTTACCCTGAAGTTTTTGAGCAAATTCAAAATTCTTTTCTAGATCCATTCCATTGATTTGGATATCTATTGGAGAGGGTGAACCGAAGTTTAGGATCTTTGAAGTCAAGTCCGCAGGTTGGAATGTGAACACTGTCCCTGGATAAAGTTCGCTTAATCCTTTTCTGAGAGTTTGTCTGTAATCCCATACTGGCGATTCTTCATCTTTTAACGAAATTGTTAGATCGCAATCCTGAGAACCGATTGTAGGAGTAGGGATGAATGCAAGGTTATGAGGTCCTACCGGTAGGCCACAGTTACTAAGAACACTCTCTACCTTGCCAGGAAGTAATTTTTTAATATCTTCCGAAACCAAAGTGGCAATCCTTCCGGAAACTTCTATCCTAGTTCCCAAAGGTGCACGCATATGCATTTGTAAAGTTCCCGCTTTGATCTCAGGGAAAAAGTCTCTACCATTCATATAGAATAGAAGAAGGGATCCGGTTGCTATCGCTAAGAATATCTTCACAAATCTTTTACGATCCGCTATTACTTTCTGTAGAAGAATATAATAACGTTCCCTGAATTCAGTGAAGTTATGTTCGAATCCTTTTTGAAAACGTATTAAGAAATCGATCCATTCCGTAAGAAAAGCGAAACGAGAATTTGTTTTCTTAGAAACAGTATGCGCAATATGTTTTGCAGCTCCTTTAGAATGAGATCCGTGCTTACCGTTCTCAGGAGAATGGTGAGCCGTTAGCAAATATTTTGCCATGGTAGGAACAAGAGTCCTAGAAAGAATGAAGGAAGCTATCATTGCAAGTGCTACCGCTTCTGCCATTGGCTTGAATAACCAACCTGAAACTCCACTCAATTGAAAGAGAGGGAACCAAACGATTACGATAGCGAGAGTGGCAACAAATGTAGGAATTACGATCTCGTTAGCTGCATCTATGATCGCCTTCTCCAATGGTTTACCCATCTCTATATGAGTATCTATATTCTCAATCATCACTGTGGCATCATCCACAAGGATACCCACAGCCAAAGCCAAACCTCCTAAGGTCATTACGTTGATAGATTCTCCGAGCAAATGAAGCCCTATGATGGAACTTAAGAGAGAAAGTGGAATTGAAGTAGCGATAATGGTAGTCGCTCTCCAAGAACCTAAAAAGAGTAACACTACAAGTCCAGTAAGACCAGCAGCCAAAATCATTTCATGTACAACGTTCTCTATGGAATCCTTAACGAATATAGAAGCGTCGTTTAATAGTTTAATCTCTACATCGTCTGGAGAGATTTGTTTGATCCTAGGCAGGGTTTTACGAATTCCATCGACCACATCTAGAGTAGATGCATCACCGCTCTTCATTACTACGATCAAAACGGATTGTTTTCCGTCCACGAGCACTGAGTTTAATTGGGGAGGGCCGCCTAATGCAACGCTTGCAACATCTCTCATAAAGAATGTGCTATTCCCGACTCTCTTGATCGGAATATTATTAAAATCTTCTACTTGGATCGGGATTGCATTTGTCATTACCATCCAATCGGTCTTGCCTATCTTCTGGTCTCCCGCAGGCAATACGGCACTCTGTTCATTGAACGCCTTGAATACATCCATAGGCGACAGGTTCCTAGATAAAAGTTTTTGTTTATCTAGTGAGACCAATAATTGCATTGGAGTTCCTCCATACGGCTGAGGAATAATTGCGCCAGGGATCGTAACGAGTAAGGAACGTATCCTCATGAAGGCGAGGTTATAAAGTTCTGCAGGAGTCATCTTTTCCGATGTGACTTGAAGCATTGCAACCGGAACGGAAGAAGCTTCCAATCTCATGATCATAGGAGGAGAAATATCCGGAGGCAAGGAAGTGACCACTGTCTGCGAAATTGCAGCCACCTCCGCTTCTGCACCTGCGAGATCAGTATGAGGTTGCAATTCTATATTGATAATACTACTTCCGTAATAGGATCTGCTATTAATACTTTTGATCCCTTCTACAGTACTTGTTAATGCTCTTTCAAAAAAGTAAGTGATCCTTCCGGCAACATCTTCAGGAAGCATGCCTTGGTAGCCCCATACTACCGAGATAACCGGAATTTTGATGTTTGGAAAAACATCAGTAGGGGCTTTGAAAATTGATTGTATCCCAAAGAACAGGATTAGAATAGCGAGGACCACGAAGGTATAAGGTCTTTTTAGAGCAATGAGAACGATTTCATTCATTTTGTTTCCTCATATATTAGTAGCATTTAATATGGAGAAAATCGTCCCGGTTTATAAGTTTGGACTGGATTCTTGAATGAACAATAAGTATAGAATGAAAGTATTTCTGATCTGGATCTTGGTTTTGAGCGTTTCTACTCAAGTCTATTCCCAAGGGAATGAAGAGAAAGTGGGGCATCTTCGCATCCAGGATTCTAACCAAACACACTGGAAGCAGATCGACGATTTTTCCGTGCTTCTGGATTGGGGATTTTACCCGGAACCAATCGATCTACGCTTTCGGATTGGTAATTTACCCGAGGAATCCAAGACCGAATTTTTGATCTTTCCATGGAGTCTCCTCGATTCTGTTCAGGTTTGCGATCTAAAAGGAGATTGTCTGCAGGCAGGTTTTATACATCCGGTCAATGAATGGCTGGTTCCAGGGATATTTCCTGTTTTTCCCCTCAGAAAATTCCTGGAAAATAGCTCCGAGATCAATATTAGGATCCAGTCTAGAAACTATATACTCTCCGAGGTTCGCCTAGTAAGCGCGGAAGAGTTATATTCTATTTCAACGGTTTATTCGGGCATAGTATTCTCACTTCTCGCGCTTGTGATCGTTCAGATCGCTTATCTTATTAATTCTTATATTCGTCTTCGCTCCAAATGGATCTTGTATCAGATCCTATTCTCTTTTGGGATAGGGCTTACATTTTTATTCGTGTCCGGGATAGGTTCCAGATACGTTTTTCCAGGATTCGGATTCCCTCTTTCTTTAGGGAAGAAGATCATGATAGGTTATCTGATCATTTCAGGCACTCTGTGGGTTTCGCATTTTCTGAAGATTAGGCAAAATTTTAAACCAGTTTGGTACTTTTATAATGTAGTGAACATTCTGACTGCGATCATGATCGCTTTAAGTTTTACTAAATTTCCCAGACAATTCGTTTCTCGCTCCTTTACTATTTTTTATTTGGCAGTGACCGGGACAGCGATTGTTCTTAGCTTGGTTGCCACAAAACGAAAGACAATCCAAACACGTTGGTTTGTGCTCGGAATGTTCTCATTACTTGCGATAGAAATATTAAATATCATTTCATATAAGGCATTTTTTTCCTTCGATGGAAAAAGCTTCCTATTCTTTATAGCATTCTTCGTTCCCGTAAATATATTCCTGACCAGTCGCTCTGTTAGGACTCGGATCAGGGAATTGGAACATGAGATTTCATTAAGAAGAGAAGAGCTTAGGAACTTCCATAGCGATAAGACATCCTCAGATGGATTGGCAAAGAAGAAGTCCACCATTATAGGTATCAATGTAGACGACACATTGGCTCGATTGAACAAACTTCTGGATGAGGACAAGATCTATTTAGAAGAAGAATTAAGGATCAGCGATCTTGCCGCGGTTTTAGGATTATCGGTACATCAGGTTTCCGAACTTTTGAACCAAGTATTGAATATTTCTTTTCCGGATCTGCTTAAGAAATATAGGATAGAAGAGGCTAAACGGATTATTCTAAATGATCCTTCTGCAAATATACTGGACTTGGCGTTCTCTGTGGGTTTCCAGTCTAAGTCTTCTTTTTATGATTCTTTTAAGAAGCAAACTGGATTGACTCCTCAGGAATTTAAGAAATCGGCTTCGCCCGATCCAATTGATTAAAAGATCAATAGCAATTGATCTTCCGCTTCTGTCGCGATGTCGTTAAAACGATTCGTATATTTCTCTAAACCTTAAAAATGACTACGTCCGCATGAGATTCGGCTACTCGAATAATCCGACCTAACTGAACTTCCGGTTTTCTAAATTCATCAGAATATCAATTAACGCTTATACAGCGATCTCTAATTAAGGAGAGAAATTTATGAAGATCATAGTTACAGGTTCGTTAGGGCATATCAGTAAGCCTCTTACGGAAAATCTAATTGAAAAGGGACATTCCGTTACGGTCATAAGCAGTAATTCGGAAAGGAAGAATGAAATAGAAGCGTTAGGAGCAATATCTGCAATCGGAAACATGCAGGATGCTGATTTCTTGTTTCATACTTTCCAAGGTGCTGATATTGTGTATGTGATGGAGGCGATCGGATATCATAGCTTCTTCGATCAGAATTTAGATGTGACGGAAACGATCCGTAGGATCGCACTTAGTTATAAGGATGCAATCCAACGATCTGGGATAGAGAAAGTGGTCCATCTAAGTAGTATCGGAGCTCACACTGATTCAGGAAATGGCATTCTTGCATTTCATTACGTTGCGGAAAATATCTTGAAGCAGTTACCTCAAAATGTATCCATTAAATTTATGCGCCCGGTCGGATTTTACTATAATATGTTCGCGTTTATACAGACGATCAAGGCCCAAGGTGCTATTATTTCCAATTATGAGGGAGATGAGAAGGAACCGTGGGTATCTCCTTTGGATATTGCTACAGTGATATCGGAAGAAATCGATAAACCTTTTAATGGCAGAAGTATTCGATACATTGCTAGTGACGAGGCTTCTCCAAATGAAGTGGCTAAACTATTGGGAGAAGCGATCGGAAAGTCTGATTTAAAATGGACAGCCATTTCGGACGAGCAGCTATTAAACGGGATGATCTTGGCAGGAATGAATCCTAAAGCTGCGAAAGGTTTCACCGAGATGAACGCCTCTAGAAGGGGCGGCGTATTGTACGAAGATTACTATCGTAACCGACCAATCTTAGGAAAAACCAAATTGAAAAACTTTGCATTAGAATTTGCGAAAGTTTACGATCAACATAAATAGATTAGTCGAATGTTAAACAATCAGCCATATAGAATAAAAACGATCAGCGAATTCCACCATCTGAGAGGTTTACCAAAACCGGAGCATCCTTTGATCAGCGTAGTGGATTATACATCGATCAAACATTCTCCGGAATTCAACGTTACGAGTTGGACTTTGGATTTTTATTCGATCTCTCTCAAGAGAAATTCCGGCATAAAAATGAAATACGGACAGCAGGAATACGATTTCGACGAGGGGATCTTATTCTTTATGGCGCCTGGTCAGGTGTTCAGGATCGAAGTAAACGGCGAGGCTAGAGTGGAACATTCCGGATGGATATTACTTATCCATCCGGATTTTATTTGGAATACTTCTTTAGCGAAGAGCATTCGAAAATACGAATACTTTGATTATTCGGTAAATGAAGCCTTATTTCTTTCCGAGAAAGAAGAAGCTGTCGCCAATAATATCATTCAAAATATACGACAGGAGTATCATTCCAATATCGACAAATTCAGTCAGGATATCATTATCTCTCAAATCGAAACCCTACTCAATTATTCCGAAAGATTCTATCATAGACAGTTCATTACGAGAAAGATCACTAATCATAGGATCCTGGATAGATTGGAAGAAGTATTAGCGGACTATTTTAGAGGGGGAGATCTAAAACAAAAAGGACTTCCTTCCGTTCAATACATTGCCGATGTAATCGGTGTTTCTCCGAATTATCTAAGCGGGTTGCTTAAGGTTTTGACCGGGCAAAGCACTCAGCAGCATATTCATAATAAGTTGATCGAAGAAGCAAAGGGAAAATTATCCACAACGGATCTTCCGATAACTGCAATCGCTTACGAATTGGGGTTCGAACATTCACAGTCCTTTAGTAAACTATTTAAAAGTAAAACGAATCTTTCTCCTCAGGAGTTTAGACGTTCTTTCAATTAGATCTTTCGATGTAGAATGGCGTGGATAAAGGCAGGGCGACCTGAAAGAATAAAAACAAAATTCTCTTATCAACTCATTTTCAAAGATTGTAAATTAATTTCTATAATTTAGTTCGTAGAGAAAGAAATATCTCCCTCATTCGAGAGAGATATTTTCAATAAAGGTGTTTTTTAATAGCAGGAAGCAGATTGAGGAGTGCTTGCTACTACAGTATTGTAATGAAGAGAATAATTGCCCGTGATTGACTGGGTTCCTTCTTTACCAGCATTCTCTCCTATGATCCAAGTATCCGATTTTGGAATACCACTGGCTGCGTATGCTGCAATATCAGTAGTCGCATTTCCGTAAGCACGGATAATATCCAGTCCGACAGTATTACGCAAATAATTAATATAATCGGTTTTGTATGCTTGCACATTCGCACCCCAATAATCGGAACTAGGATGATAATGCCAAGATTTCATTCCTTTGAGAGGGAACCACTCGCGAGTATCTTTCGTATTCCAGTAAGGACGACCGGTTAAATATATTACTTGATATCCTTTATTACGATATGCATTCACGGTTTCCGGAGCGTAATAATAAGCGTCTGCAATTTTGATCCCAGAATAATCTGCAAGAGCCTCGAAATCATTCGTGGTTAAAGTCCCATCTACATCGAATAGAACAGTTTGGCGTCCAGGATCCGCTACGGTCAGATAACCGTCTGCGCTAGAAAGATCACCTTCTACAACCATACGAACTATATAATCACCAGTTGCACGAACTCCAAGGTTCGCAGTGATTTTTCCGTCACCATTTGTGGTATAACGACCCACATAGGTCCAACCGCTCATAGCAGTTCCATAGATATAAACGTGAATGTATTCACCTTCCAGATCTTTATGAAATACCGCATCATAATCGAATTTACCAACCATGGTTGCATTGGATCCGGATTTCACGATCGTGTCATACACCATGTGATAGGGCACATACAAACCGGCTAAAATCGTATTTCCAAAATTACGGAAATTTCTTTTGGTAGGTTTTGAAAAACTAGGTGGGTTAGAAGGGGTAGTGTAGTCGGGACAATCTGCCCAAAGGCCGATTGAGAACGCACTTAAGCACAGGGCTAACAAAAAGAATCGCATAGGAATCTCCAAATATTTTTTTCATCTGAAAGTTGTTTTGAAAAATTTTTGTAAACGGATTACAAAAATTTTCAAACAGCGGCGAATATATTTGAGCTATGCATGTAGAGCAAGAAGAAACTAAAAATATGACTGTGACAACATGTAGAAATATAAAATACAAAAGAATGATTGAATGATATGCAACTGTTATAAATAAATTATATATAATTGATATATAAGGAAATTATAAATAACGAAGATTGTTTAACGATTTCAGTTCGAAACCAAACTGTTAGGCGTTCTATTTTCTTCACTTGAATTTGTATCTATAACTTCCTCCGAAATAAGCTCTGGCGCCGTGATACGCAGAACAAGAAACTTCCTCTACTTCTATCCTGTTTTGAAAATATTCGAATTCCAATAAACAACAGTCGGGATCTTCCGGTTTACAGCCTTCAGTGGATGCCCAAGTCCATTTGCCTTCTTTAGCTGGATTCCAATTTCCACTTACTTCACCAAGGTGAGCCGTGGGACCTCTTACAACATCAAAGGAAAATTGGATACTTTTACTGGATTTATTTCGGAAAAGTTTTAAGGTACCTCCGAAACCATCCGTATAAGAGCCTAATCCTTCCTTAGATGCCTTGCCGAATTTCCAAACATGATTTAGATATTTAGTTCTTTCGGCTGTGGTTTCTGTTTTGCAGATGATTGTTTCCAAACCGGATTCGTCCGAAGCGTACATAGGTCCTTCACAGATACCGTCTCTGTAACCGATCCAAAGAACTTGCAATTTTTTTAAATCTTCTTTTTGGGATTCGGATAGATCTTCTCTTATCTTTTTATAAGTCACATTCAATTCTTTGTCAGCGACTTGGTATTCCTTAGAATAACATTTTTTTTGATCATTCTTGATTTTGATCTTAGAGCATACATCTGAAGATTCTGGAGTCTTGGGGAAAATGGAGAATGTAAATAGAAGAAGGGAAGCGAAGAAAGTCCGGCAGTGCATAATGGAGTTTTAGTTTATATTTGCTGACGGCAACGATTTTTCTTCCCATAAATAAATGTTTTTCAAAAAAAAATACAATATACCCCATAGGGTATATTGTATTTTATGAGTCTAACGGATAAAGCCTCATTAATAAGATGAAAGGAAGACAAACTAATGAAATACATTGTTGATTCGGAAAAAAGTGTCGAGCAGGCATCTCTGGACCTGCAAAAGAACGTAGTCGAAGCAAAATACGGGGTGCTACATATCCACGATCTCAAGGAGACGATGAAAAAGAAAGGGGTGGAATTTCAGGAAGAATGCAGAATTTTCGAAGTTTGTAATCCTGCCCGCGCGAGCAAGGTACTAAACGAAGATATGGAAATGAATTTTGCCTTACCATGTAGGATCTCGGTATATACCGATCATGGAAAGACCAGGATCGGTATGATTAGGCCGGAGCCACTTTTGCGGACATTATCCGATTCTAAAACGTTAGCGCAAGAAGCAAAAGAAGTCGAAGACGATCTGATCCGGATCATTCAAGCTACTATATAAACTTCGAATATTCATCTTTTTCCTCTATTCTGTTCGCTTAAAAGAATAATTTAATAGATCTTAGTTGACATGAATTTCTGTGAGGAATTATTTTGCGCCATCGCAGTTGATTTGACTGAGAATTGCTAAAGGGGAATTTTATATGCCGATCTTAGGTGAAAAAGGAACGATGGAGACAAAGGAATTTGTAAAGAGCCTTCTGGCATATGGCTCTGAAAAGTATGGTTTACTTAATGATCGCTGGGTGATTATCGGAGTCAGAGGGATTGATTTTAAGGATGGAATTATCAAGACCAATAACGATGCCATTAATGAATATAATGACGTTTTATTTTTGATCAGAACAGTAAATGGATCTTTGGAATTCAAAGTTTACTCATGTACGATTGATCCGGGACGTTATTGGTTAAACCAACCAATGAATCCAGCAGGGACGGCGAGAATTGCAGAAGGAATTTACAAATACAAATTAGGAATGCATAGAGGGCATAAAGCATTCAACCAGTATGCAAAAGTAACAGTTAATCGATATGCTCCTCACGAAAACGCTAAACCTTGGTTCAAGTGGAAGGATGAATCTTCTTCAGTAACCCAAACCGGTTTCTTTGCCATCGATATTCATGCCAAAGGTGGCTCTTCTAAGTTTGTCGAAATGTCAAGTGCTGGATGTACGGTTTTGAACTCGACCTGGACTGACGCTCCTTGGTTGGAATTTTATTCAACTATAGAGGCGGCGATTTCGGCTCACTCTCAAGCCTACATATGCTATTGCGTTATGGACCAAAGTTCGGCTGTCACCATCCTTTCCTAATCAATCCTAACTAAGAAATCTACTAAGATTCATTATAGAGATCTATTCCGTTTCATTCAGATAACGGAATGTGTTCTTTTTTATCCTATTTGGTATAATTGCCAAATTTTTTAAAAATTATCCGCTTTACTGGAACCTTTTTTTACTTGTTTGCCTCTAAGCTTCCATTAAATGTCGTTAATTCATCAAATATACATATAATATACTAAATAAGATAATTTAAGTTTAATTCTTAATCAAATAAATTTTTAAACTGTAGATATTTGTCTTTTTTTGATAATCATGTGTCTTTAATGGAATATTTTGGCATATTTTTTAACACGAGATTTTGATCATAGATGATTCCCGGTGCAGTTGTAGAAGCTATCTTTCAGAGAATCCAATCCGATACTTCGGTCGTTTTACTCAGGTTTGACGAACAGCAAAGTTCTTATCCTCTCGGTGTTTACCGCTCCACTTCTTGTTTAGTGGAATCAGTTTATAGAAATATTCAAACGCGGGCGGAGAAGGTTGGAGATCCGACAACTGTAGTTCAAACTAGATTCGAAAAATATCAGGATACATATTCATTAAATTTTTTTGATACTCAGAGTCTTGAAAATGCACGAGTGGCTGCTTTAACTGTGTTTCATTGGTTTGGTTCTCCTGATAATCGTTCCTTTTGCGAGGAGAATTCGATTGTTCCTCGCTTTGTTGGTACTAATATTCAAGATAAAAGTATCTTTCAAAGTTCGACTTGGCTTTATCAGGTTGGGTTTGATATCCGATTCGATTATACATTCGAATATACCGAAGAGATTGAGATAATCTCCAAAATACAAATCACCGAAGAATTCGGCAGTCATAATGAAAATCTGGAAGTAGAGGTTTAGCAAATGGCATTTATTAATGATATCATAATAGATATCACTCGGGGGACCCAAGGGTTAACACAAAAATCGTTTCGACCGCTGATATTAAAAGCGGGAGATAGTTCGGCAACTGCTTTGGAAAAGAATATCGTGTCCGATTTAACTGATCTTACATCGGCCGGTTTTACTTCTTCTGATGATGTTTATAAAATGGCGTCTGCAATGTTTGCTCAGTCTCCGAAGCCGGAAGACATTATGATAGTCGTTTCTCCGGATACTATCTCTGAAGCTCTCGATGAGTTACGTGGGTTGGATGATAATTTTTATGCAATTTGCGTCACCTCAAGAGCTAAAGCTGATTTGAATGCCGCAGGCACTTGGGCGAATGCGAATAAGAAATTTTTCTTCGGATGTTCTTCTGATATTACTTCTCTCGATTCTAGGAATGTAGATAGGGAAGCATATCTAATTCACAATAATGCTCCTGCCGACTTTCCGGAGTGCGCTTGGGTTGGGCAGAATATTCCGAAACAACCCGGATCAACCACGTTTAAGTGGAAGCGTTTGAATGGCCAAAATGCGTCTACGTTTAGCAAAACCGAATTGACCACGATTCGAACCAGTAAAGGCCAAGCGCTCCAAGCAATGTCCGGAGCAACATACGTAAACGAAGGAACAACGACCTCTGGAGAGTTTATAGATGTGATCGTTGGGCAAGATTGGGTCGAAGATCAGCTTCAGATCGATCTACTCTCATTATTTTTAAATAATGAAAAGATAGCTTTAGACGATTCAGGGATCGCGCAAGTAGAAGGTGTGGTACGTAACGTCTTGAAGAGAGCAGGAGATGCGGGTATTGTCGCAAGAGCATCTTCCGAAGATGATTTGAAATTATCGGATGATAAGGTCTATATGAGCCAGGTTTTCGTTCCTCGAAGAGCTGATATTTCAGTTAATGATCGCGCAAATAGAGAATTGAAAGGGATCAAGTTCGTATACTATCTAGCCGGTGCGATCCATAAAGTAAATGTTAACGGTTTAATTACGGTTTAAGGAAATATTAAATGGCTGATAAATTTTTAGGAACATACGATCCAAATCAGGTTACTCTTTCCGTTTCTGGAAGATTGGTTTCAGGATTCTTCGACGGTACTTTCATTTCCGTTAAACGAGCTGATAATGAAGTTTATAAAACTCACGTAGGTGCCAGGGGAGAAGTTTCCAGAACAAAAAACAATAATACTTCCGGACAAATCACTTTTACCTTAAAGGGAACTTCTCCGGATAATGCATTTTTGGATTTGGTAAAAAATCTACCGAATACTTTCCCAGTGATGGTGAAGAATAATTCCGATGGAAAATTCGTAGCAGTCGCAAGTCAAGCTTGGGTATCTACGGATCCGGATAAGGAATTCGGCGTAGAGGAAAGCGGGGTCGAGTGGGTTTTGACTTGTGCGGATCTAAATAAAGCGCACTTGAGTTGATCTATATTTGAATTCGCTTTCTGGATCTTAAAAATAAGGCCGGAAAGCGAATGAATTCAAAAGAAATAAAATAAAGGAATCATAATATGTCTTACCAAGAGAAAATTGAAGTTAATGGGAAAGAATACATTCTTCAGCACCCAGGATCTAAGGAATGGATTAAATTAAAATCTAAGATGTTTAAGATTGCGGAAGGAAACATGGATCTTTCTGTGATTTTGGAATATTGTTTTGATCATGTAGTCTTTCCTGGAAAGGGTGCCACAAAATTATCCATTGATGGACCTCTTGGTCCGGATGGAAAGCAAACTATATTACAGCAAGCCGAACTAAAATCTTGGATCCGAGAACTTGAGGAGGTATGGGAAATTATTCTTCCCCGATTTCTTAGAGGGGAGTTGGAGCCCGGATTTTCCTGGCCAGAGAATGGAGCAAGAAACGGTAAGGCGTCTCTTGCAAATCAATCGTCTTGAGGAAATCCGACTTAAAAACGAATTAGACGAAGAAATCGCGATCTGGAGACCCGTCGTAAACGGCATTCTAACATATTCGGAAGCTTGTGAAATGCATCCAAGAGATTTAGCAAAAGCGAATATACTTGTGGATAGAATGATTAAAGAACAGAAGCAGGCTGCGAACAAATCGCGCGGAAAGTAATTAGATGGCAGAAGGAATTCAAATAAATTACGAATTTGTATATCTGAGCAAAGGATATGCCGAATTTATTCGTTTGAGTGCATCTTTTAAAAAGACTTCTACCGAGTTGAAAAAATTAGAAGGAACAGCAAAAGCTACTTCAAAAAGTTTTAAAGAATTATCCGAGCAATATAAGAATATCGGAAATTTTGCCATAACTGCTGCTAAAGCATTTTCTGCTTTAGTTGGTGCTGCTGATGCAAACAACCAATTGGAAAAACAAAGGTTAATACTAAAAAATTTAGCCGGAAACGATTATGGTCAACTGCAAAATGCAATTCGTAAAACAGTTTCATTATCTAAAAATACAACCTCTGAAAAAGCACTTTTAGAAGCGAGTAAGGCTGCCTTAGATAATAAAGTTTCTGTCGATTTCCTGAATAAGTCTATGGAAACATTTCAAAAAATTTCCGTAGTCACTGGGCAGAGTCTTTCTGATCTTTATAAACTTCCCGAGAAAGATAGGCAGAAACTTTTAGATAAATATACTAAAGATAATGTAAGCATGACTAAGCTTCAAAACGATTTTAATCAGGTTGTGGGTAACGGAGTATATGTCCAAGAGCAATATGATAATTCATTGCTAAAGTTGCAGCAAACATTAAGTAAGGCGTTGCTTCCGGCAGTTATTCCGTTAGTAGATGCCTTTTCTTTCGTTATAGAATATTTTACAGATGCAACTCATGGAACAGAGAGATTGCAAGTTGCATTTATAATATTAGAATCACTTGTTGCAGGTTTGGCAATTGCGGCGAGCTATTTTGGAGTTTCTTTATTGCCTCCTATTATTGCCGCCACCTTGGCTTGGGCTTCCGCAACTTGGGCTGCGATTGCTCCTTTGCTTCCGGCGATTGCTGCCGGAATAGCTTTAGGATTAGTAATAGCAGGTATCACTTTAGCCGTTAAAGATCTGTTTGCTTGGTTTAACGGAGGTGATTCTGTTATTAAGGTTTTTTTTGAAAAAGCAGTAGTTTGGGTTAAGAGCGCACTTAATTCGCTTTTAAGTTTCGCAAAAACATATGGGAAGTATTTGGTGATGGCAGTATTTCCAATAAGCATAATATACTTTTACTTCGATGATATTAAAAAAGCATTTAATTCGCTTTTAGATTTTGCGAAAACTTACGGTAAATATCTGATCATGGCTATTTTTCCCATATCGATTTTATACTTTTATTTCGACGAAATTAAAAATGCAATAAATGGTTTCATAAGCTATGTAACAACAGCTTTCTCTTCGATCAATTGGAATGCTTTAATTCCAGATTGGGTGCTCTCTGCTGCAAAATCACTTTCTAGTATTGCGGGTGGAAGTTCAGCTCAAGCAGCAAGTGGGGGACTATTAGGGAGCCTAAGTGGAGCAAGAGCTTCCGGAGGAGTTGTCTCTGCCGGAAAATCTTACCTCGTAGGAGAAAGAGGGCCTGAACTTTTCACTCCGGGAAGCTCCGGAAAAATTATCCCGAATGGAGCCGGTGGCGGTTCAGTCGTTGTGCAAAGTGTTGTAGGAACTCTAACAATTAATGTTAGCGGTTCTAACGAAGCAGGAACTGAGATCAAAGAAGCCGTTATGCGGGCTTTGGACGAATTGTCTGAAGATATTCTTCCTGCAAAATTGGGATTAGCGATTACTTAATATGCCAGCAATTGTTCAAAGAGCTAAGAGTTTAATCTTTGGAGAAAGAGTCCAAACCTATTTGAAGGGTGATGGAACCGATCTAACATTCGACTCTACTATTTCGATTTCCAAAGATCGTTCTGCAAATTCAACGAATCACGCAGTGGAAAAGGGAGCTAATATAACTGACCATGTGACCGATGAGCCTATCGGTATTTCCATAACTGCAATTATTTCAGATTCCGATTGGGATCCTTTAGATCCGATCTCATTTCTAAATAAGAAAGTTAAAGAGCGCCTATCACTGTTATACGACTGGATGGATAAGAAGGTGATTATCTCCTTCTACTCTTACGATGAAATAGTAGAGAGTCTGATCATCGAATCCGTTTCAGAAGAACAAGCAGTTGATCTAGGAGATGGACGCAAGTTAACTTTAAAGCTTAAGAAAATCATAATAGCTGAACCAAGAAAAGTAGAAGTGACTCTAAAATCTCCTATTCCTAAGGCGGGTGCCACTGCTACTGCAACAAAGCAAGTTTCCGGAAGTGCAGGCGCAAATAAGAATCTTTGTGGTGGATTAAAATAAAAGGTAATTATGATCGAACTTGAATATTTACCTATCTCATCGAGTGAAATCCCAATTGAGAAAGATTTCACCATAGGCGAAACTTATTCGTTTCGTTTCTTATATAACGAAAGATCCGATTTTTATACATGTACTATCTTGGATTCGGATGCAAACATTCTATTTACGACTAAGATTTGTTATGCGAGGGAACTTATCGATGCGAAGATCGAAGGTCTCGAAATTAATAGATTAATCATACCCTTAAATCCACAGGAGATAGAACAAAGCCGTGTACTGCAAGGACAGATCGCGAATAAAAAAATGTTCGGAAACGATATCCTTTTGATCCTTGGAAGGTCTACCGAAGAATGAGCACTCTCTTCAATCGTGTAGCGAAAGTGAATATCGGAGGAAGGGAATTCTCTTATCCTCCATTTTCTATAGAGTTCACTCAAGAGCAGAAGATCGGTAATTTACAATCTGCTACTTTGAAATTATATAATCCATCTCCTGAGACGATACAAGTCTTTGAGGCAAAGAAAAAAGGATCTGGAAAGATATTTCCGAAAGTAACAGTTAGCGCGGGATACAAGGAAGATTCAGGAACTGTGGTTCTTGGAGAGGCAATTAATTATTCAGTTTCTCAAAACGGAGTAGAGCGAATTTTAGAAGTTAAGATCTCAGATTCTACGACTAAGTGGAGTACTGCGATCGTTAATAAGAGTTATAAAAAATCATCTGCAGTTTCTGTAATTAAAGATGCTTGTAAAAGTATCGGTATAGATCCAGGTGAGATCGAATTGGGTGAGAATAAGACTTACGATTCGATAACTGTTCGGGGATTCAGTGATTCGATCAGAAAAATCGCAGCAGATACTAAATCTGAATTTTATTTTCGTAATGGTTTATTAACTCTCCAACCAAAGAATTCAAAAAAGAAACAAGTTACTTTACTAAATTCCTATTCAGGGCTTTTGGATAAGCCGGAGAAAACTGCGAAAGGATATAAGATTAAGACTTTATTTCTCTATTCTCTTTGTGTAGGCATGATCGTGAAGATTGAATCTAAAGATGTAAATCTAACTGCAAAGATCGTAAAAGGAACTAAAAACTTTTCTACATTCGGCGATGCAAATTGTGAGTTCGAGGTGATACCTGCATGAGTTTCTCAGAATTATTAGATCGTTACACAGATAAAAAAGGAAGAGGAATGCAGCTGGGCATGGTCTGCCAAGTTGAATCCTTCAATGCAGACACGATGAGAGCAGATGTGCTTCCTTTGGTGAGAGAGAAAAACGAATTGGACGAAGTATCTAATTACCCTGTGATCCCAGGGGTTCCTGTGCAATATGTGCAGATAGGTCAAAATTGTTATATTAAACCTTTCTATCAAAGAGGTGATTTGGTTTGGGTCGGTTTTTCTACATTCGATATTTCTAATAGTTTAGCAGGAGGAGGACGTAAACAGGAAGTTCGACCAGACTCTAAAATTTTCGGATTGGAGAACGCGTGTTTACTAGGTCGCATTGCAGAACAGGGATGGTCCGAACCGGAAAATATGATCAAGTTCGAGGACGGAAAACTGACTCTTAAGGTAGGTTCAACAGAACTTTCAATTGGTTCGGATGGAATAGAAGTGACCGGCGATATTACTGTCGATGGAGAAGTTGCAGGCGATGTAGTATATGAAACGGGACTTTCCGCTTCTGGTTCGAGCGAAGGTGGACTTTCTATCGGTGAGATTAAGGCTAAATTCAATGCTCACACTCACAGCGGTGTAACGGTTGGTGCCGGAACAACTGGACCTCCACCTTCTTCTTCCCAAATGTCTTAAAGGATTTATTATTATATTATGAAAACATTTAAGATCGAAAATAACGATTTAGTGTATACCGAGAGCCAAGGGTCAAACGATTTAACTCCTAATCGAGGCCGTCTTGTTATGTTGGAGGGAGTTGATGCTCTTCGACAAATATTGGGGAATCGTCTGAAAATGTTTTTAGGCGAATGGTATCTGGCTCCGAATGAAGGAGTGGATTGGTTAAGTTTAGTAGATCAAAAAATTTTCGTAAGATCAGCTTTCCTAGATGAGGTAAGAAAGGCGATCTTAAAAGAACCTGCAGTAACCAAGATCGTTTCCTTAGATGCGGATTTTGATCCAAAGACTAGACGAGTATCCATTCAATTTGAAGTTGAAAGTAAATTCGGTACTCTTTCGAGTTCGGCTGTCGGAGGTGTGTAATGGCATTTGGTGTAACTCCGCAAGGCTTCGTTCGTAAATCGTATGCAGATATTCTTCAGGCTTTAGAAGATAGGGCTAAGCTGGAGGAGAATTTTGGTCCGGAAATCGATCTTTCTCCTTATGGAGAATTAGGAATTATTCTTCAAAACGTTGCTAGAGAATTCGATGAGGTCTGGCAGGGGTTAGAAGAAACATATTATTCAAAATTTATCAGCCAGGCAGAAGGAGTACAGTTAGACCGGATTGTTGCTCAGGGGGGGCTTTCTAGAATTCCTGCAAGAAAATCGACTGTTACTATAAAAGTTTCAGGAGACCCAGGCGCAGAAGTTTCTTCCGGTTTTATTGTACAAACTCCCACTGGAGTTCAATTCGAGATAATCGAGCCTGGGTTAGTGACCAATAATCCTACAGGAACAGATTTCCCTTTTCGTAGTATAGATTCTGGAGGAAAAACTGTAGTGGCAGCTGGAACTATTACGGAAATAGTAACTCAGCTTCCGGGAATTAATTCTGTTACAAACTCTGCCCCTTCTACAGGAGGTGGACCGATCGAGTCTGACGCAGAGTTAAGGCAAAGATATAAAGATAGAGGTGCATCTGGTGGATCTTCTTTACCGGCTATTCGAGAAACCCTTTTAGATGTCAATGGGGTTACTGCGGTCTTTGTTTATGAAAATGTAAAGAGTACAGTGGATGAAGGAAGACCTCCGCATTCGATAGAGATCGTAGTAGCTGGTAGTGCAATAAACCAAGACATTGGTGAAGCAATTTTTCGGTCAAAGCCAGCAGGAATTGAGACTTTTGCAGCCGATGGCCCAGGCAAGCAATTTCAAGATGTTACGGATGCGAATGGGCAAGTTCATACCATGTATTGGGCAGTTCCATTTGCGAAACAAGTTTTCGTTGCAGTAAAAATAACAAAAAATTCTGAGTGGTCCGCTGCGAATGCAGATGTTGTCAAAACGAGGGTAGTGCAGCTTGTGGGAGGGGTTGATACAATCGGATCTGAATCGATTGAATATCCTGGACTCGATTTAGGCATTGATGTAATGGCATGGCAAATCATTGCGAACTTTGATGGGATCAAAGGGATAGAAGATATCAAAGTTTATTTATCTTTTACAGCTTTTGGAACCATTCCTCCCGATCCTACTTGGGTTCCTAAACTGGTTATTGATCCTACGCAATATGCAGAAACGACTACTGCTAATGTTACTGTTTATTATACACCATGAGCGCGTTAGAGTTACTTAAGAAATTTCCAGAATCCATTCTGAACCGAGATGAAAATTCTTGGTTAGGAAAGTTATGGAAAATTATCTCTGCAGAATTTGATGAGATAGAGATCCAACTACAGGCGATCAAGGATCTTGAGCATATTTATTTAGCTTCCGGAGTGAATTTAGATCAACTTGGTTCTTTGGTTAACGAAACAAGAGAACCAGGATATGACGATGACGTTTATCGTTTATTTATATTGATAGCGATTAGCAAGCGTCTCGCAAAAGGGACACTTCCAGAAATTATCGAGATTGGGAAAAACGTTGCCGGCCTTGAAACTGGAGCAGCTTTTATTCCGAAAGAATTTTACTTAGATTCAGAGTTAGTCTTGGACGATCAAGGGGTTTTGGATGGAAACGATCCGTTAGATCCGGATGAGAAACGTCCTGCTTCGTTCGTTATCGAGATCGAGGGAGAAGTAGATTTTCTCAAAGTGCCTACGTTACTCGCAAAGGCAGTAGATTTAATTCGCCCCGCAGGAGTTTATGCAAAAACTAAAATACGATTTGTGTTCCTTGATTCAAGAGAAGGTACGAGAACGAAAAGAACTAAGACTTGGGATGGAACAGGTTTTTTCGACGGTTTAACGTATTGGAATCCGCAAGCAAATTATATTATAGATGAAGCGGCTATTGGGAGCGGCGGGAATATAATTCCTCTTCCTTCTTCAGGTCAACTTGAGAATGAATTGGTTCGAAAGCCGGTCCGTATACAACCATTGCCGGATGGAACTCGCGAATATACGATTGGTATTGGCTTCACTGAAGAAAATGGAGAGAATATTAATGAGATCGTCTATTTATCAGATGGCACTTCGATTTTTAAAGATACCTTTCCTGATAAACCGAAGAATTCAACTATAATATACGATTTTAAACTGAGAGAGGTACCATTATAATGTCTCTTCCAAACCCTTCACCTAATACAAATTTTGATCGAAACACGCATAACGATGGTTTGTTATTTGGAGCCGAATTTGAGCGATTGTATGCGAATGATAATGCACTGCAAGCTCAAGTAACGGATCTTCAGAATGAATTACTGCCTACTTCATTTATTACAAATACGCCAAATTGGTCCAATCCTCCTACGAATACGGCTCCTTCTGTAAAGGCGGCGTATTTAAAAGCGAAGAGGGTTTTAAATACGTTCTCGGGATGGATATTGGATTTTTGGACTAGTCGCACATCTCCTGTTACTAGCGCATGGAGTTCTGTATGTTGGTCTCCTTCTCTCGGAATGTTCGTGGCAGTATCTGATGGAGCGGCAGATACATATCGAAGCATGAGTTCGATGAACGGAATCAATTGGGGGGCTAATAGTTGTCCGGACAATCAATGGACCTCTGTATGTTGGTCTCCTTCTTTAAGTCTCTTTGTTGCAATTGCAAAATCTGGGACTGGAAATCGAGTGATGACAAGTTCCAACGGAACGAATTGGACGAGTAGAACCAGTGCTGCTGATAATCAATGGACTTCCGTATGTTGGTCATCCGAATTAAATCTTTTTGTAGCAGTTGCAAGTTCTGGAACTGGAAATCGAGTGATGACTTCTTCGAATGGAATTGATTGGGTAGCGAGAACAAGTGCTGCAGATAATAATTGGAGTTCGGTTTGTTGGTCTCCACAGTTAGGTTTGTTCGCTGCTGTCGGTACGCTTATGGACATAGGTGTGATGACAAGTCCGGATGGGATCGTATGGACATCCCGATATGTCGCCGGAGACCATTGGCGTTCTATCTGTTGGTCTAACGAACTTGGAATATTCCTGGCAGTTGGTTACGGGGTAGGAGTCTTTCAGATACTTGTTTCTTCCGATGGAATCAATTGGCAGAGCAATGGCGTTATGAACGGAGGTTATTGGACTTCCATAAGCTGGTCTTCAGAACTAAATTTATTTGTGGCTCTTGCTACGGGTGGATTTATGGGGAACGGGATTATGACATCTTCAGACGGGGTTAATTGGTGTTTGAGAAAAATACAGGTTTTTTTCGGAACGGCCCTTTGTTGGTCTCCCGAATTAGGCATATTTGTAGCTGTAGCAAATGATAGCGGGATAATGACCACTCGAAATGGGATAGGAAAATGACAATCCCACATAACAATCCAAATACAATATTTACTCGTACTTCTCCTGATGACGGTTTATTATTTGGAACAGAGTTCTCTCAATTATACGCAAATGATAATGAGCTCCAAAACGAGGTAAATTTTTTAGAAACTCAATTTGATCCTCAATCACAACTTTCTAATACTCCAAATTGGTCTTCTCCGTCTACTTCTATTGCTCCGTCCACCAAAGCGTTGGATTTCCGAACAAAGAGTCTTATTCCTCTGAGAAGATTTGCCGGTTGGTTAGTAGATTTTTGGGCTTTGATAGATACTACGAATGAGAACAATTGGACTTCCATATGTTGGTCCCCTGAATTACATTTATTTGTAGCAGTTGCGAGTTCAGGAGCAGGTAACCGAGTAATGACTAGCCCGAATAAAGTCACTTGGCTCCTTCAAATAAGTGCGGCAGACAATAGTTGGAATTCTATTTGCTGGTCCCCCGAATTACATTTATTTGTAGCAGTTGCGAGTTCGGGAACCGGAAATCGAGTAATGACTAGCCCAGATGGAAGAAATTGGACTATTAGAACAAGTGCAGCAGACAATAGTTGGAATTCAGTCTGCTGGTCTCCCGAATTACATTTATTTGTAGCAGTTGCGAGTTCAGGAACCGGAAATCGAATAATGACAAGTCCGAACGGGGTTGACTGGACGAGTCAAGCAAGTGGTGCCGATAATAATTGGTATTCCGTGTGTTGGTCGCCAGCTTTGAACTTGTTTGTAGCTGTAGGTAGTTCGGCAGTAGTACTGACAAGTTCGAACGGAATCAGCTGGACTTCCACTACTATAGCCTCCGGAATTTGGTCATCCGTATGTTGGGCTCCCGAACTAAATATTTTCGTCACAGTATCAGGATATAATTCTCCCACCCAGCAAATAGCAACTTCTTCGAATGGAACTACTTGGACGATTCGTTTGAATACCTCTGTTATAAATTTTTGGTTATCGTCCATTTGTTGGTCTGCTGAATTGGGCATTTTTGTAGTGGGATCGCAAGGGGGAAGTGGCGGTCTTCTGAGTTCTCCTAATGGTTTGGATTGGACATTTCGGACTGGAGTTTCGAATATTCATTGGAATTCTATATGCTGGTCTCCAGAGTTTGGAATTTTTGTTGGGGTTCAATTGCCTGTATTAAGTAGTACGCAAAGAGTTATAACTTCTGGTTCTGGCTTAGGTGTTGGCTATTTAGGATAAGTGAATTCTAAAGTAATAATCATATTAGGAAAACTGAAAACACTATGACAATTCCTCAAACATCACCAAATACAAATTTTAATCGGAGCACGCCAAGTGACGGAAACCTGTTTGGAATAGAATATTCTCGTCTCTATGCCAATGATCGTGCTTTACAAGACCAGTTAACTGCTTTAAATCCACAAACTTACGTAACAAATACGCCCGATTGGAATGCTCCTCTGGCGACAGATCTTGCTCCTTCTCAAAGGGCAGTGGATTCTCTTATCCAATCTTTAGTTCCTACTTTTCTAAAAAACATGGCCTCTTGGTTTGCCGATTTTTGGGTAACACGCACGAGTGCAGCGGATAATACTTGGACTTCTGTATGCTGGTCACCGCAGTTGAATTTGTTCGTTGCTGTTGGAAATAGTGGAACCGGAAATCGTGTAATGACTAGCCCGGATGGAGTTACTTGGACAATCCGCACAAGCGCAGCAAATAATAACTGGAGTGCTGTATGCTGGTCTCCTTCCTTAAATCTATTTGTAGCAGTTGCAACTAGTGGGACCGCGAACCGTGTAATGACTAGCCCGGATGGGTTTACTTGGACGATTCGCACGAGTGCTGCAGACAATAGTTGGAATTCGGTTTGTTGGTCGCCGCAACTGAATCTTTTTGTAGCGGTGGCTAGTTCTGGAACAAATCGTGTGATGACATCTGCTAACGGAACTACATGGACGATTCGAACGGTGACATTGGCAATAAATTGGACTTCTGTTTGTTGGGCAGCAGAACTTGGACTATTTGTTGCCGTAGGAAGTAATTTTACCTTAAACCAAGTAATGACATCTATTGATGGAACAAACTGGATTGTGAGGAGCAGCGCAACTGATCAACCATGGATTTCTGTTTGTTGGGCAGCGGAAATTAGACTATTTGTGGCTGTCGCAAATCAAGGAACGGGAAATCGAGTAATGACATCCCCCGATGGAATTACTTGGACGATCCGTTCGAGTGCCGCAGATATTCTTTGGACCTCAATCTGCTGGTCTCCTTTATTAAAACTATTTATTGCTGTTGCAGGCACCGGAACCGGAAACCGAGTCATGTCCTCTTCCGACGGTATTCATTGGACAGTGAGAACAAGCGCGGCTGACAATAACTGGACTTCCGTTTGCTGGTCTCATGAGTTAGGAACATTTGTTGCAGTTGCGAATACCGGAACCGGAAATCGCGTCATGACTACGCGAACCGGGTTGGGGAAAGGTCATACTTCGTAGAATATAAGAACGAATATATTTTTATTAATAGGAATAATTTTTAGGGGTCCAGCTATATGCCAACACCATATCCAACACCGGAGACTGCTTTTAATCGGTTTACGCCAAATGACGGAAATCTTTTAGGTTCGGAGTTCGGGCGTTTATATACGAACGATAACACTTTACAGAACGAGATTGACGAGATCAATGCGCCTGAATTTGATAATGGAAATTCTGGTGCCTCTAAAACGATTAATTTTGGTGTTGGTTATGCACATAGATTGATTTTAGATTCTGCAAATTGTGTTTTAAGTTTTTCCGGGCCAAAATCAGGTAAAGTATATTCTATTTTTTTAATACAAGACACGACAGGTGGAAGAACGGTTACTTGGCCTTCTTCCGTAGTATGGCCTGGCGGTGTCGCACCAATCTTAAGTTCCGGTCCCAATAAAGCAGATCTGATGATTTTCTATTATTCCGGATCAAAATATTACGGAAGTTATTCTCAAAATTATGCTACAGCATAGAGCTCTTTTTGCCGGCGCCGTTTCTGTAACGCCTGTTTTAGACGTCGTAAACGGTGGCTGGCGTGTTGCTACAGCTAAAGTGTTTTCTAGTATTGCATCCGGATATAGGATCTTTATGAAGGTTGGCCCTACGGTATCATTATTAGATTATGATGAAGTTCAAGAAATCTCCGGAGGCGGACAAAGGCATGTGTTATTTAATACTCCCGTTGAAGGACAAACATATTCCTTTATAGCTGTTGCCTTACAAGATTTAGAAACTTCTCTACCTTCTATTATTAAATCTTTTACAGAAAACGAAACGATTCTATTTTCAAGATCGATTCCAGGCGCTTTCAATTTTACCGTTCCCCAAGATATATATGTTTTAAATTGTCATTTAATAGGCGCAGCTGGAGGACCAGGCGGCGGCGGCGGCGGTGGAGCTAACGATTTTATTACCGGAACTTCTGGCGGCGGTGGCTTAGGGGGAATTGAAGGAAGTAATACGACTTTTGGATCCAATACTGCTTCTGGAGGTAGCGGCGGTGGAACAGCTCAGTTATTCCAAGCCTTACTTTTGGGACCGTTCATTTCACTAATTGGTGATAAAAAGAT